>JASJYA010000001.1 GCA_030125685.1 Actinomycetota bacterium
CCTCCACCTCTGCCCCGCCGGCCAGAACTTTCTATCGCCTTGAATTTCATCGGAGCGTGACGGAGATGTCGGATCCTTCGGTGGTAGCCGTACGTATAACGCGACCGAGCATTGCACAGCCAACGACACCCCGCTCATCTCCGGAGTCCCGGATCAGGCTGACACCCGACCGTCGAGTACGTCAAGGATGATCGTCACAGGGCCGTCGTTAACGAAACTGACCTGCATGTGAGCTCCGAAGACGCCTCGCTCCACAGCCAATCCGCGTGCCGCGAGGCCGGAGCAGACGGCCTCAACGAGCGGTTGGGCGACCGTGGGATCCGCTGCATCCGTGTACGACGGCCTCCTCCCCCTACGCGTTTCAGCCAGAAGCGTGAACTGGCTCACGACGAGAACGGCGCCGCCGACCTCCTCAATAGACAGATTCATCCTCCCCGTGTCGTCGGGAAACAACCTCATCTCGCAGATCTTGCGCACGACCGTGTCGACATCAGCTTGATCGTCGCCTCTCGCCACCCCGATGAGGAGAACGTACCCCCTTTCGATCTCACCGACGGCTCCGTTCTCGACGGTCACTCGAGCTGACGAAACCCGCTGAATCACGACGCGCATACCACCTCCACCGTTGCCTGGCAGACCGAAACTACACTTGTCGAGATGATTCGATCAATCTTGTTGTCTGTGACGCGCGGTTTCGTGATGGGGGCCGCGGACATCGTTCCCGGTGTATCAGGAGGGACGATTGCACTCATCTTCGGCATTTACGAACGACTCATCGCGTCGATCAAGTCAGGTTCGTCCGCACTGGGCGCCATCCTCAAGTTCGATGGAGGAGGTTTCAAACGGTGGATGGGCAGGGTTGAGTGGACTTTCATCCTTCCGCTCGGCGGGGGCATTCTGCTCGCCGTCGGATCTCTCGCTTCAGTGCTTGAGCATCTCCTTGATACCCAGGCCGTGTTGATGGCCGCGCTCTTCGGTGGACTCGTCGCGGGTTCCGTGGTCGTTGCCTGGACGATGATCCGACACCCGCTGAGCCGCCATGTGTGGATTGCGCTCGGTGTAGCAGTCGTCGTGTTCGTCGGCCTTGGCCTCGGCGGCGGCACATCCGCCGAGACAGTCAGCCAGGTCAGCCAACCCGCGATGTGGGCGTTCTTCACCTCGGGCGCCATTGCGATCTGTGCGATGATCCTCCCTGGGATCTCGGGTTCCTTCATCCTCGTACTTCTCGGCATGTACGCTCCGCTCCTAAACGCCGTTACCAGCCGCGACTTCGCGACGCTGGCGGTCTTCATGTTCGGCGCTGTTATCGGACTGGCCCTGTTCTCACAGGTCTTACACCGCGCACTGACTCTTCACCACGACGTCGTGATCGCATCTCTCGTCGGGCTGATGGCCGGCTCCCTCCGAGTGCTCTGGCCCTGGCCACACGGAATCGAATCGGTGGCGCTTGCGGCGCCTGACAGCGATGTCCTCGTGGCGACCCTGATCGCAGTCGCAGCATTCGTCGTCGTGATCGTGGTCGCCCGTTTCGCGCAGCGGCTCGAAACTGTCGATCATCCCGCGTCAGCGGTCGGTTGAGGCATCGTCGTTTCGCACCCCGACCAAGTCAGGCGACAACAACCGGAACAGCACCGGACTCAGAATTGCAGTCACGCCGACAAGCAGCACGGCGCCCGCCGCGAGACCCTCGCCGATGACGCCGATCTGGACGCCGACCTCAGCAAGGGCGATGATCACGCTCAGTTGACCGGCCAGGAGAACACCTGCACCGAGGCTGTCGCGCAGCGTGAGTCCTCGCAGCATCAGAAGCGGCGCCGGGATGAGCTTCGCTGCGATCGCCACAACAATGACGCCGAACGCTGTGACAAGTACAGCGGAGTCCGCCAACGCGTCAAGCGGGAACCGGATACCGACTGATATGAAGAAGATCGGAATCAAGAATCCGTATGAGAAGCCTGCGAGGCGAGCCTCGAGATCGCCGGAGTTCCGGAACACGAACGTGAACATCGCTCCTGCCATGAACGCTCCCAGTATCGGATCCATCCCCAAGGCAAGCGAAATGCCGACGAACACGAACAGGAGCGAGAGGCTGAAGCGAATCCCCATCTCATCTGGATCGTTACCGACAAAGAGTCGCTCGGCTCGCTCCGGGTACCACCAGGCGAGCGTCCGCATCAGCCACAGCGTGGCGAGGAGGATAAGGACAAAGAGCGGCACGGCGAGGAGCTCTATGCCCCAGCCGTTCTTGATCCAGACCGCAAATACGATGATGGCTGTAGCAGCAAGAAACTCGGCAAGGATGCCGATCACGATTGTCATCTGTCCCTGCTGTGTTCCAGACCGCTTCGCGCCCCGAAGCGCGGGGATGATAATCCCCAAGGATGCGGCCGAGATGAGCAGCGTCAGGAAAATTTGCTCGTTGATGTTGTCCAGGCCCACCAGTCCAAGTCCGAACCAGGACAACACGACTATCAGTCCGTAGAAACCAAAACCGAACAGGATCGGCCCCCGGCCTTCACGCTCTAGCGATGTGAAGTTGATCTCGAAACCGGCGAGGAACATAAGGAGGAAGAGTCCGAGCTCTGCGAGCACAAGGATGAATCCCTCGGAAGCTGTCTCGGTAGAGATCAATCCCAGGATTTGAGGGCCGATGAGCAACCCGAACATGATCTCAAGGACAACCGCAGGGAGGCCGACGCGACGCGCAACGAGGGGTAGAAGGAAGGCAGCGAGGCCGATGACGATGAACGTCGTCGCACTCGGCAGAACACCTCCGACTGCGAATACGACCTCAGACATGTGCTCAGCCCCCCGAAGGAACGAACAGAACGGATCCACTACCGCGACTCGCCGCCCAGACCGCCGTCCCGGGCCGGATCCTGCTCAGCCTCCCCTGTGGCATCGCGACAACGAGCAGCGAATCAGTCGTATTCGCCTCGGCTAGTACCTTGATCAAGTTTCCTCGTACCACATGCCTCTCTACATCGACGTCCTGTACTGAGGCCTCCCTCCGTAGCCACGCAGTCGCGTCCCTCATCTGCTTGAGGTCGTCAGAGCCCATGAACAACGGGTTCGCCACAGCGACACCGACCACCTTCATTCCTGCACGCCGAGCAATGTCGATCGCGGCTCGCCCGGCGGTGTCACCCGAGATCGTGCGCCTCGCAGGTGCAACAATTTCGTTGAAGGCCGGGCCGCCCCTCGTCAAGAGCACGGGAACTCCCGCCGGCGCGAGCTTGTTGAGGAGGGCGGGTATGGCCGAATATGGGCGGGTCATGGATCTCGCAGCCATGGGCGCCACGATCGTGCCGACACTCTCCTCGGCGGCGACAGCCATCACACCGTCAGCCAGGTTCCCCGCAACCGGTCGCAGGGCTATTTCAACGTCGAGCTCCTCGTTCGTTGCCGTGGCGATTAACCGTGTCATCTCTTCAGCGGACACGATGCTCTTGATGGACTCTGGATCCCGGTGCACGATTGTGAGTCCGACGGCATTCGTATTCCGAACGAAGAACGCCGCCTCGGCGACCACACTCTGCCGGTCGTGCGCGTCACTCATGGCAACCACAACGTGCGAGCCGAAGTTGAGAGGGAATCTCGACACACCACCCGCGAATGTCCGCACTACCTGAGCGAAATCGGTCGCCGACCCGACCACGGTCACGCGGTCGCCGGTGAGGATCCGAGTAATACCGTGGGGCACGACGAGGTTTCCGTCGCGCAGGATTGCCGCGACCACCCACTGCTCCGAGTGGATCTCCTTCAAGGCCTTCCCCTCGACCGGCGAGTCCGGGGTGATCTCGAACTCAATTGCTTCAGCCCGTCCATCCGCGAACGTCGTTGAGGTGACCTGGCGGGGCTCCATTGCAACCTCCATGGCCCGGGCCGCGAGGAGAGCCGGAGCGATGATGTCGATACCTAGCTCGCGGTACTCGTCCAGGCGCCCCGGCAGCCTGACGAGGCCCACAACCTGTTCCACGTCCGCGGCTCGAGCGAGTCGAGCCACTTCGAGGTTCACGTCGTCATCTCCTGACGCGGCAACCACGACCGCGGCGCCGTCTATTCCTGCCTTGCCGAGAATCAAGGCGCTCGTACCGTCGCCGAGTACGGTCTCGATGTCCCTGATCTTGGATATCGTGGCCAGTCGATCTTCGTCCGGATCAACGACGGTGACCGCCCAGTTATCCCCGAGTCTTCGGATCAGATCACGTGCGCTTGCACCGGCGCCAACAATTATGACTCGCATCAATCCTCCCGGCCAGGAACGACCCGGCTGGCGTCAGTGGCTCGAATCATTGTGTGGCATTATGCCGGTTTTCTGCGGCGTCGTGCTCGCGGCTGACCGAACCGGGACCGATCGCTTCGGCGAGTGTCATCTCCTCCACGGCTTCCGCTGACAGGCCGGACGCGACAAGAAGCTCCACCATCCGGTCCCATCCTCCTTCCGTACCCGTGGCGCCGAGAATACGGCCGTCAAACCGCGGGAGGAGACTTGATTGTGGTTCGGCGTCGGCCCGTGCCTGGTGGTGGGGGTGGTTAGGGGCGTCCGACATCGTGAGCACAGGGGTCACACACGCGTCCGTTCCGTCGAACACGCGCTCCCAGTGTGCCCTGGTGTTGCCTGCGAATCGGTCTGCGAACTGCACTTCGAGATCCGGCCAGTTGGAGGGATCGAATCGATTTGGGAGCTCCGCCTCTGCAATCCCGAGACCCTCGACGAAGATCGAGTAGAAAAGGGGCTCAAGGGCGCCGACAGCCATGAAGAGACCATCGCTCGTGCGGTACGTTCGGTAGAACGGCGCTCCGCCGTCAAGCATGTTCGATGCTCGCTGGTCGGACCACAGTCCGGCGTCCGCCATGTCGCGAATTGGTGCGAGGAGGCTCGAGACACCGTCGATCATTGCAACATCTACCACGCTGCCCTTCCCGGAGGTGACCCGCTCGAGCAGTCCTGCCAGCACCCCAATCAACGCGAACATCGAGCCGCCGGCGAAGTCGCCGACAAGATTGAGGGGTGGCACGGGCATGTCACTCGAACCGATCGCTGCGAGGGCGCCCGTAAGCCCGATGTAGTTGATGTCGTGGCCTGCCGTCTGCGCGTACGGGCCGTCCTGGCCCCAACCCGTGAGACGCACGTACATGAGCCCCGGGTTGGTTTCTGTGAAACGCTCCGGGCCGACGCCAAGGCGCTCCATCACTCCTGGTCGATAGCCTTCGAATAGGACATCAGCGTCGTCGATGAGCGCTCTCGCTGCTTGTTGACCACCCTCGGACTTGAGATCGATCGCGATCGTCGTTCTTCCCCGCAGCCCGAGCTTGGTGAGATAGTCGGGCAGCTCATTCGTGTTCTTGGATAATCGCTCAATGCGGATCACGTCGCACCCGAGATCCGCGAGCATTGTGACCGCGTGCGGACCGGGGCCGATACCGGCGAACTCGATCACCCGAACGCCCTTCAGCGGTCGCGATACTTGGGAGTCGGTCACAGCGTACCTATGCGCTCGATAACCAGCGAGAAGAACCGATCCGCGTCGACTTCTGTCATGACCGTCGCCGTCGGCGCCCCGCCTTCAACTTCGTAGGTGTTGCCGATCGACCCCTCGTTGTTGTGATCGATCGCCACGTGGGCGGTATGCCCCCTAAATATCGACGGGTCGATCAGGTAAGCAATCACGCACGGATCATGAAGCGGAGCTCCCACTATGTCATATTTGTCTACATCGTGTTTTTCGTAGAACCTGATCATGCCTGCCGCAGCATCAGCGACAGGTGACCCGAACGCCTCGAGCCCCTCTACGTGGACGGGCGCCATAAGCGCCTTGTGCGTCACGTCGAGCGGAAATATCGTCAGCGGAGCGCCTGCGGTAAAAACGACATGCGCTGCATGAGGATCGACGAACGCATTGAATTCGGCGAGGGTCGTCGTGTTCCCCGTCTCCTTGAAAGCTCCCCCCATCCACACTATCTCTCTGATCTTTGGAACGATCGACGGTTCCTTGACGATCGCCATCGCGATGTTCGTCAGAGGGCCGATAGGACAGAGCGTCACCGTCGCGTCGCCGGACGCCAGACACCGGTCGATGATCGCATCGACGGCATGCTCGGGTTCGGCGCCGCGTGAGGGCTGCGGGAGAATCGCTCCGTCGACCCCACTGGGCCCGTGAACGTGTTCGGCCGTCGCGAGGTCTCGCAGCATCGGGCGTTCACACCCTCGGTACACGGGGATGTCCTCCCGGTCTGCGAGGGCGAGCAGACCGAGCGCGTTCTCCGTCACGAGCGGTTGCGGGACGTTCCCCGCGACCGTCGTCACGGCTTCGACGATGAGTTCCGGCGAACCGAGAGCAAGAAACAGCGCGATCGCGTCATCCTGGCCAGGGTCGGTGTCAAGGATCAATGACCGCTTGGTTGTCTCCGTCATGTGATCTCTCTCAAGGCTCTCTCGACGTCTCTACGTATCGGCATGGCAGTCCTTGCTCCAATCTGTGTGGTGGCGAGCGAGGCCGCAACGGCCGCCCACTTCGCGGCGTTCAGGACAGCTTCGCCGCGCGCCACGGCTTCTGCGAATGCGCCACAGAAGGTGTCTCCCGCGCCGGTCGTATCAACAACTTCGACCTCGATCGATGGTACGTGGTCGGATGTTCCACGCGCCTCGACACTGACGCCCTCGGCGCCAAAGGTCGTGATCACCGTTAACGCGCCGGTCTCGGCGCCTTCCAGCGCGACCGTTCGTTCATGCTCGTTGACGATCAATGTGTCGACGTGACCGAGGAGCGCCTTCGGCAGGGGTGTCGCCGGGGCAGCGTTGAGGATCACGGTCCCCGTTGCAACTTGTACCGCTTCTATCGCAACGGCCATCTCTACTTCGAGTTGAACGAGTACGACAGAAGCCATGGCAATGGCGGATCGATCGCCATCGGAGAGGGTAAGGACGTGATTCGCGCCGGGGTATACAACGATGGAGTTCTCCCCGTGGGCGTCGACGGTGATTGCCGCCAAACCCGAAGATGTTCCCCCTGCGATTTGCACACGGGTCACGTCAACTCCCTCTGACGCGAGATCGTCGCGCATCTCCGTGGATTGCGCATCGTCCCCTACCGCGGCGACCAGCGTCACCACCCCGCCAAGCCTCGCTGCCGCCACGGCCTGGTTCGCTCCTTTGCCACCGTAAATTGTGTGCAAGGCCGATGCCGTCACTGTCTCACCGGGCGTCGGGTGACGCTCAACCTCGAAAACAAAGTCAATGTTCACGGACCCGACAACGGCGATCATGCGGATCGCTCGATCCGGAATATCGATCCTCGGTGGGAAACCACGTAGAGCTCGCCGTCGCCACCGATCCCGAACGCTGAAGGCGCCCGCAGTGCTCCGGTCGATTCGGTCCAGTCAATCATGGAGCCCTCGGGCGCATAACTCCACAGCGTTCCTGAACAGAAGTCTGCGAAGAAGTAATGGCCGTCGAGTTCGGGGATGAGATCGCCACGATATACGTGACCGCCGGTGATCGAGCATCCCTGGTCGCGGCGATACTGGGTGACGGGGAGCGTGAGCCCGCTCGCATCACAACCAGAGCTCCTAAAGCACTCAGAGCCTTCCATGATCGGCCAGCCGAAGTTGAGGCCCGCAGACGCCGCTGGAACGACGTTGACCTCCTCGATCCTCTCCTGTCCCACGTCCGCGATCCAGACCTTGTCCAGATCGAATGAGAACCGCCACGGATTGCGCAGGCCGATGGCGTACACCTCTCGCGCACCGCCGACGCCGTCAGCGAAGGGGTTGTCCGGTGGAATCGCGTAGCGATCGGGGCCGTCGCCAGGTACCGAAATGCGCACCATCGAGCCGAGCAGCGTGTGGGGATCCTGCCCATGTCCGAACCTGTCGTTCGATGCTCCCCCGTCCCCCATCCCGATCCACAGGTACTCCTCAGGCCCGAAGGCGATCATCCCTCCGTTGTGGTTACCAGCCGGTTGGCCGATCCTCAGGATCACCAACCTCGACTCGATGTCAAACACTCCATCTCGGACCTGGAATTCCTCGATGACCGTGCGCCCCCTGTTGTCGGTGTAGTTGACATACGCGAGCCGATTCGCGTCGAAACCGGGGTGGAATGCGAGACCGAGGAGGCCCTGCTCACCACCGAACCGCACATCGCTCGCGATGTCGAGCACGACGACGTGCTCGGCGGCGTCGGCCCGCACGATACGCCCAGGCTGTTCAACGACGAGATCCGCTCCACCGCCTGGATCCGCGACGAGCAGCACGGGGTGATCGAAGCCTGAGCCGACCTCGGTCAACGTCAGCTTGAGCTCCGAAATTGGAAGAGTCGTGGTCGACGGTTGTTGGACCGTCGTTGTCGTCTCGGTTTCGCTCGTCGTCGTCGGTGGATCCTGTGTCGTTGAGGTCACGACCACGAGAGCGGTTGTGGACGTCTGCTCGGCGTTGCTTGTCGAACACGCCGCAACTGCTATGACGGCAGCAAGCACGCCGACTACGAAGATTCGATGCATTGCTCCAGCGTACCGCCGCTACCGGAACGCCGCGTTCTCCTGGTTCGTCAAGAATTCGTATATCTCCACCATGTCCACCCCCGGAATGGTCTCTACGGGCATCGCCGCGAGGACGTGCGAATTCGGGCGGACCGACGACCACGAATTGCCGTTCCAACGTTCCGCCATCCTGTCTGTGACGGTGCGGCAGCACTCGCCGTCAGGGCAGTCGGACGTTGATCTCCGGTCGGTGTTCCAACCCCTGAACCACTTTGCCTCCTCGAAACGGACACCCACTGTGATCGCTGCGTATGGTTCGTCAACGGTTTCCACGAACGTCGCGCACCAGAACGTGCCTTCGCTCGTGTCTGTGTATTGGTAGTGAATCGTGTACCTGGCGTCGGACACGAAGGCCTGACGCGTTCCCCACTCCCTGCACAAGCGCTGCCCCTCGATCGCCCCGATCGAATTCGCCGGGAAGGGGACACCGTTGTTCGAATACGCCTTCCATATGATGCCTTGGTCGTCGGATCGAACGAAGTGAGTCTTCAGACCCAGATGCTCGGTAGCGAGGTTCGTAAAACGGTGGCCCGCCATCTCATAACTCACGAAGAACCGATCCTTCAAATCCTCAACAGAGAGATTCCGGTTCGTCTTGGCGTCGAGAAGATACGGCACCGCGACAGCCTCCGGCACGAGCACGGCCCCCGCGAAATAGTTCGATTCGACGCGCTGTCTCAGAAACTCCGAGAAGTTCTTCGGATCAGGATGGTCGAGTGCGAAGTGGCCCAGGGTCTGGAGGACGACGGTTCGGGAACGCTTCGAATCGAGGCTGTCCCTACCGTGCACATACAACTTGCCGTTGCGCATGTCGGTCACAGACCGCACCGACGCGGGCACGTCCGGCGTTCGGATCACTTTGAAACCGAAGTGGCCTGCCAGCTTGTTGAGGTCACCCTTCGACATCGCCCCCTGGCCCTCATACCCGATCGCTGCAACCGCACGCGCCGCGAGCGCTTCAATCTCGGCGAAATAGTTCCCGCGCTCGGTCATCTCCGCCCTGAGCTCGGCGTTCACCGCTCTCGCCTCACTTCTCGTGAACGAAGCGGATTTCTCCCTCCCCCTCAACTCCCCGTACAGTCTCACGATGTGTTCGAGGGCTGCATCGGGAAGGCGGGCCGTCGGCTTCAGATACGGAAGGCCGAGATCGCGATACGCCTGATCACGCTGAGCACGCTCAATCGCCACCTCCATCTCCGCCCTTCGCGAGGGCGCGTCCGCGGACAGGAGATCAGAGACGTCCACCCCGAGCGATACCGAAAGGTCGTTGATCAGGCCGAGCTTGGGCTCCTTCTTCCCGTTCTCTAGGAGCGACAGGAAAGGTGCGGGCTTCGACACCTTTGCGCCAAGGTCGTCGAGGGTCATCCCTGCCGCCTTTCGGTAGTGCCGAACGCGTTGTCCGAAGACGAGTGGGTCGATTACTGCCACAAACTTTTCTCCTTCATCACATTATGCGAAACATCAGCCGTTTTTATCCTTGCAGCAATTTGCTTTTAGCGCAAATTGGTCGTTTCCTGCACACTCACACGAAAGGACATTTGTGCAAGAGATTCGAGTTCTCGGCCCGCTCGCTAAAACGAAGGGCACCATGGATCCTGCCTTTGACCGGATCCTCACCAGCGAAGCACTCTCGTTCGTTGCTGATCTGCATCGTCTCTTTGACGCTCGTCGCATCGAGCTGCTAGCCAGAAGGGAAGTCCGACAGCAGGAACTCGACTCCGGGGCAGGCTTCGACTTTCTCCCCGACACCACCGCGATCCGCGACGGCGAGTGGAGCGTCCGACCGGCGCCGCCTGATCTCCAGGACCGCAGATGTGAGATCACCGGGCCTACAGACCGCAAGATGGTCATCAACGCACTCAACTCCGGGGCGAGAGTCTTCATGGCTGACTTCGAAGACTCCAACTCCCCCACATGGGACAACATGGTGCGGGGCCAGAGCAACCTATTCGACGCTGTCCGGAGACAGATCGACTTCACCGCAGACACAGGCAAGAGGTACGAACTCTCTCGTGCTTCTGCGACCCTCATGGTTCGCCCCCGTGGATGGCATCTCGTCGAGAAGCATATGGAAATCGATAAAATGCCCGCGTCCGCATCCCTCTTCGATTTCGGTCTCTACTTCTTCCACAACGCCAGGGAGCTCCTCGACCGAGGATCAGGACCGTACTTCTACATTCCCAAGCTTGAGAGCAGGCTAGAGGCACGGCTTTGGAATGACGTGTTCCTCCGCGCTCAGGAGCAACTAGGCATCGCGGAAGGAACGATCAAAGCGACCGTGCTCATCGAGACGATTCCTGCAGCTTTCGAGATGGAGGAGATCCTCTACGAGTTGCGAGACCACTCAGCGGGACTCAACGCGGGCCGATGGGACTACATATTTTCCGTGATCAAGAAGCATCGATCCCGCGCGGGGTTCGCGCTGCCTGATCGCGGGCAGATCTCGATGACGGCGCCGTTCATGCGCTCCTACACCGAGCTACTCGTCAAGACCTGCCACAAACGAGGCGCCTTTGCCATGGGTGGCATGGCTGCGTTCATCCCGTCACGAAAAGATGAAGAAGTGAACCGGATCGCGTTCGCCAAGGTCGCGGAGGACAAGAAACGCGAGGCGGCCGACGGTTGCGACGGAACCTGGGTTGCGCACCCCGATCTCGTTCCCCTGGTCACGGACATCTTCACCGAAGTACTCGGCGACGCCCCGAACCAGCTCGGGAGGCAGCGACAGGATGTCAGTGTCACAGCAAGCGACCTCACACAATTCACGATCGAAGGCGCCACGATCACCGAGAGCGGTGTCCGCCAGAATGTGGACGTTGCTATCCAGTACATCGCCTCCTGGCTCCGAGGCACGGGAGCGGCGGCGATCTACAACCTCATGGAGGACGTCGCTACCGCCGAGATCTCGCGATCCCAGATCTGGCAGTGGGTCCGGTCGGAATCCGTGACCATCGAAGGTGTCGCGATCACGCCGTCGTACGTGAACAAGATCGCGGATGAGGAGACGGAACGGCTCCGCGCTGAACTCGGACATGAGATGTACAAGGTTTCGCGCCTCGATGAGGCCCGAGTCCTCTTCACAGACGTAGCCCTCGCTGACGACTTCCCTGACTTCCTGACCCTGCCCGCATACGACGTCCTCGAGAACTGACCACCCGGTCCCAACCATTGGAAGGAACATGACCAACAAGAACGCTATCGCCCAGCGAGCGGAAGATATCAGAAAGGACTGGGAGTCCAACCCCAGGTGGAAAGGCATCGAGCGGGGGTACTCCCCCGAGAACGTCGTTCGGTTGCAGGGTTCGTTCCTCGAAGAGCACACGATCGCTTCGATGATGGCGGACAAGCTCTGGGAGGAACTCCACTCCAGGGATTTCGTGAGCGCTCTCGGTGCAATGACCGGCGGCCAGGCCGTGCAGATGGTCAAGGCGGGGCTTCCTGCGATCTACCTCTCAGGCTGGCAGGTCGCTGCGGACGCGAACCTGGCGGGATCTGTCTATCCGGACCAGTCGCTCTATCCGGCAAACTCTGCTCCGGCTCTCGTGGAGCGAATCAACAACGCCCTCCGACGAGCAGACGAGATTGAGTGGTCCGAGGGGGATGGATCGAGGGAGTGGATGGTCCCAATCATCGCGGACGCCGAGTCTGGTTTCGGGGGCTCGCTCAACGTGTTCGAGCTCACCAAGGCTTTCATCCGATCCGGGGCCGCAGCGGTTCACCTCGAAGACCAACTGTCGTCAGAGAAGAAGTGCGGGCACATGGGTGGCAAGGTTCTCATTCCAACGTCGCAGCATGTGCGAACCCTCAAGTCTGCGAGGCTTGCCGCAGACGTGATGGGAGTTCCAACGCTCGTCGTGGCGAGGACCGACTCGCTCGGGGCCACACTGCTGACCACTGATGTGGACGAAAGGGATCATCAGTTCCTAACGGGTGAACGCACTACTGACGGGTTCTACGGCGTCCGCAACGGCTTCGAGGCCGCGGTCAGTCGTTGCCTCGCCTATGCGCCATACGCGGATCTCATCTGGTGCGAGACGTCGACTCCCGATCTTGGAGAAGCAGCCGCATTCGCCGAAGCGATCCATGCCGAGTACCCGGACAAGATGCTTGCATACAACTGCTCGCCCTCGTTCAACTGGAAGCGCCATCTCGACGATGCGACCATTGCCACCTTCCAGAAGGAGCTGGCCGGAATGGGCTACCGCTTCCAGTTCATCACCCTGGCAGGATTCCACGCCCTCAACGCAACAATGTTCGAGCTCGCCTCGGGCTACGCCGAGCGTGGCATGGAGGCCTACGTCGAGCTCCAGGAGGCCGAGTTCGCGATGGAGAGCGCCGGATACACCGCTACACGCCATCAGCGAGAGGTGGGCGCCGGATACTTCGACCAGGTCTCCCAGGTGATCTCTGGCGGCATGTCCTCAACCCTCGCGCTCGAAGGTTCCACCGAGGAGGAACAGTTTGCTTAACAGGAGACAGGAGACAGGGAGGAATCAGATACCGATGGCGTCTGCGAGGCGGTCCCGGTAGGAGTCGACGGAACCGAGGAGAAGTGACGTGGACTTCGCTCGCTTGAGATAGAGGTGGGCATCGTGCTCCCATGTGAACCCGATACCACCGAGGATCTGGATCGTGTCTCCCGACGCCTTCACGAACGCGTCCGAGCAGACAGACTTTGCGAGCGGCACGGCGATCTTCGATTCGTCCGCATCATCGAGCGCCCGTGCGGCGTGCAATGCCGCAGATTTGGCGTGCTCGACGGCGACGAGCATGTCAGCGCACATGTGCTTGATCGCTTGAAACGATCCAATGGCACGCCCGAACTGGAAGCGGTTCTTCGCATACTCAACGGAGATCTCAAGGCAGCGCTGTGCACCGGCGGCCTGTTCCTGCGCCAGGGCGACAACACCCACATCGAGAGCCTTCCTGACAGCGCCGGAGTTCGGCTCGCCACCGAGGTAGGCGTCTGCATGAACGAACACACTATCAAGCACCACCTCACCGAGTGGACGCGTCGCGTCGAGTGAAGGCGAAGCGGCCACCGTGACGCCCTGCGTGTCGCTGTCAACTACGAAGAGCCCCACTCCGTCATCAGTCGCGGCGGAGATGACGAACACCTCGGCATGAGGAGCGTCAGTGACGTAGCGCTTGACCCCTGAGATTCGCCATCCGTCGCCGTCCCGAGCGGCTTCCGTCCGGATTTCAAGAAGATCGTGAGGATCCTCAAAGATCGCGAGAGATGCGATGCGCTCGCCCGACGCGATTGCCGGGAGGTATTCGGCTCTCTGGCTCTCTGTGCCTGCCGCGAGAACCGCAGCCGCGGCGATGACCGAGGAGAGGAGCGGGACAGGTACGAGGCGGCGACCGAGTTCCTCGAACACGATCGCGGTCTCGACGAAGGAGTAACCCGCGCCGCCGTACTCCTCGGGGATGTGAAGACCGAGGACACCCATCTGCGCGAGTCCGTTCCAGACCGCTCGATCGATTGCAGTGTTCGAGAGTGAAGCCTCCCGAACCGAGTCCATGTCTGCCGTCGACTCGAGAAGCTCACGTACAGTTGCGGCGAGCATCGCCTGCTCCTCGGTGCGGGTGAACGTGATGATCTCAACCACGCGGCACATCCTTCCATGGAAGATCCTTGTCGACACGCGGCTCACCCGGCAATCCGAGAACCCGTTCACCAAGGATGTTCCTCATGATCTCCGACGTGCCCCCTTCAATGCTGTTCGCTCGCGCTCTCAGGAACGCACGCTGGGGGCTCATCACTCGTTCAACTTCTCGGGTGTCATAGGTCGTCGGATCGAGCGAGTATCCCTCAGGGATCGTCGCCCCGTCGAATCCGAGCATCGACACCGTGAACGACGTCACTTCCTTGTTGAGGTCGGCCCAAGCGAGTTTCGCGGTTGATCCCTCTGGGCCGGGAACCCCTGCTTGCATGTTCTCCGCGGCCCGAAGCGTGGTGAGGCGGAACGCCTCAACCTCACCCCAGAGGCGAGCGAGTTCCCTTCGCGTAGCGACGTCTCCTGATCCCGACTCGTTCCACACGTCCATCGCGACTCCGACGGCGCCATCGCTGCGAGGGAATGTACGCCCACCGATCGCAACTCGCTCATTCATCAGGGTCGTCATCACAACTCGCCACCCAGCACCGACATCATCGATGCGCTGGTCATCCGGAATGTGGACATCGTCGAAAAATACGTCATTGAATTCAGCTTCTCCCGTGATCTGATACAGAGGCCGGATGTCAACGCCCTCGGCTTCCATATCCACGATGAAGTAGGTCATGCCTCGATGTTTCGGCTGGTCAGGATCGGTCCGCGTGACAACCATCCCCCACTTCGAGAGGTGCGCAAGCGTCGTCCAGGTCTTCTGGCCGTTGACAACCCATTCGTCGCCGTCGCGTACCGCCCTCGTGGCGAGGCTCGCGATATCAGAGCCTGCGCCCGGCTCTGAGAACATCTGGCACCAGATTTCGTCCATCGTGAACATGGGCCGGAGCCAACGCTTTCGCTGGTCTTGGGTGCCGTGTGTGACGAGGACACCTGCACCCATGCCGATGCCGAGGATGTTCGCCGTCGTATTCCACGTCTCGGCGCCCGCCTCGGCTAACCGCCTCGAAACCAGTTCACGGTGGCTAGGGCTTACCCCGAGACCCCCGTCTCCCTTCGGGAAATCAACCCAGGCCAACCCCGCATCGAACTGTGCGCCCCAGAAAGCCTTGGCGTCGGTACGAGACGGTGGGAATTGGCTGAGGAGGGTGTCGATAGCGTCGTTGACATCCGCCGCCTGATCGTCAAGCGATGTCAACCTGGTTGCCCCAGAAAGGCGAGAGTCAGGAGGTCCGCGACGAGGGCCGGTTTCTCCTGACCTTCGATCTCAACCGTCACAGTGTTCGTGATGAGGATCTGGCCAGGCGACTTTTCTCGAACTGCCTTGAGCACGGAGATCGCCCTGACTTTTGAATCGACAGCGACCGGATTGAGGAATCGCACCTTGTCCGTGCCGTAGTTCAGGTACATCACGGCCCCTTCCGGCAGCACCATTCCTTCGGAGGAGAGATAGCTCAGCAACGACAGCGTCAGGAATCCGTGAGCGATGGTCGTACCGAACGGTCCCTGCGCCGCGGCGTCAGGGTCGGTGTGGATCCACTGATGGTCGACGGTCGCCTCAGCGAACTGGTCGATCCGATCCTGATCGATCGTGAACCAGTCCGATCGCCCGGTCTCGGTCCCCACGTGATCTTGGAGTTCATCAGCCGGTAGTACACGCATTGGATCCTCTGCTTTCGATTTTCGGATCTTGGATTTCGGATTTCGGATCTCGGCCTACGGTACTACTACCTGGGATGATGCTCAGATGGAGGAGGCCGGAACATGGAGATAGAAGGGCGCATCGCAGTCATTACGGGAGGTGGCAGCGGCATCGGCGCCGCGATGGCCCGCCGATTCGCAGTGGAGGGCGCCAAGAAGGTGATCATCGTCGATCTGGACGGCGACGCCGCTCACTACGTCGCGTCTGACATCGACGGTGGCGCCTTCACTCTCGATGTCACGGACGAGCAGGCAACCATCGACGTACTGACTCAGGTAGAGCGCGAGCACGGTCGTATCGACATCCTCTGTCTCAACGCAGGAATTCCGACCGACGGGTCGGTTGACGCATCCAACGAAGACTGGCAAAGAACCTGGGATGTCAACGTCATGGCCCACGTGTACGCCACACGCCACACGCTGCCCGGCATGCTCGCGCGGGGCGAGGGCTACATCGTCACCACCGCTTCCGCTGCCGGGCTGCTCACCAACGTCGGAGCTGCTCCGTACTCCGTCACGAAGCACGCCGCCGTTGCACTCGCCGAGTGGCTCTCGGTGACCTACGGCAGCCGGGGCATCGGCGTCTCCTGCCTGTGCCCGATGTTCGTTGACACTCCGATGCTCGATGCCTTCGCAGGCCACACAGACGAGATGCGCGGCTGGGTCGAAAGCCTGGCCATCGATGTTGACGACGTCGCCGAAGCGGTTGTCGAAGCCATTCGCAGCGAGTCGTTCCTCATCCTCCCCCACCCAATCGTCCTCGACTACTTCCAGCGGAAAGCCCTCGACTACGACCGCTGGATCAGAGGCATGCAGGATCTGAGCGACCGGCTGACGACACCGTGAGGCACCGTAGACCGCTGACCGTTGACCGCTGACGGTTTACCTGTCCACCCGCAAGACAATCTTGCCCATCGCCCTGCGTGAGGCGAGGAGTTCATAGGCGTCGATGACTCGTTCAAGTGGAAATGTCTCGGTTATCGGAGGTTTCAACTCGCCTCCAACGATCAGGCGCGAGATCTCCGTGAGATTCGCTGCGGCGGTGTGAGGCTCGCGAGCGATAAACGATCCCCAGAACACACCGATGATCGACGCCCCTTTCAAGAGAGGAAGATTCAAGGGCAGTCTTGGAATGTCGCCGGCCGTGAATCCCACGACAAGGTAGCGCCCATTCCAGGCGATCGCTCGAAAAGCGGATTCGGCAAAGTCGCCGCCGACAGGGTCGTAAATGACGTCTGCACCATCGCTCCCAGTGATCTCCATGACCCTCGACTTAAGATCCTCGGTGATGTAGTCGATTGTGTGGTCGGCCCCGATGGAGCGACAGAATTCGAGCTTCTCATCGCTGCTCGCCGCCGCTATGACCGTGGCGCCCAACACCTTTCCGATCTCAATGGCAGCAGAGCCAACGCCTCCGGCGGCGCCCAGCACAAGAAGCGTCTCACCCGAAGCAAGCCGGCCCCGCTGCACGAGGGCGTGATAAGAGGTGCCGTAGGCCATCGTCATTGATGCTGCCGTCTCGAAGCCGATCTCGTCTGGAATCGGTATCGCCGTGCTTTCGTCGACAACCCGCAGCGGAGCAAACGCGCCCACTACACCGACCGACGTCACCCGACGGCCTACCGAAAGGCCGGAGACTCCTTCACCGAGGGCTACGATCACACCCGCTGCCTCGGTGCCGGGAACGAACGGCGGCTCAGGCTTGAACTGGTACTCGCCCCGAATGACGAGCAAGTCGGGAAAGTTGAGGCTCGCTGCGTGGACATCGATGAGCACCTGGCCCGGCGCTGGCGCCGGGTCGGTTACATCGTCCAGGATCAGCTTCTCATGGGAACCGTATTCGGTACACAGGACCGCCCGCATCAAGCTACCTCAAACAGGCCTGCTGCGCCCATGCCACCTCCGACACACATCGTAGACACGACGTACTTGGCCCCGCGACGCTTTCCTTCGATGAGCGCGTGCATCACCATCCGTGCGCCGCTCATGCCATAGGGATGCCCTATCGAAATTGCGCCGCCGTCGACGTTCAGCTTCTCATCCGGTATGCCTAGTTCGTCTCTGCAATACAGCACCTGAACCGCGAACGCCTCGTTGAGCTCCCACAAGTCGATGTCGTCCATAGTGAGACCAGCCTTGTCGAGGAGCTTCGGCACCGCGAAGACAGGCCCGATACCCATGATGTCCGGGTCGACTCCGGCCACGGCCATACCCCTGTAGTAGCCCAGCGGCTCGAGTCCTCGATCGTGGGCGATGTCGGCATCCATCACGACCATCGCCGCGGCGCCATCCGACAACTGGCTCGCGTTCCCCGCCGTGATCACACCGCCTTCGTTCACGGTACGCAAATCCCGCAGACCTTCGAGTGTCGTCGAAGGACGGCTGCCCTCGTCTTTGGTGAGCGTCACCTCCTCAAAGGTCGTCTCTCCAGTTTCGCGATCCATCACCTGTTTCGTCGCAGTAACGGGCACGATCTCGTCATCGAAGGCGCCGGCTTCCTGGGCCGCTGCTGTCCGCATCTGAGATCGGTATCCGTACGCATCCTGTGCCTCACGCGATATCCCGAACCGCTCGGCGACGACTTCGGCCGTTGCAATCATTGGAAGGTACGCCGACGGATGGAGAGCGATGAGAGCCGGATCGATCATTCTGAACATGTTCGTATGCTCATTCTGCGCGAGCGAGATCGATTCGACGCCACCAGCCACAACGACCCGCATGCCGTCAACCATGATCTGTTTGGCTGCGGTGGCGATCGCCATCATGCCCGACGAACACTGCCGGTCGATTGTCATGCCACTCACCGAAGTAGGCAGTCCTGCCCTGAGCGCCGCCAGCCTCCCGATGTTGAGGAACTGGGTTCCCTGGGCCATGGCGCATCCCATGATGACGTCATCAACCTCGGTCGGGTCGATGCCCGCACGCTCTACAGCCGCTTCGATCGGAACAGCACCGAGACTCGGCGCCTCGAGATTGTTGAATGCCCCTCGGTACGCCTTGCCAATCGGCGTACGTGCCGCCGATACGATCACCGCTTCTTTCATGATTCTCCTCAGCTCTTGTCCTGGAGGCCTGTCATGGCCATTTGCAGGAATTTCATCGACTGTTCGGCGCCACCGGCGAACTCCTGATTTCCCTCCGGATCCCGAATCTCGTCGAACCGTTCAGCGATGGTTTCCGGTGTCCGCTCGCCAGGCGGTAGCCAGACGCCTGCAGTCTCAAAGATGCCTGCGGTGGCAAATCCTCCGGCGCCCGCCGTTAGCACTACGCCGTTCGGAGCGTCCTTCGATACAAGGAACAGCGCACCAGGGGTTACTTCTTCCGGTTTTAGAAGAGCTTTCGCCTCGTCTGGCAGCAGGTCGTCCGTCATGCGGGTGTGAGCGACGGGAGCAAGCGCGTTGACGCGGATGTCGTATCTCGCTCCCTCTGTGCGCAGGGTGTTCATCAGCCCGACGACGGCGAGCTTCGCCGCGCCGTAGTTCGCCTGACCGAAGTTCCCGTAGAGACCTGAAGACGATGTCGTGACCATGATTCGACCGTAGTTCCGCTCTCTCATCCGCTCCCAGACGGCCTTGGTACAGATCACGGTTCCGGTGAGGTGAACCTTGACGACGAGATCGAAATCAGCCTGGTCCATCTTGACGAACGACTTGTCGCGCAGGATGCCTGCGTTGTTGATGAGAACATCGACTCGTCCCCAGCGCTCGACGGCGTCCCTCACCATTGCCTCGACGGCATCCCCATCGGTGACGTCCGCTCCATTAGCGACGGCCTCACCCCCCGCAGCCTCGATCTCAGCCACCACAGCCGCAGCGGCCTCCGAGGATGCACCCGTCCCGTCCCGTGTCACACCGAGATCGTTCACTACGATTCGCGCCCCGCGCTCTGCGAGGGCAAGAGCGTAGGATCGACCGAGACCTTGGCCTGCACCGGTGACGATCGCGACTTGTTCATCGAATGTGATCATGGCCATACTCCTATCGGTTGATCGCCCACATGCTACGCAACTACTGACATCCGCAATCCGCAAGCAGTCTGGCGTCTGGCATCTGGCGTCAGGCGTCAGGGAAGAAACTCTTCCTGTGACCTGTGACCTGTGACCTGATTCAGAACTTCAAATAACCGCCGTCGATGGTGATGGTGTCCCCTGTGTGCCAGGCCGAGGCGTCAGAGGCCAGGTAGACGGCGATTCCTGCGAAATCCTTCGGATCACCCCAGCGTCCAGCCGGGATTCGCGGTTTCACCTGCGCCTCAAAGCGATCTTCTGTGATGAACCCGTCTGTCATCCCTGTGACGACCCAGCCGGGCGCAATGGCGTTCGCCCGAATGCCGTGTTTCCCGTATTCGACGGCCAATCCCTGGATGAGGGCGCGAACGCCTGCCTTCGTGGCGGCGTAGTGCTCCCCTCTCGGAAATCCCACGTCCGCAGACACCGAGGAAGTCACGATGAGAGATCCACCACCGCGTGGCTGCATGTGGTTCACTGCCTCGCGAAACGTCCAGAACACACCATCCATGTTGACAGCGAAGATGTGCCGCCACTCCGCGGTCGTCATATCGCCAAACGGCGTCGCAAGAGCACCGACTCCTGCGTTCGCGAAAACGGCGTCGACGTGGCCCAGCGCTTCGACGGTCGCCACGAAGGCTTCGACGACTTCGCTTTCTGATGAGACGTCGACATCGAACGAGTAGGCCTCCCCTCCCTGCCTCGTGATAGCGTCCCTCGCCTCTGCGTTGCGATCGGGGTTCCTTCCCCAGATCGCAACCGAGGCGCCCGCCGCTCCAAGCGCTTCCGCCATGGCAAGCCCAATGCCATTGTTCCCTCCTGTAACGAGTGCGCCCTTACCGTGCAAATCGAAGAGATTCGTCATTTTTCCTGCCTCCGTAATCGCCTGGACATGGCACTCTAGAGGCACCGGGTCCGGAGCTGCCGCGAGTTTCTTCGATAGCCCGGTACCTTTGCGCCATGCGTCGCCGCATCGTGCACAGGGGGATCGTGCCCCTCATCATCGTTCTCGCACTGGTAGCGTCGGCGTGCAACACCCGCCCCACGCCGGATGCGTTCAATACAACGACCGCAAATACGGCCGACCTCGGCCTCGGCGGCGCCGTATCCACGACGCCGCCGACACTTCCACCTCCCGAGGAGCGTGTCATTGGATCTGTGATCTCGGTAATCGACGGGGACACCGTCACACTTCGGATCGCAGGCGTCGACCGCGATGTCAGACTACTCGGGATCAACGCCCCCGAAACGTCTGCATGCTGGGGCCCTGATGCGGCTGCCCTCCTGTCGGCGATGATCGTCGGTCGAGACGTCCTCCTCGTCTCAGGCGACGAGGACGCCGACTCCTTTGGCCGACTCCTCCGCTACCTCTATCTCGACACGACAGCCGGGCCGGTGTTCGTCAACTCGGAGATGGTGAGAGCCGGAAACGCACTTGGGCTCCAGAACGGACACGAATACGAACGGGCGTTCAAGTCTCTCGAAGGCGCAGCGTTCCAATCCGGAAGGGGTATGTGGGGGACGTTCGTGTGTGGTGACGCGGAAGGCATCAGAGCCGATCGTCCTGTGATCCGCGTATCGGCCATCGAGTTCGACCCTCGGGGGCCGGATGACGACAATCTCGATGAGGAGTGGGTCACGATCGTGAACGAGGGCTACGGACGAGTGTCACTTTCGGGGTGGACGCTGAGAGACGAGAGTTCGCGACACCGCTTGACGCTGCCACAAGGGATTGTGCTCGCCCCAGGCGATGAGCTCACCGTCGTGACCGGATGCGAAGGCGGGCCCGTCGACGCAATTCACTGGTGCAGCGACTCAGCCGTTTGGTCGAACCAGGGCGACACCGTGATCGTCTCTGACACGCTCGGCAACGCAGTGGTTTGGTACACGTACACCGGCGAGGACGCCGGTAAGTAGTACGATGTTCAGCCGATCTTTCGGCTGACGCTTTTCATCTCCATGAAGAGCCTCAGGTAGTCCGGGCCTCCCGCCTTCGCATTGCTTCCAGACATGTTGAAACCACCGAACGGCTGAATGCCGACGAGTGCACCCGTGATCTTCCTGTTCAAGTAGAGATTGCCGACGTGGAACTCCCGCTTTGCGCGATCAAGGCGCGATTCGTCACGAGAGTGCAGACCTCCGGTTAAGGCGAATTCGGTGCTGTTTGCGACTTCAAGCGCCTCATCGAAATCCTTCACGGTTATGACGGTCAGAACCGGACCGAATATCTCGTGCTGGGCTAGCCTCGCGTCAGGCGCGACACCATCGAAGATCGTCGGTTCGATGTAGTAGCCGCCGTCCCGATCAATGGCGGCGCCACCCATGACAAGCTCTCCTTCCTCCCTGCCTGCATCGATCTCGGCCAGAATGGAACGGTGCTGCGCCGCCGATATGACAGGCCCGACAGGATGATTCTCAGTCGGAGGCCCCACGCTCAACCTCGATGCGTGCTCGACGACTTTGTCCAACACTTCGTCATGTACGGACTCAAACACGATCAGTCGACTGCACGCTGAGCACTTCTGACCCTGGAACCCGAAGGCAGACCGAACCGCGTCGAGCGCCGCAGCGTCGAGGTCGGCAGTGTCGTCGATGATGAGCGCATCCTTGCCACCCATCTCCATGTACGCCCGCTTCAGCCACTTCTGGCCGTCCTGGACCTTCGCTGAGCGTTCAGCGATACGGAGTCCGACTTCCTTTGACCCTGTGAAGTTGATAAACCGCGTCCGGGGATGGTCGACAAGCGCGTCACCGATCGTGCCACCGGATCCCGGAAGGTAGTTCACGACACCCGGAGGCAGCCCAGCCTCCTCAAGAACCTTGATAAAACCCCATCCAACCAGCGGCGTGTTGGAGGCAGGCTTGAGCACGACAGTGTTCCCGGCGGCTACCGGGCCGACCGTCATGCCTACAAGGATCGCAAGAGGAAAATTCCAGGGGGGAATCACGACACCTGCGCCGATCGGCTGGAGCCAGGATTCGTTCGTCTCCCCTGGAAATTTCTCGACTGGCACAGGCTCGGCCATGCGAAGCGCCTGATGTGCGTAGTAGCGACAGAAATCGATCGCCTCGGCGACATCCGCCTCGGCCTCCGCCCAGTTCTTCCCCGCTTCGAACGTCTGCCAGGCAGAGAATTCATACCTCCGCTTCGCGATGATGTCGCCAACCCTGTGAATCAGGCCTGCGCGCTCCTCCGCTGTTCGAGTCGACCATCCGGTATATGCCTTCCAGGCAGCGTCTATCGCGGCGCCGGCGTGTTCGACACCACCGGATGCTGACGTGCCGACAAGCTTGGCGGGGTCCGCCGGGTTTATCGATTCGATCGAAGTCTTCGTATCAACGTGCTCGCCCCCGATGACGAGCAACGATCGCTCGCCGAGAGTTGCCGCCACTTTGTCGAGGGCAAGCCGGTATCCCTCGCTCGCTGCGGGCTCACTGAAATCGGAGTAGGGCTCTGAGCGGTATGGAGCAAGCACAAGACCTCCAGAAAGGTTGATTCCAATGCGCCAAGGGTACGACATCGGTGTGTTCTCACGTGAAACGGGGACCCAACGAATCACTGAAGTAGCCTGAATCGCCGCCGATGAGGAAGAATGCGTCAACGCGTGCTAGTCATCGAGGACTCGCCTTCGGTCAGAAGGCTGATCGAGGTGTGTCTCAGAGCGCTCGACGTCGATGTCTCGACTGCGGTCGACGGAGCGACGGGACTCGAACAGATCGACGCTACCGACCCACACATCGTCGTACTCGATATCGGTCTCCCCGGGCTCGACGGTTGGGATGTGTTGAGCCGTCTGCGGGACAAGCCGGAGTTCACCGAGATGAAGGTACTCGTACTCACCGCCCACGCGCAGCCTGAGATGGCTGACCGAGCTGCTGAGGGCGGCGCCGACGCGTTCATGACCAAGCCCTTCCGACCGATAGATCTCCGGATCCAGGTCGAGAAACTCCTAGCAAGCTAGACAAGAGACAAGGGACCGCTCGGCTGACGCCTCGCTTTGCGACATGAGACCTTGGATCGCCTGTCTCCTGTCTCCTGTCTCCTGTCGCTACTCTTCTGTCGCTACTCTTCTGTCATGCGGTCGGCTGTGCTCATCTCGAATCCCTCTGCCTCCCAGTTCACCGGCGGATCGTTTCGCGAGGTCGTCGCATCCCTCTCAGCATCGTTCGACCTGGCGACAGAGTGGCCGATCAATGCAACCGAAGCGTCAACGGCGTCTGCTAGGGCTGTCGAGCAGGGCGTCGATGTCGTATTCGCCATGGGGGGCGACGGCGTCGCCCACCACGTCGCCAACGCGCTTGTCGGCACGAGCACCGCCCTCGGCCTCATCCCCGTGGGTACCACCAACGTCCTCGCGAGGGTTCTCGGCGTGCCTCTGGTTCCCCTGGATGCTGCGAAGTCAGCCACGGAATGGCGCCCCAGACCAACCCGTGTGGCGCTCGTGGAGGCTCTGACCGAATCCGGGAAGCAGACCCGGTACGCCACATTCTCTCTTGGAGTCGGGTTCGATGCGGACGTCGTCTCGATCGCTGAATCTCGCCCGTACGCGAAGCTACGATTCGGAGGCGTGCACTATGCCCGGACTGCCGTAGGCCGGTTGTTGTCGACCTGGCGATCTCACATGCCGAATCTGCGAATCACATGCGAAGGCGATCGATTTGACGGCGTCGTCGCCCTGACCCAGGTCCACAGTCCATACACATACTTCGGAAAGGTTCCCCTTCACCTCGCGCACGATCGTATCGACGGTCTTGCAACTCTGGCGGTGAGCAATCTCGGGATTCTGCGATCATCAGAGATCCTCGCGAGAGCCGTCCTCGGGCGGAGGCACAGGGACGCAACCGGAACCCGGCTATGGACGGCCTATGAATCACTCGTCATCGAGGCCGAGCCTGCAACCGCCTTCCACGCTGACGGCGAGCTTCTCGGGATGGCGCGCTACTTGAAGATCACGCCGGCTCACACCGCGCTGCTCGTCCTGCGCCCCGAGAATCAACGCTCGGATCGGTCAGCGCCGTCGTGAAGCACGACACTCACGTAATTGAACGGGATCTCGATGCTCTCTGCGTCGAGCCGGTTCTTGATACGTCTGAGGAATTCACGCTTGACGGCCCACCGATCCTCAGTAACGACCGTCGCGAGCACTCGAATCACCACAGCGGATTCTGCGAGTTCGTTGACACCTAGCATGTCCGGCATCTGAAGAAAGCTGGATGACCAATCAGGATCATTCGCCAGCAGCGTCGCTTCGTCGAGAATCACCTCGATCGCGCGGTCAACATCGGTGTCATAGGACACCCCGATATCGGCGACAATCCTCGCGAAGTCCGGCGTCCTGTTCGATGCAACGATGATCTGGCCGTTCGGAACGTGGTGAAGGTTTCCGTTCAGGTCTCTCAGGACGGTCGTTCGCAGTCTGATCGCTTCGACCGTGCCGCTCACTCCAGCAATCGCCACGACGTCACCGATGCCGAACTGATCCTCTACAAGGATGAAGAACCCACTGATGATATCTTTGACGAGATCCTGGGCGCCAAATCCGACCGCGATCCCTATCGTTGTCCCGACCGCGATCAAGGGAGTCATCGGGATTCCCCAGATTCCCATGGTCGTCAGGATGACGATCACCCAGACAACGATGGAAACTAGCATCTTCAGGACCCTCGTGATCGTGACGAGACGCTGGCCTCGCTCCCTGTCAGAGTGATCGTCAGACTTGGCGTAACGGCTCTCGACCCTCCGCAACCATCGTGAGACGCCTCTTTTGGATAGACCGACGGCTACGATCGCACCGCCGATCACCACAGCAGTGGCGATCATATCTCCCCCGCTCTGGACCCAGAATTCACTCCACCAGTCGGTTATAGATCCAAACACTCGGTCAACCCTCCATCAAGCCGTGAAGCACACTGATCGCCTCGACGCCCAACGATACGAAGGTTGCGGACGAAATCGCCGAACGCTCTGCCTTGCTGCTGTCATCGGCGTTGGCATGCATCGATGCTTGGGCATCGGCCCAACCACGATTTGCTGAAATCCTGAGGTCGGTGACGAGTCTCGTGGTCACCGTTCGCTTGGTGTCGAGCCTTACAGACAGCGCAGAAACCAGCCGCGATACATCCACATTGGGCGCTCGCGCAGTCGTTGAGATGACCTCTGGCGCCGCGAAGCCGTCATCAATCAACAGTCGAGCAAGGTCTTCGGAGACGACATCAACCAAATCTCCGAGCCGGTCAGCATGGTTGAGAACAAAGAGGAATTGGTTCTCGTATGCGGTGAACTCCGACAGGAATCGGTCATGCATCGTCCTGTCCGAGTACTTTTCGGGATCGAACACCCACACCACAGCGTCCACGCGCGGAAGCACATCTTCGACAATTCGCCTATGCCCTTCGACGGTACTGTCAAAGTCCGGAAGATCAACGAGAACTGACGACTCAAGGGCGCCGGACTCGACCCGTTCCGTCACGCCGAGGTCACTGAGCAAGCGGTCGAGATTCACAGGTGAACGCATCGGCGTCACCGCGAGAGCCGCGTCCGTCGTCGGGCGAACCACGCCGATCGGCGCCACCGACTCTCCAACTATCCCGTTCACAAGCGAGGACTTGCCGGATCCGGTTCCGCCTGCGAACGCAACGACGAGTGTTTCGCCGATGAATCCGCGTTTTCGACGCGCGCGGCGCACGGTGTCGGCGAGTTCTTCCCGAGACTCGTCGGACAGCACGCCTTCGCACCGGGCGACAGCGAGATCGGCGAGGTCGAGGAGAGACCCGAGGCTGCTCATCGTTCGCCGACCGCCCTGGCTGCTGCGAGCAGCTCACCGGGTTTGAACGTTCCAACAGCTTCGACAGCAGACCGCCACACGCCGCGGCGTCGCAAAGCTTCATCGTTCGCCACGTCGACCAACTGCCCGTGGATGTCTCGAATGGCAGAGTCGAGGTTCGCTCCCATCAATCGCTTCACTCGGCTGGCAACCTGTACGGTCGGATTCACGCCCACCTTCCACGACGTCTGATCGAGGAGCTGCTCGGCAGATGATCTCCGCCAACGGATCTTCGCGTCCGACCGGAAGCGGTCCGCGGCTTCACTCCGCCACTGAACGAGGCTGTTCTCGAAAGCGGCGCTGCTCCACTGCCCCATCGTCTCGAGCATGCGCTGAGACACCTCGCTCCCGCTTGTGTCGATGATCTCGCGATCGAGGTCGTAAATAGATCGCTGCACGTGGTCGACCAATTCCTGCTCCGTCGCCAACCAGCTCTCAAGCACGGCCAATCCGCGGTCCGTGATTCTCTGAGGCGGAGCAGCGTCCACCGTGTCCCCCAATCGGCCGAGATCCGTCGCGCGAGCAGTGACCGCACCGGCAATGTATCGACCAGCCCTCGACGCCGCTGCGCGGGTGATCGCGATCTTGTCGCCGTCAGTGCTTCGACGAGCCATAGCTCCGAGGACGCTGCTCGAGAGCTGATCGGCTCTGCCTCCTTCGTCGACCGTCACCACGTCAGCTCCAGCGAAATGGGATCGCACGGACGCGAGAACCTTTGAGCGCTCGAGAGACGGCCCGCCCAGCCGATTGAGCACGACCGTCCTCTGCGGTGTCGATTCCGCCGCGTCCCATAGGTCGCGCGTCTGGGCATCACCATATCTGGAGGGCGAGACAACCACGATCGCGAGATCTGCGGACGACAACGCGGCTGCGGCGGCCTCCCGGTCGACCTCCCACCCGGGGGTGTCTACGAACACCAAGCCCTCGGCCGCTGCGGGCACAACAACGTACTCGAATGCATGTTCGATAACGCCAGGACCCATGGACCCTGCCGCGACAACCGATCGAGTCGTAGGTCTCAGGACACCGACCTTGGACACTTCGGCCCCGACGAGCTCGTTGACAAGATGTGACTTTCCAACTCCGGTGCAACCGACGAGAACGACGGACATGGGAGAAGACAAGAGGTTGTCAAGGACATCCGCGGACGTCTGTGCGTCCCTGAGAACTCGCATATCCTCAGAGCTGAGAAGTACGCGCGGCACCCGTTCCAAGGCGTCCCTGAAGGCAGCCACTAGGTCAGCGGCCATTATTGATCCGATGCCGGGCATGTCCCCGGAAGCCGCGATGCGGAACGGTCACGAGAGCCCCTCGAACAGATCTGATTCGCCTTCGTGCCAGCGAACAGACGAGTACAGCAACTCGAAATCCTCCCACGGATACACAGATTCGACCAGCTCGGTCGGCACAGCGAACCAGAAGCCTTCAGGATCCACCTGGGTCCGATGTGCTCGCAACGCATCCCTCCCCTGATCGATGAATCCGGTGACATCGACCCGCGCCAGTCTTCGGCCCGGCGCCTCAAAGGCGTTCATGCGCTCTATCCACATCTCGAAGGGAGACTCGCCTGCGGCCCGGAGCATCGCTCGATGGAGCGTCATAATCCGGTCGGAGGTGAACACCGGCGCATACAGTTTCTTGATCTCCCATGGGTCTCCCGCTTCAGGGAAACGCTCACCATCGGCAGCCGCGGCAACGACAGCGACCGAAATTTCGTGGATTCGCAGATGATCAGGGTGGGGATAGAACTCGTGGGCGTCGTAGCCGAGAACAACGTCGGGACGGTGACGCCTCACCAGCCGAACGACGCGCTCAAGCACTCCGTCGAGAGGCTGCCTGCAGAATGCGTCCGGGTGTGCGTTCGCTTCCGAACCCGGCATTCCTGAATCGCGGTAACCCAACATCTCAACCACGTCGTACCCGATTATCTTCGCCGCCTCGGCGAGCTCCACTGCACGCACCTCTTGGAGGCGCCCTGCAATCTCGGGACGATCCATCGTTGAGTTCAAGATATCCCCTGCCTCGCCGCCTGTCGCTGTGACGAGCACCGCCCTCGCACCCTCAGTGACATACTTGGCCACAGTCGCGGCGCCCTTCGAGGACTCGTCGTCGGGGTGAGCATGAATCGAGAGGATCGACTTTGGCATAAGTGCGAGTATGGCGCGGTACGGGTACCAGCCGTGCGTCAAGCGGGAATTGTCAGAAAAGAATCTCAAGAGCCGATCGACCCTCCGCGCAGTCGCCGCGCAGCGGGCACCACTGGCAGTGAGGACCGGCCGATCTTGGAAGCTCCGCATTCGAAGCCATCGCAGTCCTAACGTGCGAGATCATGGCGACTACGTCAGCTTCCGTCTCGTCGGCTTCGCCGTCGCTCGGCGCAGAAACTCGTCTCTCCCCGGTCTTGAGCGACACAGCTTCCATCGTGGTTGGAAGGGCGCCCTCGGCGAGCCGCCAAGCCATCGCGTAGAACGCGAGTTGGTGCTCAGCATCGTCAAGGTTCGACCCTGTCTTCCAGTCGACGATTCGCACACCCTGATCGTCGGAGAACACGGCGTCCATACGCCCACGGAGCGTCACACCCTCAACAAGCGCAGCTTCGATGTCAACCTCGACATCTACCAGGCCAACCGCCGGAAGCGCCTTGAATCGTTCATAGAGCTCCTCAACTTCTGCAACGATCCGAGTGAACTCCGAGTATTTGAGGGAGAGAGAAGCCATTGAACCTGCCAGGTGTGCTCCGGTCTCCTCTCGGCACACGCTCGCGAATGTATCGGAAGGAACCGGGCCGTCGACGAGATGTCTCGCAAAGATCCGATGGGCAAGGCTCCCCCTGAACATCGCCTTCGTCGTAATTGGGTATGTACCCCTGAGACGCGCAAGCGCCTGTTGAGGACATTTCAGGTACGTCACGTACAGAGTCGCCGAAACCGAGAATTCGTTCCCCGGTGGAATACGAGTGAAAGCCGCCACCCGGCGATCGTATCGGAATTACGACCGAAATTCGAGATGCAGTCAGCTATTCGACCCTTGGCCATATACTCCGCGAGTTGCAATCACATCCCGGGAAAGCATCGATGGCCGCATCCAAATTCAGACTCGTCCTCTTCATCGCGGTACCTGTGTTGATCCTCGTCCTGCCACTCTCGATCTACTTTGTAGACAGCGCGGCAGCGTCGGAGAGAATCGCGCGAAATGTCACGATCGCAGGCATAGACGTCGCCCGCCAAACCGAATCCGAAGCGATCGCATCGGTCGAGGCATACACAACCGTTCTTACCGCTCGCGTCGCCCGCATCGAAGTCAACGGCAGATTCTATGATCTTGACCCATCCGACGTCGGTCTGACATTCGACAGCTCTAGCGCCGTCAATGAAGCTCTCAGTCTCCTCAAGGATGGCATCGGTGAGTGGCTCGAGGCTTTCACCCAGGATCTTGACGTCCCGCTCACTGCGTCGCTTGATCAGGACATGGTCGAAGCGCAGCTTGTCAAGTGGGAGCAAGACGCCATCCCGAATCCCGCGTTCGAGGGGTCAATCACGATCTCGAACGGCAGAGTAAGCCACGAGTATCCGAGGTCTGGCGAAGCTATCGACCGGGATGAAGCAGCGAGACTGCTCCTCGGAGTGCTCGAATCAGGAAGCAACGACACAATCGGGCTCCCGACGGTTCAATCCGATCCGAAGCTCACCGAGGCCGACATCGATACAGGGGTCGAGCGAGCAGAGATGATCATCGACCGCGACGTCGTGCTGACCAACGACGAATACGGGTTCGAGTTCCACGTTGGCCCAACGGATCTCGGCCGTGCGCTGGAAGCGACCGTCGGGTACGGAGAGAATGCGTCGATCGAATTCTCCATCAATCCGTCGATCATCGCTCCGCTCGTTGAAGCCGTTCGAGAGGGCCTCGAGATCGATCCGGTCGACGCCCGCTGGGAGACGGTGCTCGTCGACGACTTCGAGGACTATCCAGATCAGTACGAGATCAAAGACTCCCCGCAAGAGGAGATGGAGGGTCTCCCCGAGAATGACACGATTGAGCTAATACCAGGCCTGAACGGTACCACGGCGGATGCGGCGGACATCTCGGCTGCGGTCGAAGCAGCCGCACTCGGGAACGGCACGGGCGAGCTCCCAATCGTCAAGGACGCAGAACCTGAATTCACCACGGCCATGGCCGAGGCGTTCGGGGACCTCTACGAACTTGCGGAATTCACGACCTGGACTCCTGGTCGTAACCGGGTACACAACATCCAGCTCATGGCAGATTTCGTCGACAACGCCCTGGTGATGCCCGGTGAGGAGTTCTCTGTGAACGAGAGAGTCGGCCGCAGAACCCTTGAGAAAGGTTTCAAGTACGACTGTGCGATCGTGGGAGGGCTCCTTTCCTGCGAAGAGGATCTGGTCAACGTCGGAGGAGGCGTAAGCCAGTTCGGCACCACGATCTTCAACACCATTTACTTCAGCTGCCTCGAAACGGTCACCCACCAACCGCATAGCATCTACTTCCGCAAGTACCCGGAGGGTCGCGAGGCCACGCTCGGATATCCACACCCTGACGTCGTGTTCAGAAATGACACGGACGCGCCTGTCATCATCCGAACGTCTTACACGCCTCGGACAATCACGGTTACCTTTTTCGGAAACAACGGCGGCGCCACCTGCGGCACCGAACGCGGCGATCGCACCGGGCACACAAGTGCATCGGTTGTCTATCGCGCCGATGAAGATGGGAACGTCCCCCCCGGCGAAGAGTTCGTCGAGAGCGAAGGTTCGGGTGGGTGGTCGATCGTCAATACGCGGATCTTCTACGACTCGGGCGGCATCGAGTTCGCCCGCGAGACGTTCCCCTGGCGCTACCGCGGCGAGAAGACGCTCATTCTGATGCACCCCTGCGAGGAGAAGGTCGGCGGCGACGGCGACTGCCCTGTTGCGGTACCCGCCGTGATCGGCCTGTCCAAAGAAGTTGCCACTGCGAATCTGGTCGCAGCCGGGTTCGCGGTCGCAGTGAATGAGGTCTCAACGCCCGATGAGGCCCAGGACGACATCGTCCAGTCGGTGACCCCTGACGGGTTCCACGAGTTCGGCGCCCTTATCACGATCCATGTCGGGAAATGGGACGGCCCGACGCCCGACGACTGACGCCTGTGAGCAGAGAGCATGCCGACCTGTGACCTGTGACCTGTGACCTATCCAGAAGCATCGAGTTCCCTGGACTCATTCCTACACTTCCAAGACCTTACAAAGTGCGGATCGCCACGAGCATGAAATCACCAAAGCCGATATTCGCGATCGCGCCGATAGCCATCCTGCTGCTCCCCCTCGGCATATACCTCGCTGATCGAGCAACCTCGACGGAAGAAATCTCTCGCAATGTGATGGTCGCGAACGTGCCCGTTGGGGGTATGGTCCGGGCGGATGCGACGCTCGCGGTCGAAGCGTATGAGAACACCCTTCGCACCGATACGGGCGTCTTCACCGTGAACGGTCAGACATTCAAGCTTTCCCCGATCACGGTTGGTCTCAGAGCCGACGTCGCCACAGCGATCGACGAGGCATTCGCAGCGAGGCGCGACGGTGGAGTATTCACGAATTTCCGTTCCTGGCTCTCCTCCTTCTCAACGACAGAATTCATTCCCCTCGCGATCCGGTTCGACAACGATGCAGTCGATAAGCAAATCGACATGTGGGAAGCTGAAGCGATACCTAATCCTGCGTTCAGCGGGGCCGTGACGGTCGTTGAAGGCGTCGTCCTTCTTGAGTACCCACATCCGGGGCAGGCGATTGACCGCAGCACTTCATCCGCCGCGATTGCTGCCGAAATGAGCACGCTCGACAAACAGGGCGTCGTGCTCGACGTCATCGAGTCGGTTCCGGTCCTGACGAAGGCCAACATCGACGCCGCCGCTGAAGAGATCGCCGGAATGATCGACGCATCGATCACCATGGTCTCCTCCCAAGTCGGATTTCGGACCACCTTCAGGCCCGAACACCTCGCTTCCGCAGCTCGGGCGGATATCAACGATGACGGAACCGAGCTGCTCACGTCGTTCGACGCCGGCCGGGTCCTCGCGATCCTCGAACCTCGCCGTACGGAGTACGAGATATTGCCCCTCGACGCCAGATTCGACATCGACCTGGAGACCGACAAGTTCACGATCATCCCGGGCCGCAGCGGCACGCTACTCGACATCGACAGTCTCCTCATCGAGATGAAGACTGCCGCACTCGGCTCCGGCAACGGCCCCTTCCCCCTCCTCGTCGGCACGCAACCCACCTTCACGACCGAAGATGCACAGGCCTTCACCTCCCTCGGGCCACTCGCAGGATTCACAACAAAGCACCCGGCGCGACAGTCACGAGTCACGAACATCCAGTTGATGGCGGACGAAGTGAACGGGGCGATCGTCCTTCCAGGGGATGTGTGGACGATCAATGGCCACGTTGGAGAACGGACCGAGGCCAAGGGGTACGTGGCGGCGCCGGCGATCATTAACGGTGAGCCGTACTGCTGCGACCACCCGGCGAACATCGGCGGTGGCGTCAGTCAATTCGGCACCACGCTATTCAACGCTGTTTTCTTCTCGTGTCTCGAGGATGCGGGTCACAAACCTCACTCGCTGTACTTCTCCCGTTATCCGATGGGGCGCGAAGCAACCCTCGGCGTACCCGCGCCGGATGTGGCTTTCAGGAACGACACCGACCATCCGATTGTGATCGCGACCGCGTATACCGATACGTCAATAACCGTCAAGATGTACGGTGACAACGGCGGCCTGACATGCACCGACGTCACGCACCACCCCGAGGACATCGTCGAGTTCGAGGAAGAGCTCGTTGCCGACGAAGAGGGGGAACTCGAACCGGGCCAGCGCGAACACCTCCGGTCCGGCATCGATGGATTTTTCATCAAGGTCGACCGATTGGTCACATACCCGGATGGGCGTGTCGAGACCGATATGAATCTCGTACACCGGTACCGGCCTCTCACTGAGCAGTACCTCGTCCACCCATGCGAAGTGACCGGGGAGCCCTTGCACTGCCCTGTCAAACTCATCTCCGTTGTAAATTTGACATGGGCCGACGCACTCGCCCAACTCTCCGATCTCGGCCTGTTCGCTGCAAAGAACACGGGTTTCGTGGACGATCCCGCTAAGCACGACATCGTCCTCACACAGGATCCGGCGCCAGGCGACTGGGTGGAAGACGGCTCGACGATCGCGCTCACGGTCGGCGTGTATCAGGAATGAGAGAGCAAAGAATTCAGAGCTCAGACAAGAATGTCTGTGCTCTGTGCTCTCAGTAATACAGGAAGAACTCTTCAATAACCCTGTTGCTCGATGCTTCCGCGTCGTGCAGCCAGCCGCCCTCCCTCTGGAGGATTATGACATTCGACGCGACATAGACACGCGAGATCGAGTCGTCAGACTCGAAGAGGTCTGATGCGAGCTTCGCTCCGAACGTCGATTCTCCTGCTGCGCCATGGGCGGATGCATACCCCTCTCCATCCGCGCCTGTCAGGGACCGATCCGTTGTGACGATCATCGAATCATCTGTGACTCTCGTGTCTACGACTTCGATTCGCTGGCCCACACAACCTCCTCGTAGCTCCAATGGCGCGATGGTAGAGACAGGACGCCTTCTACCCCCCTGCCGGCATCTGGCATCTGGTGTCTGACATCCGGTCTACGATTTCGTCACGTGTCAGAGACCGGATGCAGTACGTCACCTGATCCGACGACGTGAAGTTTCATGAGATTGGTCGAGGCAAGCTGATTTGGGGGCACACCCGCAACCATCACCAGCCCATCCCCCTCTTCCACGAGACCTCTCCGCAGCAATTCGCTCTCAGCCGAGGCGATCATCTCATCCGTAGAGTGGACGCGGTCAAGATGCATCGGCCAGATACCGCCGTAGATGGCCATGCGGCGGTATGTGGAATCAACCGGCGTGAACGCGTACACATCCGCTCTCGGTCTGTACTTCGCAAGGAGTCTCGCTGTCGTCCCACTCTCGGTGAACGCAACGATCGTGTTGAGGCCGAGGCGATCGGCTGTGTCGACGGACGCTTCCGCTGTTGCGGACGCAAACGCAGCGCCGACCGAGAGACCCGAGATGTCCTTTGCCCGCCCAAAACTCGGTGACTGTTCAGCCTCCATGCAGATCGAAGACATGACCTTGACGGCACGAGTCGGATACTTGCCGATCGCAGTCTCCGCCGAAAGCATCACGGCGTCAGTTCCATCGAGCACCGACCGGTAGACGTCCGCCACCTCGGCGCGGGTCGGGCGGGGACCTGTCACCATCGACTCGAGCATCTCTGTTGCTGTGATCGAGATCTTGCCGGCCGCGTTCGCCTTATGGAGAATCTCATATTGTGCCCATGGCACAGACTCGAGAGACAGTTCCACGCCAAGATCACCTCTCGCGACCATTGCGCCATCCGCCTCAGAGAGAATGTCGTCGAGGTTCATGTACCCGAAGGCTGTCTCGATCTTGGCGATGATGGGTGTAGCTCCGACAATCTCGCGCACGGATCGAATGTCGGCGCCAGAGTTCACGAAGGAAGCGGCGACCAGGTCCACACCGAGCTTGGCGCCGAACTCGAGATCCTCGATGTCTCGGTCGGTAACAGCTGAAAGATCCGTCTTCGCGCCTGGGAATGACACACCCTTGTGGTCGAGGAGCACACCTCCCTCGATGACATTGGCCTGTACGCCGTCATCACCGACTTCGGTGGCTTCAAGCTCGATTACGCCATCAGCGAGGAACACCCTGCCCCCAACGCTCATCTCGACACATTCGAGATACGCGATGCAAATATTCTGAGAGTCGCCGAGTCCGCCTCCAGGATTCAGATGAACAGTCGACCCGGTGGCCAGCACGATCTCACCGTCGGGAAATTCACCGACCCTGATTTTCGGGCCCTGGATGTCCTGCATGATCGCGATAGGTGTCGCCATGTCGCTTGCAACCCGCCGAACGATGTTGTACAGCGTCTCGTGATCTTCGTGGGTGCCGTGGCTGAAGTTGAGACGCGCAACGTTCATGCCGCGTTCCACCAGCTTGGAGACCTTGTCGGGGGAATTGGTCGCGGGACCCAGGGTTGCGATGATCTTGGTCTTGCGATGCATGGGGCCAACCTTAGGGCGTGCCGAGCGTGACGCCCACAGGCTCATCGCGTCACACGTCGACTGATCTCGTCGCGCAGACCACCGGATGCGAGTACCGTGTGAGTTGCGCCTCGGGCGTATCACACACGGAGGTTCGATACATGACCAAGACACTCAAGCTCCTGATACTCGTCGTTGCGTTCGCACTCGTTGCGGCAGCATGCGGCGGCGGCACCGACCTCGGCGGCCGAACCGTCACAGTCGGAGTCGAGAACGTGTACCCACCGTTTAACTTCATCGATGAGGCAACGGGAGAGGGCGCCGGCTTCGACTACGACATTTGGAACGAGATCTGTGACCGCATCGAGTGCACAGCTGAATTCGTCGAGGCCGGTTGGCCCGCCGTCATCGAGGAGACAGGCCGTGGCGTCTACGACACCGCCGCCGATGGCATCACGATCACCGAGGACCGCAAGGCGGTCGTGGCGTTCTCAGATTCGTACATGACCACGATCCAGAAGTTCATGGTTCGTGCTGATGAGGATCGCTTCACGACCTCTGAAGAGTTCATCGCCGGGGACTATCTCCTCGGCACACAGGTCGGCACGACCAATTATGAGCTTGGCGCCAAGCTCGTCGGTGACCAGCGAATTGAGGCGTTCGATTCGTTCCCTGTCGCCGTCCAGGCTCTGATGTCTGGAGACTTGGACGCGGTGATCATCGACGACATCGCGGGCCAGGGTTACCAGGGAGCGAACGCGGACGTGCTGAAGAATCTCGAAGGTGACCTCCAGTCGGATCCCCTCGGTTTCATCTACCCGCACGACTCCGATCTGATCGAGCCGGTCAACCAAGTCATTGCGGACATGAAGGAGGACGGCACGCTCGATGCGCTCATCAAGAAGTGGTTCGTCGACTTCGAGCTGTAACAGACACACAACTCAGGGAGAAGGGTCGGGTCGTTTGGCCCGACCCTTCTGCGTGTAGCCGTCTACATTGCTGGCATCGTCGCACAAAGGATATCCCGTGACCACCAGCGAAGCCACCACACCCACCGCTCCGGCGCCGCCCGGCTCCAAAGCTTCCTACGACTGGTCGAGTTTTCCGTGGTGGTTCGTAGGGATCCTGCTCACGATCCTATTCCCCGTCTACAAAATGTTGACCGATGAGACATGGGCGGATGGCTTCCTGTTCATCAAAGACGGCATCACGCTCACGTTCACGGTCACGATCGGAGGATTCTTCATCGCTGTGATCGTCGGGCTCTTCGTAGCGTTCGGGAGGATGTCGAAACGCGCGGTGCCAAGAAACCTCGCGATGTATTACATCGAGCTGATGCGGGGTATCCCCGTCCTTGTCACGCTGTTCATGATCGGTCTTGTCATTGCTCCGTGGATCTTCGAGATGCTCGGTATCGGCCCTCGAACGGCGATTGCGTCAAAGGCCGTCAGAGCGACGGTCGCCGTCGGCCTCATTTACGCAGCATTCATCGCTGAAGTGTTCCGAGCCGGTATCGAGTCTGTCGGGAGAGGGCAGTGGGAGGCAGGGATGTCACTCGGACTCAACAGGTGGAAGGTTTTCCGTCTTGTTGTGTGGCCCCAGGCGATCAAGAACGTTCTCCCTGCCCTCGGAAACGACCTCATCGCCCTTCTCAAGGACTCGTCGCTCGTGTCGATCCTCGCGGTCCGTGAGCTCACTCAGATGTCGAAACTGTGGACAGGTCGGTCCTTCCAGTTCTTTGCCGGGTTCATGATTCTCGCTGCGATGTATCTCACACTCACCGTCTCGCTGTCGCTGGCCCTTCAGTGGTACGAGCGCAAGATCAGTACCCCGTGACGTCCGCCCACTCCGGACCAGTCCAGCTAGTCATCCTGCCTGTGCACCATTTCGGCGGGATGTCTCGCCTGAGTGGCGTCCTGGGCCCCGGGCAGCGGTCAAAGCTGTCCCGAAACCTCTGTGACCGCGCCGTGAGCGCGGTGCAGGCCGCCGGACTCGACATCGTCGTGGTCTCGTCTTCACCGGATGTGGCGGAATGGGCGGAGGCCGCCGGAATCGAGACCTCGCCCGATCCGGGCGCCGGACTGTCAGCCGCAGCACACAGCGTCGTCACGAGATTGGGAGACAGACCGTGGATGCTGCTCCACGCCGATCTGCCTCTTATCACCGCTGCGGAAGTGACAAGGGTCGCCGAAACTGCGATTGACACAACCGTGCTCGTACCCAGTCTCGACGGTGGCACCAACGCGATCGCGTCAAAGGGCGCCTTCCCTTTCGCTTACGGCCCGGGATCGTTCCACCGCCATTTCGCGTCTGCGCCTGAAGCGACGATCATCTCGTCAACTGCTCTCTCCATCGACATCGACACGCCCGCGCAACTCAGGAACTTCCCGAATCTGACAGAAGTTTCTAGCCTCACCCCATGACCTCAGACCTCTACGACGAGCTGGCGGGCGATCAAGCGCCACTCGCCACCCCGGATCGAGTGCTCACCATCGGAGCACATCCAGACGACGCCGAGTTCGGTGCAGGGGCGACGCTCGCGCGCTGGGCGTCGGACGGCGCAGACGTGACGATGCTCATCGTGACCGACGGATCGAGGGGCTCGTGGGATCCAGACACCAACCAGACCCACCTGATACATCGCCGCAAGGACGAACAATCGCGCGCGGCGGACGTCCTCGGCGCCGCCTCGGTGATCCATCTCGACCATGTCGACGGCGAACTCGAAAATACGATGGAGCTACGCAGAAGTCTCGCCATGCACATCCGAGCCGCGAGACCAGACGTGCTGTTGACCCACGACCCCTGGCAGCGGTACCAACTCCACCCGGATCACAGAGCGACGGGATTCGCGGCCGTCGACGCCATCGTCGCCGCGAGGGAACCGCTCGCCTATCGAGACTCCTCGACCGCAGCGCACCGTCCTTCATCGGTACTCCTGTGGTCCGCAGATGAACCCGACCACGCCGAGCCGGTCACGCCGGAGTGGTTCGACGTGAAGATCGAAGCGCTGTTGTGTCACGCCTCCCAGGGCAGCACCACAATGGGGGGTGCAGATTCCGGCGCCGATCGGCGTTTAGCGTTCATTGATCGACTCGCCGTATGGCACACAGAGAACGGCGAACTCTTCGGTATCGGCCCTGCGGAAGTTTTTAAGAAGATCACCCCATAAGGAGGAACCGTGCACACTCTGGTTCTTGGCTCCGGCATTGTCGGCGCGGCGGCAACGTGGGATCTTGTCCGACGGGGCCACGAAGTCACCGTGGCGGACACTGATTACGACGCCGCGGTGCGCGTCGCCACAGAGCACGGCGCACACCCCCTCCCCCTCGACGCTTCCGACTCGGTATCTCTCTTGACGGCGCTCAACGCTCACGACATCGTCGTCTCGGCGATCCCCTACCGATTCGGTGAGAGCGTCGCGTCTGCGGCTGTCTCCACCCGTACCCACTACTTGGACTTCGGTGGAAACCCAGCAGTGGTTGCTGTTCAGAAGAAACTCCACAACGAGGCGCACGAGGCCGGGGTGATGATCGTCCCGGACTGCGGCCTTGCTCCCGGCCTCGCGAACGTGCTCGCCGAGGATCTCATCGCATCGGCCGACGACGGACCTATCGATTCGATCCAGCTCCGCGTCGGAGCTCTCCCCCAAGAGCCCGTGGGAGCACTCGGATACCAGTTGGCGTTCAGCCCGGCGGGACTCATCAACGAATACGCGGAGCCGTGCGAGGTCATCGAAAACGGCGTCTACGGCGCTGTAGAGCCCTTGACCCGATTCGAAGATGTCGCATGGAAGCGTTGGGGACCGCTCGAGGCTTTCTCGACCGCAGGTGGAACTTCCACCATGGCGAAGAGACATGTCGGCAGGGTCACGGCACTTGAATACAAGACGTTGCGCTATCCGGGACACGGTCGGATCTTTCGTGCTCTCTATGAGATGGGCCTGTTTGAAGAAAAGAGTCGATCAAGTTCGGGGCCGCCGCGGCCGGTGCTCCTTGAGGCGCTGGAGCGATCCCTGCCGAGAGGAGAGCCGGACGTCGTGTTGATCCGAGTGTGGCGCGAACAGGCCGGCGACCGCTCGCAGGTGCAGATCGTCGACACGGCGCGGGACGGAATTTCCGCGTTAGCGAGGACCACGGCGTTCCCCGCAACGGCGCTCGCTGATCTGATTGCACGTGGCGTCGTCAATCAGCCGGGAGTATCCACGATGAACGAGGCCGTACGAGGAAGCGACCTCCTGCCCGAACTCGTATCGGTCGGGATCGAACCTGAACGGATCTAGAGGTCTGTCTCGTACTCGGCGACCACGCCGATCTTGTCTCCCGACTCGATGTCGAAGAAGTGCAACTTCCTCGTGTCAATCACGAGATCGACCTCCGAGCGGTCGGGTACCGCCACGTCAGGGCTGACACGGGCTGTAAACCGATTCTGGTCACCGAGGGACGCTGCGGTCTGGCCGGTGTCCGCAAGCAACTCCAAGATGTCGGGAGTGACGACCGGGGGCGAGTCCAAGTAGAAGTGAACGTACGACTCAGAACCGAGCAGCTCGTTGACATCTGTGGTGACATGAATCGTCCGGTCCGCAACGCCGGTCGTGACCCTCGCGTCCTCGAACGCGCTCGGGCGGATTCCGATGACGATCTCCACACCGAAGTGGTTTTCGATCCCGGGGTGCGCGTCGACAGCAGCCTGATCGACAGTGATCGTGTGGCCCCCGAAGGACGCCGTGACAGAGTCACCCTCTTCGTTGAGCACACCGTACACCATGTTCATTGCAGGACTGCCTATGAAGCCTGCTACGAACAAGTTGACAGGGTTGTTGAAAAGCTCGGTCGGTATAGCGACTTGCTGGAGGTTGTATGGGCGCTTTGTTGACACCGGTCGCATCACAGCGACCCTGTGCCCGAGGGTCATCGCCTCGATCTGATCGTGGGTCACATATACCGTGGTCGTACCGAGGCGGTGATGCAGACGGCTGAGCTCGGTGCGCATCTGGACGCGCAGCTTCGCGTCAAGGTTCGAGAGCGGTTCGTCCATCAAGAAGGCCTTCGGCTCTCTCACGATCGCACGCCCCATCGCGACCCGTTGGCGCTGACCGCCTGAGAGCGCCTTCGGCTTGCGTTCCATGAGTTCGGTGATCTCAAGGGTCTCCGCTGCTTCGTCGACACGCCGCTTGATCTCGTCCTTGGGCATCTTGCGCAGCTTGAGGCCGAACGCCATGTTGTCCCGCACCGACATGTGCGGGTACAGGGCGTAGTTCTGGAACACCATTGCTATGTCCCTGTCCTTGGGCGGAACGTCATTCACGACCGTGTCGCCAATACTCATCTTGCCTTCGGTGATGTCCTCGAGTCCGGCGATCATTCGAAGCACGGTTGACTTTCCACACCCGGAAGGCCCGACAAGAACGAGAAACTCGCCATCCCTGATCTCGAGGTTTACCTGCCCGACCGCCCGAGTCCCATCCGGGTAGATCTTCCCGATGTCTTCAAGCGTGATCGATGCCATGGCTCCTCCGAGATCGTCCGAATATCGACGGAGGTTACTACGCGACGAGGAGGATCCGTAATGGTCGCTAGTGTGGAGGCATGACCGAATCCCAAGTTGCAGTGATCCCAGGAGGCACCGGCTCTGTTGGAAGCTGCCTCGTACCGAAACTTCTTGACCGAGGCTTCAAGGTAGCAGTGACCTACCTCCTGCCGGATGAGGCGACCGCGCTCGAGGAGAAACTCGATGTCGATGAAACCAGGCTGATTATCCGCAGGGTCGATGCTGTAGACACGAACGCGCTCACTTCGTTTTTCCAAGAGGCCAGCGAGAGATTCGGACCTATCAACGTAATGGCTTCGCTCGTTGGCGGATGGTCCGGGGGCCGCGATGTGTCCGAAACGGATGACGTTCGTCTTGAGCGTATGCTTGATCTGAACCTCAAGACAGCGTGGAACGCCACGAAAGCAGCGCTGCCACACATGTCTGAAGATTGGGGCCGGATCATCCTCATGGGGTCGAAGCACGCTCAGGAAACCCCGACAGGCCAAGCCGCCTACAACATGGCGAAGGCGGGCGTCGTGGCGCTCGCACACTCCGTTGCCGCCGAGCTGCTCGACACAGAGACGACATGCAACGCTCTGCTGCCCTCAGTCATCAACACCGAGGCGACACGCGCGGCTCTTCCGTACTCTGATTACGTCAAGTGGCCGCAGCCCGAGGAGATCGCCCAGGTGATCAACTTCCTCGCAAGCAGGGAGTCGAAGGTCATCAATGGCGGCGCTGTCCCCGTGTGGGGCTCAGCCCTGATCTGATCGAAGCGTGACGCGTCGTAGGTCTCGCGGAGGAACGGCGGTGCCACTCAAGTTCGATGTGATCATCATCGGATCAGGATTCGGCGGAAGTGTGAGCGCTATGCGTCTCACCGAGAAGGGGTACCGAGTTGCTGTGTTGGAGGCCGGCAGGCGTTGGCGGACCGAAGACTTCCCGAAGACCAACTGGAACACTCGCAAATCGCTCTGGTTCCCAAAGCTCGGCATGCACGGCATTCAGCGCATGTCTCTCCTCCCGGACATCATGGTGCTCAGCGGCGCAGGCGTCGGTGGAGGCTCTCTGGTGTACGCCAACACGCTCTACGAGCCGCTCGATCCGTTCTACTCAGATGACCAGTGGGGAGCGATCACTGACTGGAAGAAGGAGCTTGCTCTACACTTTCTCTCGGCGAGGCACATGCTCGGGGCCACGGAGAATCCACTGGACACGCCCGCTGACGAGGTGATGCGGCGTGTCGCGGGCAAGCTCGGGGTCGGCGACACGTTTCACCCGACCGATGTCGGGGTGTTCTTCGGTGAAGCGGGTGTCGATATCGAGGATCCATATTTTGGCGGCGAAGGCCCGGCCCGAGCAGGATGCATCGCGTGTGGGAACTGCATGGTGGGGTGTCGCCACAACGCAAAGAACACGCTCGACAAGAACTACCTCTACTTCGCCGAGCAGCGAGGGGCGTCCGTGTTCCCCTCCCAGCAGGTGGTCGACGTCGAGCGTTCGAACTCACGTTGGTTGGTCACGGCTCGCAAGCCCGGCGCCTGGTTCGCTCGGAGTGGAACGACCTATGAGGCGGATCACGTCATCTTCTCCGCCGGCGCGCTCGGGTCAACCCGGCTCTTGCTGGAACTTCAAGAACGTGGGCGACTGCCGCGACTCTCCCACAGGATCGGCTATCAGACCCGGACCAATTCTGAGGCGATCGTCGGAGCAGTCGCCAAGAACCGAAAGGTCGATTACAGCAGAGGCATCGCGATCACGTCCTCGATCCACCCGACGCCCGACACCCATATCGAACCGGTTCGCTACGGGCCCGGCTCGAACGCTCTCGGCCTACTCGGTGTGCTGCTCACCGACGGCGGAGACGGAATGCCGCGCCAGTTACGTTTCGCCGCCAACATCGCAAGACACCCGGTCGCGTTCCTGCGATCGCTGTCGGTGTGGCATTGGTCTGAGCGGTCCATCATCCTGCTCGTGATGCAGACGAAGGACAACAGCATCCGGCTGCTCCGCAAGAAGGGCTGGTTCAGAACCAGGCTGTCATCGACCCAGGGCGAGGGAGAGCCGAACCCGAGCTACATCCCTATCGCGAACGACATCGCCCGCGCAACCGCCGCCGAGATCGACGGCGTCGGATTCTCGTCCTTCAACGAAGTGCTCTTTGACACGCCTACAACCGCGCACATCCTCGGCGGAGCGCCCGTCGGGGCCACGCCGGACACGGGGGTGATCGACGCGTACCACAGGGTCTTCGGCCATGCGGGCCTTCACGTGATCGACGGCGCTGCGATCGGCGCCAACCTGGGGGTAAACCCCGCCCTGACGATCACCGCCATGGCCGAGCGAGCCGTGTCGATGTGGCCGGACAAGGGCGATCCTGACCAGCGCCCTCCCCTCGGCGAGGAGTACCGGAGACCTACGTCCCACCTTCAGGGAGGATTGGCGAGTCTTCGAGCCAGGGGGGCCTGCGAGCCCGCGAGCCTGGAGGAGCTCCGAGCCATCGAACCTTCTTCACGGACCAACAAACTCGTCGAGGAAGGCCGCGACCTCACCCACGAGACGAGGCCCTGACGTCAGCGCGTGGTCGTTGTGATTCGCGCCCTCGATCATCACGAATTTCTTCGGCTGAGCAGCCGCTTCGTACACAAGGCGACTCTGATCAGCAGGCACGATGCTGTCGGCCGAACCTGCCACGATGAGGAGGGGGACATCGATTCCGGCAATCCTTTCGACGTTCGGAAAGCGGTCCCACATCAACAGCGATGTCGGCAGGAACGGGTAGTGGACCGCTCCGATGTCGGGGAGAGAGGCGAAGGGCGAGCGCAACACGAGAGCGGCCGGCGGTCGCTGCTTCGCTACGCCGATCGCCACGGCCGCGCCGAGGGACTCGCCGAAGTACACCAGAAGGTCGGCATCGATGTCCGGACGAGCCACGAGATACGCAACGGCAGCTCTCCCGTCTGCAAGGAGGCTGTCCTCTGTGGGACTGCCGGGATTTCCTCCATAGCCTCGATAGTCGACGAGCAGCACGCTGTAGCCGTGGTCGGCCAGCGCTCTCGCGAACGGTACTCGATCACTCCGGTTGCCTGCGTTGCCGTTGAACACGATCACGGTCGCCCCGTTGGGATCCCGGGCCGCAGGTAGCAGCCACGCCGCCAAGGTCAGCCCGTCCTCGGTGGGAAACGTCACCTCTTCAGCGCTGGGCAGTACGACGGCTATGTCCGTCAGAGCCTGGGTCGGGAGGTAGATGAGCCGCCGTTGGAAGACCCACATGAACGCGACGAGCAGCAGGAATACGAGCGCTACGATGACAACGACTCTCACGATACGTCGCACAGTTGCCGCTCCCAGCACCAGGGTATGAAAACTCCGAGGGCACACTTCACCATGCAAGCTTGACAGCTCGACCCACAACCGGCAAACCCGAGACAGACCAAGCAATCCCTGGGATGATGGAGCGCCAAAGAACCCGGACGTGTTCACGGCGCCGCAGAAAAGGAGTTGACCGATCGCCCACCAGGCCACCCTCAGGTTTTACGCAGAGCTGAAGGACTTCCTCCCCAAGAGCCTGCGGTCGGGTACGGTAACCCGCAGCTTTGAAGTCCCAGGGAGCGTGAAGGACATGATCGAGGCTTGCGGCGTCCCTCACACCGAGGTCGATCTGATCGTTGCGAACGGTCGCTCCGTCGACTTCTCCTATCTTGTCAACGGTGAGGACCGCATCAGCGTCTTCCCTGTGTTTGAGGCATTCGACATCACACCGATCGTCAAAGTACGACCGGAGCCCCTTCGAACGGTGCGGTTCGTCGCCGATAACCACCTGGGTCGCCTGGCGCGTCTCCTCCGGCTCTTGGGCCTCGACACGCTCTATGAGCGCGATTGGACCGATCCTGAGCTGGTGCGGATCTCGACCTCAGATCAACGCATTCTCCTCACCCGGGATGTGGGCCTTCTCAAGCGCGCCTCGGTCACCCACGGCGCCTACGTCCGAGCAACCGACCCGAGGGAACAGATGACCGAGGTCGTCCGCCGCTTCCATCTGGCTCGACGCCTCGCTCCCTTCACTCGATGCATGGCCTGCAACGGGGAGCTGACTCCGGTCGCCAAGGAGGAGATCGCCCACCGGCTGCCACCCGAAACGCGCAGACACGTCGACGACTATCGGGCGTGCGCCTCGTGCGGCAAGGTCTACTGGCAGGGGGCGCACCATGCCGAGCTGCAACGGATCGTTGCAGCCGCCTGCCGAGCCGACCCTGTCTCCAAGTAGCTCGTCGAGAAGCCCTCGCTTGGAATCGATGACGGTGGTTCCGCCGCCTCGCCCGAGGCAGGCACGATGCGACGTGCTGTGCTATTCGTAGCTACGTCGGATCGACGCTCTCAGGTCCTTCATTAGCACATACAGGTGGTTCGGGTTCTGCTCGAGTGCCACGAACCCGTATCGCTGGTAGAACGCTGCAGCTCCATCGTCCTTGGCGTGCACAAACACAGCTCTCCCACCGATGTCGTCGGCCGCGGCCGCACAGCGTGCCAGGGCGTCCTTCAGGAGATCGCCACCAAGACCGGTGCCCTGGACGCACCGATCGAGACCAAGGCGCGCGAGGAGGATCACCGGGATCGGCCTTTGGCGCGGCAGCCCGGCGCCCAGGCGGCCTGGCGCCTCTTCAGGCTCGATTGTGTGCGGGGCCAAGGTGCAGAAGCCCACGATCCGTGTATCTCGCTCGAGGACGTAGGACACCGAAGCGCCGGCGCCCTGAGCGGACAGAGCGAAGCGCTTGAGCCACTCGTCGAGGGCTGGCACACCGCAGTCAAACCGATCGAGGTCGTCGCTTGCCTCGATCCTGCGAACGCGCCGCAGTTCGGTCACCCCGGTGGAATCTGGCTCTGCTGTGCGAACAAGTCCACGAGTTCAGGAACAGCGACCGGCGCGTCATCAAGAGCGTCAACAAAGCGGGAGAACTCTTCACTGCTGAGAACCACCGGCTGATACTCAGCGATCACCGACCGGGCACGCGTGACCGCGCTCTCTTCGACAAATGCTGTCTTGGACGTTCCCAACAAGGTTGCTGCCTCGCGCACAAGTGCGTCGCTGTGAGCCTTCACGCGGAAGTTCCATCTGCTGTCGCGTTGTTCAACCGTCATGCAGTACTCCGAATCGATGTAAGTACATTGTACGTACGATTAGGGTTCAATGTCAACGCCCCCATTGGAGCCCCTGAAGTGGCACTTGCCAAGCCTGATGTGTCCCAGGCGTGTCCCAA
>JASJYA010000099.1 GCA_030125685.1 Actinomycetota bacterium
TGCCGACCGCTGGGTATCAGTCCTGGTCAACGCTCTCCGCCGTTCATCCGCATTCGGTTTCGGGTAGCGCACGTGTCGGGGTCTCGTCGGCTTCGTGGCGAAGTCGTATCCCTAGCGGTGACGTGTCGCAGCCCATAACACGACCTGATACGTCGGCGGAGAGCCCAGGCATCCGGAGTTGCGTGAAGCGAACTTGACACCGTAACCGTCCTTGATGTATAGTTCGGTCGACCGACCAACTAACCCGAGAGTGCCTGTGAAGTCATCGGAGCGACTCAATCCCGAGGCGAAGTCCCGCATCTTGGATGCCGCGAGGGGGTCGTTGCTTGAGCACGGCTATTCCGGACTGTCGACACGGAAGGTCGCGGCCGCCGCGGATGTGCCTCTGAGTCTGATCCACTATCACTTCGGGTCGAAGCGGAACATGATCCTCGAGCTGTTTGAGGCGGAGAACCGGAGCCGTCTGGAGCGGCAAGCCGCGATGTTCGACGGTGAGATGCCGTTGTGGAAGCAGTGGGAGGAGGCTTGCAACTACCTGGAGGAGGACCTCGCGTCTGGTTACGTGCGGGTGCTGAACGAGGTGATGGCCGCCGGCTGGGCTGATGAGGAGGTCGCCGTAGCGGTGCGAGGGCAGGTTCGTGGTTGGTTTGATCTGCTCGCAACGGTTGTGGCCAGGGTGCAGGATCGGTTCGGTGGGATTGGTCTGTTCACGGTCCAGGAGGTGGCCGCTTTGGCCGGCCTGCCGTTCCTGGGAGCCGAGATGGTGATCCTCCTTGGGATTCCCGAAGAGGATTTGCCGGCCCGATCTGCGCTGCGCAAGGTGGCCCTTGTGATCCGGAGCATGGAAGAAGGAGACGTGTAACGATGCGGGCTCGATATCCCGACACCGACGGCTACGTCGATCGCGATGGCGTGAAGATCTACTACGAGGTCTATGAGAATGCTGGTCCGACCGTTCTGCTGATGCCGACGTGGTCGATGTTCGATTCGCGGCACTGGAAGATGCAGATCCCATACCTCTCGCGACACTTCCGGGTCGTCACGTTCGATGCGAGGGGGAACGGGAAGTCTGATCGGCCCAAAGAGGCTGAGGCCCACCATCTGAAGGAGTATCTGGCCGACGCCATTGCGGTTCTCGACGAAACGAAGACGGGCCAGGCCTTTGTCGCGGGCGTGTGCCTTGGCGGCTATTACACGCTGCAGCTTGCAGCGCGCCACCCAGGGCGGGTGCAGGGCATCGTCGTCTTCGCCCCAGCCTCTCAACTGAGCGGCGTGTACCCGGAAACTGTGATTCCCGAGCGCGCCGAGTATCCCTGGGATGAGGAACTCGACACCACCGAGGGTTGGGCCAAGGACAACAAATATCATTGGCTGAGGGACTACCCCGATTATGTCGACTTCTTCATCAAGCAATGCGTTTCGGAGCCGCACTCCACCAAGCTCATCGAGGATGGCATCGGATGGGCACTTGAAACCGACGGGGAACTACTGGTTGCTGTCGATGAGGGCGCCACGGATTTCGTGGTGAACGAAGAAGCGGTCGCTGCATACCGGAGCATCACGTGTCCCGTGCTGGTGATCCAAGGTACCGACGATCACATCGTCTCCCACAGGGCTGGCATCAAAGTTGCTGAGCTCACCGGAGGCCAGGTTGTGCTGGTGGGCGGAGCATGCCATTTCGTGCATGCGCGTGAGCCGGTGAAGGCCAACCTTCTCATTAAAGGGTTCGTCGACCGGGTGACAGGGACTCCGCCACCCTCGCTCTTATGGACCCGGGGCTTGGCCCGCCGCAAGCGCGCTCTGTACATCTCGTCTCCAATCGGCCTTGGTCATGCCCGGCGGGATGTCGCGATCGCCGAGGAACTCCGTGAGCTTCGTCCCGATCTGGAAATCGACTGGCTGGCCCAGCATCCGGTGACCCGGGTTCTCGAGGACGCCGGTGAGCGCATCCACCCTGCAAGTGAACACCTCTCCAGCGAGTCCTCACACATCGAGTCCGAACAGGGGGAGCACGACCTCAACTGCTTCCAGGCACTGCGACGAATGGATGAGATCATCCTTGCCAACTTCATGGTGTTCCAGGAGGTCGTCGACGAGGGCCTCTACGACCTGGTCATCGGCGACGAGGCGTGGGACATCGACTACTACTGGCACGAGAATCCGGAGCTGAAGCGATGCGCCAACGTCTGGATGACCGACTTCGTTGGATACCTCCCAATGGGGGACGGGTCCGACAACGAGGCGTTCCTGACTGCGGACTACAACGCCGAGATGATCGAGCACGTCGCCAGGTTCCCCGGCGTTCGCGACCAGGCGATCTTCGTCGGGAATCCCGAGGACATCGTCCCTGACTCCTTCGGACCGGATCTGCCCCTCATTCGCGACTGGACCGAGGACAACTTCAAGTTCTCCGGATATGTCACAGGGTTCATCCCGCCCGATCCAGAGGCCGTTGCCGCGATTCGCGCGGACCTCGGATACGAAGACGGCGAACAGGTGTGTGTCGTCACGATCGGCGGTTCCGGTGTGGGTCGCGACCTTCTTGAGCGTGTAATTGCCGCGTATCCCGAGGCGAAGCGAAAAGTTCCAGAACTCAGGATGGTCGTCGTCGCCGGCCCCCGAATCGATCCCGACTCGTTGCCATCCCACGAAGGCCTCGAGGTTCATGGATACGTCCCCCGGCTCTACCGACATCTCAGCGTCTGTGATCTCGCGGTCGCTCAGGGGGGGTTGACGACCACAATGGAACTGACCGCAGCGAACAGGCCATTCCTCTACTTCCCTCTCCGAAATCACTTTGAACAGAATCTCCACGTCCGACACCGTCTCGAGCGATACGGTGCCGGTATTCACATGGACTACGCGACAAGCGCCCCCGACGCCATCGCTGAAGCCATCAGCTCCGCGATCGGGAGCGAGGTTCAGTACCAACAAGTGGAGACAGACGGGGCGGCGCGGGCGGCCTCAATCATCGCGGAGCTGGTCTAGGAGGTCCCATGCAACGATGAGTAATAGCGGCGTCTCCACGAACGGTCGGGTGACCGACCGAGGCGACCCCGGCAACAGACACATAGAGAGATGCGGGACCTCAGATCGTTGGGGATTCGCGAGGTCCTGCTGTCAGGAGAGGAGACCTGATATGGATACCACCGTTACCGTACGCAACGGGATCGACGTCGATCAGCTGATTGGCACGATCGAGGCGATCAAGGACGACCCGAATATGGGTATGTTCACGTTTCGTGCGTCGAGCAGCTGGGAAGACGGGACATACAACAAGGGCACGATCCAGGGCTTCAAGCATGCCGGCGTCGAAGACGTGACTCGAGCGACACCATTCGTGCTTGAGGGCGACGAGCCGCCGATCCTTTTGGGAGCCAACAAGGGCCCGAACGCGGTCGAGTTGCTGCTCCAGGCGCTCGGCTTCTGCTACGCCGTGGGATACGTTGCCAACGCCGCTGCACGCGGCATCGAGATCTCCCGGATGGAGTACGAGATCGAGGGCGACATCGACGTGAGTGCGTTCCTTGGCCTCGAAGGGCCCCGACCGGGATTCACCGAGATTCGGGCAAAGGGCACGGTGTCGAGTCCCAACGCAACCGAAGAGCAGCTTGTTGAGTTGTGCCAGTACGTGCAGGACACCTCACCGGTGCGCGATTGTCTCGCCAACCCCATTCCGGTCAAGACGACGCTGGAGGTGGTCTGAGGAAGGATTCGATGGATAGTCCACCAGTCGTCGGTGTTGCTGTTCTAAGGCACGAGGTTCAATGTCACTACGCCGAGGTAGCCACAGACCCCGTGGGGACTTCCATTTCCACACCGGAAGAACCGCTGCGAAGCAGGTTGGATATGACGATGGGCCGACCTGGTGATCTCCAACCGTGTTCTCAACCTGGTACCGGACAAGGTCGGCGCCAGTAGCGAGATCCTGCGCGTGCTGCGCCGAGGCGCGAGTGCAGATCGCAGGTATCTGCGTAGACAAGCCGGTCCCAGAAGGGGCCAAGCGCGACATCGACCTGTGGATCGACTGAATCGCCGGGGCCCTGCCATGCGCAGGATGGGCGACCGTAATGGAAGGAGCAGGTCTCATTGATGTCGAGTTCGGGTTCTTTATCGACACCTATGCGGGAGCGAATGGTGAGGGCAACGCGCGCGCGTTCGGAACGTTCGGCTATCCCTTCCGAGCTCGAAAACCGATGTAGACGGCCCATGCACACAGTCGAGAATCTTGGTTTCTGCGTGCCCTTGTCCATGCGGTTAGGTATGGCCGATATCGGCCTCGCGACCGACCGCCGGCCCCCAAGGCACAAAGGTGGTGGACATGGCGGCAGTAGTCGGTGACGCACGCGAAATCGCGCGGATCGCCTACGGCTTCAAGGCGAGCAAGGCGCTGTTCACCGCCATCGATCTCGGGGTTTTCGCGCGGCTTTCCGATGGCCCCCAAACGCTCTCCGCCCTTGCCGCCGACATGAACCTGGCAGCCAATCGGCTCGAGACGCTGCTCACGGCGCTCACCAGCCTGGGGCTGCTGAGCAAGAACACCGACGGCTACGCGAACGCGCCGGGTTGCAACGAATACCTTGTTCCGGGCAAATCGAACTATTTCGGCGACTACTTCCGGCTCCAGACCGACCGGTTCATCTATCCAGCGTTCGACGATCTCACCTCGCTGATCCGGGGCGATGGAGGCTCAGACGTGTGGGGCGAGTACGAGGAACTCATGAGCGATGAGGCACGCGCCGAGACCTTCAGCCGCGGTCAACATGCGGGCTCGTTAGGCCCCGCCGCTGCACTGGCGAAGCACGCCGATCTCTCGTCCCGGGAGCGCCTTCTCGACGTGGGCGGCGGCAGCGGTGCGTTCACAATTGCGCTGTGCCGGCGCAACCCCGGGCTGTGTTCTACGATCCTCGACTTTCCGAACGCGCTGCGCGTCGCACGGAGCTTCGTGGACGAGGTGGGCCTCGGCGAGCGCGTCGCCTACCACGAGGCCGACGCCACGGCCGGCGAATGGCCGCCAGGGCACGACGTTGTTCTCATGTCGTTTCTGCTCAGTGCTGTAAGCGCCGCCGTCACAGACGATCTGCTCGGCCGCGCCTACGAATCGCTGCCGGTAGGCGGGATGCTTGTCGTGCACGACTTCATGGTTAACGACAGCCGGACCGGACCGCGGGACGCGGCGCTCTGGTTCCTCACCTGCATGTTCAACGCCCCCGACGGCATCGTCCTCACGCCGCAACGGATCGAACAGCGCATCAATGCGGCCGGCTTCGCCGACGTTCGTATCGAGGAGCTGATTCCCGACCTCACGCGGTTCGCCGTGGCAGTCAAGCAGCCCTGAGTCAGGGGATGTAGAAGCCGGTCGGGCAATCACGATCCGTTGGTGTCCTCAGCCTTGGGTCGTGGGGAGAGGGATCTGTCGTGGGAGAATGTGACACGACAGCCAAGAGAGGATGGGTGACATGACCAATGCTCGACGGATCGGCGAGGCGCCAAGTCTGGAGCTGCTCGAGAAGCTGCGTTCTGAGATTTTCTCGGTGGCGACCCGGAATGGGGGGTCGAATATTCGCGTCTACGGGTCGGTGGTTCATGGTGCAGTCGGTCCGCAGAGCGATATCGATCTGCTTGTCGACATGGACCACGGGAGGAGTCTTCTCGATCTGGCGGCTCTTCACCTCGAACTGGAGGACCTGCTTGAATTTCCCGCTGAGCTTGGCACCGACGTGAAGCCTCGGCTTCGTGAGCGAGTGCACGCCGAGGCCATCGCGTTGTGAATAGTGATCGGGACTTCTTGCTCGACATCGTCGAGCTGATCGAGATTATCGATCGCAATCGGCCCGACTCCGAAGAAGCCTTCATTGGCGACAAAGTGCTATTGACTGCCATGATCCATTGGGTTTAGACGATCGGTGAGGCGGCCCAACGCAGTCTGGGAGGTGCTTCGCCAACGGCACCCTGACCTACCGGGGGTCAGGTGGTGGACATGAGAAACTTGCTTGCCCAGGGCTATCGGTATGCGGATCCGTCGATCGTGTGGCAGGTGGCAGTGAGAGATCTTCCCGAGCTGGAGACCCAGATCGGCGAGGTTCTCGATGACCTCACAGAGGACGAGTGACGTGGTCTGGGCGCTCATCTCGACGCCGACAGGCCAAGAGTGATGAGGTCTCAGTCCGTGTGACACCGACCAGGATGCCACGCAGCCGTGGCCCGATAGGCCCACGGGATGATCAAGAGACCGGCCTCCCGTGCTTCTGCCATACGGCGCTCGCTG
>JASJYA010000030.1 GCA_030125685.1 Actinomycetota bacterium
TCAGCTACGGCACCAGCATCATTGTTGCCCTTGCGTCTGCTTCGATGTCGGCGCGGTCCCAGAGCATGGGGAGCGTCTCACCTGCGAGCCACAGCGGCGCCATGTCGATGTAGTGCTCGTGGTACGCGTGGCCGGACTGGCCCGTCGTGTGGATCGCACGCGAATTGGTGAGATCGCCGAGGTCAATGAGCATCCTCATCGAAGGCAGCCAATCCACCGCGTATCCCTCCACGGCGTCCCAGCCCACAGCGTTCACCACCGACTTGCTCCCACTCACGGGGAAGGGACCACGATTGAACCTGTCCTCGATGAGTGCGATCCCTGACTGGCCGAGGGAATCGTTGGTGAACGTCAATTGGTGTAGTCGGCCCCACGTCCACTCGGAGACGTTAGATCCCAGGGTGTCGACGAGCTCATCAACAGCATCTCGGAAAGCTGTCACGAGGATGTCGTCGCGCGTCTCGACGGCGGACGTTTCCACATCGTCCCAGAACTCGTCAGTCGAGTTGTCGATCAGGTGGTACATCACCTCGAACCATCGTGAGCCGCCCTGTGGATGCAGGTCCTCGGGAAGCTCGTCATGGAACGTCACTCTGAGCAGGTGTCGCCACGTCGCGTTCCAGACGGCGGCGCCCGTGCTCCCGGCGAAATTCTGGAGATCCCATTTGAGCAGCTTGCTCAGCGCCTCTCGCTGCACATCGTCCGCATCAACGTCGGCCGACTCAAGAGCCTCGAAGAGGAACGGAAGGAGACGCTCAGCATTCAGGTCGAATCCGTCGAGCTGCATCGTTGCATGCCCGTCCAGACCCATCCCGAGGTTGGACGTGACGAGATCGACGATCCTTCGAGCCCTGTACCCGTAGGTCCAGTCCTCGGTGATGAGGAACGGGTAGCTGTCATCGATGACGGCGTTGTTCGCCGTGACGATGTAGCCGGAGTCAGGGTTGTAGGACGTCGGCAGATCGTCGAAAGGAACAAAGCCGGTCCACTCATACTCTCCGGTCCACCCGGGGACAGGGAGTGTGCCGTCCCCCTTGGAGCGGATCGGGATGTTCCCCGGCATGACGTAGCCGATGGCGCCCTTCGTGTCCGCGTAGAGCAGGTTCTGTGCAGGGACCGAGAACAACAGGGCGGCCGCTCTGAACTCCTCGAAGTTGGTGGCCTTGTTGATCCCGAAGATCGGTCGGACGATCGAGGGAACGTCATCGAGTCCTGTCCAGCGCATAGCAACCGCGAACACCTCCGGCAGCTCGACCCCGGCGGAGTCGAAGTCGTCAAGGCGCCCGTACGAGTCTGAGATGATTGGACCGTGGATCGTCGAGCGTACCTCGATCTCGACGGTTCTGCCGCCGGCAATCCTGATGGTTTCGGTGCGGAGATCCATGTCGAGCCATGCACCCTTGTACTCGTACTGGTTCGGATTGTCAGGATTGATCTTCTCGATGTACAGGTCTTGCACGTCCGGCCCGACGTTGGTGAAACCCCACGCGATGTCGGCGTTGTGGCCGATGATGACACCGGGCACTCCCGGGAACGAGAAGCCTGACACATCGAAGGGACAGTCCTCAGAGACCGTGTTGCAGCGCAGTCCGACCTGATACCAGATCGAAGGTATCTGGGCTGCGAGATGCGGATCGTTCATCAGCAGCGGAGAACCTGACGGCGTGTGCTCTCCCGATATGGCCCACGAATTCGAACCGATTCCGGTCTCCATGCCTCCTCCCGTGATGCGGTTGAGAGCGTCGATCGCGTAAGAGGCGGAACGGAGGGGGGCTTGGAGCGCCTCGGATGTGATGTGGATGGCCTGGATGGCCGCCGTCTCACTCCCTCGCGATTCAACGATGTAGGGATGCCGGTCACCGGGGAACGGCGGGTAGAGCTGTTCCATTCGTTCGTGAGACATCACCCCGAGGATCAATGCGCGCCCGATCTCCGCCTCATGGTTGGCGCCGAGATCCCAGGACATGACCTTCCCCCACGCGAGCGAGTGGGCGGGAGTCCAGGGCTCGGGCGTGTAGTCGGGGTTCGTGAGCCCCAAGATTGAGTACTCAAGAGACAGATCCGTCGGTGACCGGGTGGCAAGGTACGCGTTCACCCCCGCCGCGTACGCGTCAAGAAGGGACCGGATCTCACGAGACTCCGCGTCATACTGCTGTTGCGCCAGACGACCCCAGCCCATTGTCCTGAGGAATGTGTCTGTCTCAACCTGGCTCTCTCCGAACATCTCGGAGAGCCTCCCTGACGAGATATGACGCCAGTAGTCCATCTGATAGAAGCGGTCCTGGGCATGCACGTAGCCCTGCGCCATCATCAGATCCTCGAGCGTGTCGGCGTAGATGTTGGGGACACCCATTGAGTCGCGCATCACTTCTACAGGCGCTGACAGGCCGTCAACCTGGATCGTTCCATCGACCTGTGGGAATGCGCGATGCACGGAGTACTGCGCGAACGCGAACGCGAAAACGACGAATGTGAGCATGAGTCCGAACACCGTCCAGAGAAGTCTCCTGAGGAAGACTCTCTTCTTCGGCTCGTCTCGATCCGGATCGGTGATGTGTGGTTCGCTCAAGGCGAGGCATCGTACCTGTCGCTGTGTATCCCTGCCGTCGTATGCTTCAGTGATGGAAACCGATCGCCCCGATGCCACACCGCAGACCGTTACGCCTGAGGTCATGCCTGACTCCAAGCACTCCGACGAGATCGAAGACACGAGACCGCACGTCTCGGAACCGTCGAAGCTCATACGCATTGCGTCGATGACCCGCGCCATGCTCGAAGAGGTGAGAGAGGCGCCGCTCGACGAGGCCGGTAGGCAGCGGCTCGTATCGATCTACGACCAGTCGATCGACGAACTGCGCGACGTCCTCTCGGATGATCTTGTCGAAGAGCTCGACGCCGTGTTCATTCCGATCACTGAGATGCCCTCGGTCGCAGAGCTTCGAATCGCTCAAGCCCAGCTCGTCGGCTGGCTCGAAGGGTTGTTCCACGGTATCCAGGCCTCCCTCATCTCCCAGCAGATGGCCGCTTCCGCACAACTAGAGCGGATGCAGCTCCAGAAAGCGCTCGAAAGCGGAAGCAGTGAAGAGCACGGCAATGGACTCTATCTGTAGTCGACGATCGCCGGCGTTAGGCTGACTTGATGGCGTTGTACACACTCAACACCCCGCCGCCTATGGAGAGGCCTGTGTTGATCTTCGGCCTCGCTGGATGGGGAGACGCAGCTTCGGCGGCAAGCAGCGCCGCCGACTGGCTTGCCGAGGACGGGCAACCGATCGTCACCTTCGACCCTGACGCGGTATTCGACTATCGATCCAACCGGCCCATACTCCGCTTCAGCAGCGGAGAGACGCAGACCCTCACGTGGCCGCGCATGGAGATCGTGCACGTGCGCCCATCAGGGAGGGACGTGCTCGTCTTGGTCGGGAACGAACCCGACTACGGATGGTCTGGCATCAGCGATGCGCTTTCAGACTTGGCCCAGCACCTGGACGTCGCACATCTCGTCACGCTCGGCTCCGTACCCACGCCCGTGCGACACGGCATGGACGTCGCGGCGTTTTGCACGGCGTCGGACCCGAGGTTGCTGCTACCGGGAGACGAGATGCTGATAGACGAGATTGTGGTGCCTGCATCTGCTGCGACCGTGTTTCGCTTCGCCGTCGAGGAAGCGGGCATCCCCACCATCGGATATTGGGCGCAGGTTCCCCCGTACGTCGGAAGGCCTTACCACCCGGCAGTCATCGCGTTGCTTAGGAAGGTTTCGGACCAACTCGACACCGACTTCAACCTGTCGGCGTTGGAGGAGGACGCTCGGACACAGATAGAACGTCTCGATGAGATCATCAGTGAGCGGCCGGAGATCGCACAGTTCATCGAAGGGCTCGAAGAGAGCATCGGCGCCACGTCGAAAATTCCCGAGGACTTGCCGACCGCCGATGAGCTAGCCGAGGAAGTTATGAAGTATCTTCGGAACCCGGATCTTGAAGAGAGCTGACGAGCTACGACGGATCGGTGGGCTGTCGCCTCGCTTGCGGTCAACGGTGAACGGTCAACGGTCTGCCTCAGCTTCCGAGGATTCCGACGAACATGGTCATGACCGCGAGTACCGCCGTTACAGCGATCATCGCCCAAACTGACCAGGTGAGACCTTTGACTGAGCTGATCTGGTCGCGGAGAGCCCGGGTCAGTGCAGCTAGCTCCGCGTCAGATGCGTACGCAACCGACGTTGGCTGCACATGCGTGGCGGTGGTGGGAGCGGTAGCCGTCTCTGGCGCCTTCTGTCGCTCCCCGACTTTGGGCTCCGCGGCGAGGACGAAGGAATCGATCTCAGCTTGGATCGACTCTTCTTCCGGCGCCTGCTCGGTGTCTTTTTTTGCCGGGCCCTCGGGCGTCAGGGGCACAAACGATATGGCTTCGCCATTGGTGGGATGGCCGAGATACAGAGTCGTTGGTCCGGTGATGACCGTTGTCTGCACGCGCTCTCCATTCGCGAATGTGCCGTTTCGGCTGCCTGCGTCTTCGATCTTCCACGTTGTCCCGTCGAAGGAAGCAACGGCGTGCTTCCGTGAGATGCCTGGCCGCACAATTCGGATGGTCGCCGCGGCGTCGGAACCGATGAGCGCGGTGGAGTCCTCCTCGACGGCGACCTCGATTCCTTGGTAAATGATGTTCAGTGGCACGTGGTCCCCCGGGTGACTTCGGACTAATTGACATGAGCGTAGTGCGCCTGCGAATCTCGTACGAGTTCCTATACGAATTGCTTCGGCGGCGCCTCCGTCTCTACCGTGTGGGATACAACATCGAACGAGGAGGCTCGTCCGTGAAGGTCGGCGACGTGATGAGCACAGAAGTTACGACGATACGGGCGGACGCGCACCTGAAGGAGGCAGCGACCGTGATGATCAGATCGGGAGTGAGCGGCCTCCCAGTGGTCGATGACGATCTCAAAGTCATCGGCATGATCACAGAGGCAGACTTCGTGTCCGCCGAAGCAAATCGTTCGTGGGGACGGCAGAGGAGGCGCTTGCTCGCGAACTTTCTCGGTGATGAGAATCGGCCGACTGCGAAGTTGGTGTCCGAGGCGATGACCTCAGACCCGCACACGATCGATAGTTTGTCGTCGGTTACCGAGGCTGCAAGAAAGATGACCGATCTGCGTGTCAAGCGCTTGCCTGTCGTGCTTCCGGATGGGCGGTTGGAAGGCATCATCTCGCGTGCTGATGTGATGGGTGTGTTCGCTCGGCCGGATGAGGCGCTGATGGACGAGATTGTCGATGTCGTCGGGCTGGAGGTGCTGCAACTCTCTGCGGACGGGTTCACGGTTACGGTGGACGGCGGAGTCGTCACCATCTCCGGGCATCTTCCGTCTCGATCCGAGGGGAGGCTCTTCGTCGAACTCGCATCACGGGTCGAGGGAGTCGTTGCGGTCGAATCTTCCTTGACCTGGTCCCATGACGACACGAAACCCGGATCTGTCCCCGGAATCTGAGTTCGGGTCCTTCCAGCGGTGCATTAACCCTCGCTTCTGTCGTACTTGTGTGCAACAATCGGATAAACAAGGAATTCACACACCGCCGTAGTCGTTATATGATTCTCGGAGAAAGGAATGGCGCATTGCTGACGTTGAGCGATCTGATGTGGGAACCGGATACCAGGTGGAGAGAAGCTGCGGCGTGCAGCGGCGTCGAGAGCGATCTCTTCTTTCCCGCGTCCGAGGAGGCGTCAGCAGCTCAAGCAGCAAAGGCGATCTGTGGTGAATGTCCCGTAAGAGAGGCGTGCCTGCAGTATGCGCTGGTCACGAACCAGGCCGCAGGTGTATGGGGCGGCCTCGACGCTGCCGACCGCAGGCGCATGCGTCGCAGGTTGCGTGATCGGGACCGCCGGAAAGCATCCTGACGGTCAACGGTCGACCGCTACCTGTCGGGTGCTCCGTGCGCGTAGCGCCTTGACCGAGAGCACAGCGAAGAAGAGCACTATCGGTAGTAGTGCCATCGTCGCTGAGCCTGATGTGCCCGCATGGAAACTGATGATCAGGCCGCCTGCCACAGACAGGACGCCGATGACTCCAGCGGTGAGCATCATCGCAGGCACCCTGCGCACCAGCAGCGCTGCGGTAGCAGGCGGGCCGACCATGAGCCCGAAAATGAGCAATGTGCCCACGGTCTGAAACGACCCGACGATTGCGAGCGTGAGCAGCACGAGCAGGATTACGTGGGTCATCTGTGGGCGGAATCCCAACAGGGCAGCCTTCTGCTCGCTGAAGGCGAGGACGATGAACCGCCGGTACATCAACGCTGTTCCGCCCAGTGTCACTACAGCAACGACCCCGAGCACCCAGATATCGAATGGTGTGACGCCGAGGGCGTTCCCGAACAGGATCGAATTGAGCGTTCCGCTCGCGCCGGCGGTCGTCGAGATGAGGATCACACCGAGCGCCAGCATCCCCGCGAAGAGCAGTCCTATGCCTGTGTCCTCGGAGAACTCCGTCTGTCTGTGGACAAAGTTGATGCCGGCCACCATCACGAGCGCCGCAGCGGCTGCACCGATCAGAAGGCTGAAGTCAAACAGCACTGCGAGCGCAATACCGGGGATCACGCCGTGGACGAGGGCGTCACCTAAGAAGGTCATCCCCCGAATGACGACCCACGTACCGACGACGGCGAAGACGATCGCCGTGAGGGAACCTGCGATCAGGGCCCGCTGTTGGAACGCGTGGGAGAAAGGCTCGAGTAACCAGTCCATCTTCGGACAACGCTAGCGGGGGTAGGCGCCGACGAGGTGCGGTTTAGTTTTCCGTGGTCGTCACCGAGGTGATGGCCACAGGCTCGTGGGGACGATCCTGGGCGCCGATCTTAGCTCCCGCGATGGCGTCGACGACGTCGAGACCATCGGTCACTTCGCCAAAAATCGTATATTGGTTGGGGAGGCTGTAATCGGCGTGCATGATGAAGAACTGCGAACCGTTCGTGTTCGGCCCTGAGTTCGCCATCGCGAGCGTTCCACGGCTGTAGTTCGTCTTGGAGTGGACTTCGTCTCGGAACTTGTATCCGGGACCGCCTCGGCCTGTCCCGGTCGGATCGCCGCCCTGGACCATGAACCCGGGAATGACGCGATGGAAGATCACATCGTCATAGAAGCCCTCGTCACAGAGGAAGACAAAGTTGTTCACGGTCTGGGGGGCGTCAGCAGCGTACAGATCGACAGCGACGTCCCCCGCGCTCGTGTGCAGGACGACCTTGTAGGCCTTCGAAAGATCGATGGTCAGGTCTGGTGCGGCGTTGTACTGCTTCGCCATTAGTTCCTCCTTGAACTCGACTGGGGTTCGATTCAGAACCCGCCCCGCTTGCGTCTCTTGATCGATTTGGCCTTGAACGGGGCTTCCTCCGGAGGAGGCTGCCAAGCGGCGAGGTCGGCCAATCGTTCATCGTTGGAGAACATCTTGACGATCGGCACGTTTAGGTCTGCCCTTCTCTGGATGCCGAGAACCTCGTTCACCTGGTCCCACTCGACCAGGGTGACGACGAGGCCGTCCTCGCCGGCTCGGGCAGTTCGCCCACTGCGGTGCAGGTATGTCTTGGGGTCATCAGGCGGGTCAAAGTGGACGACGACGTCAACTCCGTCTATGTGAAGCCCTCTGGCAGCGACGTTCGTTGCAACGAGGACGGTGACGGCCCCATCTGTGAATCGGCTCAAGGATTGCTCCCGCTTCTTCTGCGGGAGATCGCCGTGTATGAGCGCGGTAGAGACGCCGAGGTCACGGAGATCCTTCGCGAGTCGGTCCGCCCCTGCCTTCGTACGAGTGAACGCGAGCACTCGATCGTTGTGTTCGGAAATCTCCATGACGACCTTGGCCTTATCCATGTAATGCACCTTCAGGAAACGGTGCTCCATGCCATCGATTGTCTCCGTCTGTGAATCGACCTCGTGCACAACGGGATCATTCATATAGCGGTCGATCAATTCTTTGACCTGGTGGTCGAGGGTTGCTGAGTAGAGAAACGTCTGGCGCTCGTCGGGCAGTTGCGACATGATCGTGCGCACCTGAGGCATGAACCCCATGTCCGCCATCTGATCGGCTTCATCGATGGTCACGATGTTGACGTCTTGTGGGTCGAACGCCCGTCGCTCCATGAGGTCGATGAGCCGACCGGGTGTCGCGATTGCAATCGAAGCCCCGCCTTTGAGAGCGTCGATCTGAGGCCCCATCGGGGCGCCACCGTACACGGCCACGGCTGTGAGGTTCCGTTGCTGCAGGAGGGGGGCGAGAGCGCGAGACACCTGGACGGCTAGCTCTCTTGTCGGGACGAGAATGAGGCCTTGCGGCCGCTTCGGCTTCCCTCTTGTGACCCGCATGACCATCGCCAGGCCGAAGGCGAGCGTCTTGCCCGACCCTGTCTCCGCCTTGCCCGTGATGTCTCTGCCGGCTAGTGCGTCAGACATTGTCATCGTTTGGATCGGGAACGGTGTGGTGATCCCCTGGCTGTCGAGCTCAGCGACGAGGTCAGGGTCGATGCCGAGGGACGCGAATGTGGTCGCGTCTTCAGTGATTTGTCTTGTAATCATTACCTAGGGCGATAGGAGAGGCGTGCCCCGGTCTTGAACGGTAGCCGCTCGAAGCGGGTACTACGTCAAACCTGTGACCTGTGACCTGTGACCTGTCAGCCGAGGTTCGTGTCCTCGATTGCGAAGAGGTGCTCGCTCCCTGCCGTGACGCTCGGCGCCAGTCCGTGCACCTTGGGAAGCAGGTTGACCGCGTAGAAGTGTGCAGTGGCGACCTTTGCCGCCATCCAGGAATCCGAATCGGCCTCGCTCTGTGCCGCCAGCGCCTGGCGCGCCAGGTAGTAACCGCCGGCGAGCGTGCCGAGCATCTCGAGGTACGGCGTCGCGCCGGCCATCCGCGCCTGGGGGTCGTTGGAGGCAGCGAGCCACGATGTTGCGTCGCGTACGGTCCGAAGGGCTGCCCCGAGGTGCTCCCGCACACCGGCAAGCGCATCTCCTCCGTCAGCGAGGGGGCCGTCGAGCGACTCGATCTCTGACAGGTAAGCCGTAATCACGGCGCCGTCCCCCATGGGGAGCTTCCGCATCACGAGGTCGAGCGCCTGGATGCCGTTCGTCCCTTCGTAGATCGGCGTGATCCTGGCGTCACGGTAGAACTGCGCTGCCCCCGCCTCCTCGACGAAGCCCATACCACCGAGTACCTGCACGCCGATCGAAGCGATCTCAACTCCCCTGTCGGTGCACCACGCCTTCGCGATCGGTGTGAGCAAGGCGAGCCGGTCGCCTGCAGCGATGCGTTCGAGCTCATCCTGTGCACTGAGATGTCGATCCTCAGCGGCGACCGCGTCATACAGAAGTGCGCGCATTGCTTCGGTGGATGCCTTCATTGTCATGAGCATGCGCCGTACATCAGGATGATCGATGATGGGGGAGAGTTCATCCGAGCCTGCGGCCCTGCCTTGCACGCGGTCCTTTGCGTATTCAGCGGCGTGTTGGTATGCCCGTTCCGCCACCGAGAGCCCTTCGAGGCCGACCTCGAGCCTCGCCTGGTTCATCATCGTGAACATGTATCGCATCCCCTTGTTCTCCTCGCCGACGATGTAGCCGGTCGCATCATCGAATGCGAGTACGCATGTGGGGCTTGCATGGATCCCGAGCTTGTGCTCGATCGAGACGGTCTCAACGCTGTTGCGTTTACTCGGGGCGCCGTCCTCTGTGAGGAGGAATTTGGGTACGACGAAGAGGGAGATTCCCCTTGTTCCCGCAGGTGCGTCAGGCGTTCGAGCGAGGACGAGATGGATGATGTTGTCCGTGAGGTCGTGGTCTCCCCACGTGACGAAGATCTTCGTGCCGCTGATCGAATAAGAGCCGTCCGGGTTCAGAACCGCCTTGGCGCGCAGCGCCCCGACGTCCGAGCCTGCTTCGGACTCTGTGAGCACCATCGTGCCTGTCCACTCACTCGATATGAGTTTCGCGAGGTACTGATCCCGAAGCTCATCACTTCCGTGGCGGGTCAGCAGCGCGATACCACTCCCCGTGAGCATGGGATTGAGCGAGAAGGCAAGATTCGCAGAGGTCATCATCTCCGAAACCGCGAGTCCGAGCGTTCTGGGAAAGCCGTGCCCTCCGTATTCGGGCGAACCTGTCACGGCCGTCCAGCCGGCGTCGACGAGCTTCTGCCACACCGGCTTGAATTCATCAGGGGTGACGACGCCGCCATTCTCGAGAGCAGCCCCCTTTTCATCACCAACTTCGTTCGTGGGCGCGAACACTTCAGAGAAGAATCGAGCGGCCTCGCTGAGCATGCCATCGATCGTATCGAGGTCAACGTGCTCGAAGTCGGGCAGGGCGACGATTGACTCGACGTCTGCGATCGTGTCGAGTGTGAAGGTGATGTCCCGTACGGGGGGTGTGTAGTTCGGCATCCGCCCAGATTACAACGGCAGCGAAACCTCGAACCGACGGTCGTATTACGTCATACGTACTACGTTCGGTAACCTCCACTGCAACCCCGACACCTGTGAGTCATTCATGCGCCTGCGCTACATCATTGTTCTCGTTCTTGTCGTCGGGCTGCTTGCAACCGCCTGTTCGGAGGGAGACGCGTCAGATCTGGATGTCCAGACGACGACCACCACCGTCGGCGCTGAAGCAGTGGACGAGACCACCTCCACGACCCAGGTCGTCTCCGGTGAGAGATTCATCGTCCAGGACGGTGACGTCGTGGAAGTCCACTACATCGGCACGCTTGACGACGGCTCCCAGTTCGACTCCTCACGCGACCGAGATGTGCCCTTCTCGTTCACCGTCGGGACGGGCCAGGTCATCTCTGGATTCGACGAAGCCGTACGTGGCGGGGAGGTCGGTGATGTGCGAACGGTCCGCATCGAGCCGGAGAACGCATACGGTGAGTGGAGTGAGGAGAAACTCGTCGTGGTTCCGTTCAACCCTGAACAGGGTGACGTCGAGGTAGGAGACGAGGTCTTTCTGACGAACGGCCAACCTGCCATCGTGACCGAAGTGACCGCTGAGACGGTCACGCTCGATACGAATCATCGGCTAGCAGGCGAAGCACTCACCTTCGAGATCGAGATCCTCGCGATCACCAGGGGTTAGCCGCCTCCGACCACTCCCTCCCAGATCGCCTGGAATGCTTCGGAAGTTTCAGCTAGCTGCTCTGCCGTGCCGACTGCGACGACGCGGCCCTTCTCCATGACGACGACGCGATCGGCTCGGGCGAGCGCCGAGTGTCGGTGCGACACCACGAGAGCTGCAACGTCGGACCTTGCTTCGAAGAGGCGTCTCCACAGCGTCTGTTCCGTCTCGACGTCCAGGGCGGAGGACACGTCGTCGAGCACGAGGAGTTGCGGGGCGCGGGTGAACATTCGGGCTGCCGCCGACCGCTGCACCTGCCCTCCGGAGAGGCGCACACCTCGCGGTCCGACCAGGGTCTCAAGCCCGTCTGGCATTAACTCTATGTCGTGGCGCATGGTGGCGATGTGGATCGACTCGGCGAGTTCGTCGTCGGAGAGCTTCGCTCCCAGAACGAGATTGTCCTCAAGCGACATTGAGAACAGACGGGGAACCTGTGACGTATAAGCGACGCGCGGCGGGATGAGCCACGTTGCAGGGTCGTCAACAGGTTCGCCGTTCCACTCGATCGTGCCGCCTTCAGCGGGAAGGAGGCCGAGGATGGCTCGGAGCAACGTCGTCTTGCCCGATCCGATGCGTCCGGTCAGCACGACGAACTCCCCGAGAGCGATGTCGAGGTCCACACCGTCGATGCCATTCGTCGAGCCGGGATAGTGGTACGACAAGTCGCGAATGGAGAGAGACTCGAACGGGCCTGGCTTCTCGACCTCGCGCGTCAGGCCTGTTGGCTCGGTGTCGAGTCCAAGTTCTGTGCGGTCGACGAGGCGTTCCCACGGTTCGCCGGACATCGTCGATGTCAGTCGTTCGACGCTGACGGAGCCCTGCTTGACGCGCGCGATGAACATGCCGTAGAAGTACGCGGAATCCGTGACCAGGTGGAGCAGGAACACGAACAGAGCGAACTCCCCGAGCGAGATACCCGCCGCTCCGGTCGCGGCGAGCCTTCCGGCGGCGAGCAGCAGGATGAGGCCGGTGCCGATGTTCACGGTGTTGCGGAAGACGGCCTCGAGGACCGCAGTGAGCGTGCGATCCCGAACCATCATCGTCTTGCGAACATCGTTGAGATCCTGGAAGTGTCTCAACATGTGAGCCTCTGCGCCGGCAACCTTCACCGCCTGGGTCGCCGCGAAGGTCTCACCGAGAAAACCGGTGATCGCTTCGGTGGCGTCGCGGGCTTGTTTCCGGTAGCGGCGTACGAGGCCGCCCGTGCGATTCGATACGATCGCGACGATCAGTACCGGGATGGCGACAACGGACGTGATGACAGGGTCGATCGTCAGCATGATCCCGAATGCGATGAGACCTGAGACGAGGGCGCCGACGAAGTCGACGAACAGGTCGAATGGTTCGACGATATGTTCCACATCGTCACGGAATCGGCTGACGTTCTCACCCGGGGTCTCGCGCAGTCCGGCTGCGCCGGGGAGTTCGTAGATTCGCACAAGGAGGTTGCGCCGCATTGTCGCTGCCGCTCTGAACAGCAGTGAAGCGTGGTTGCGCATCGCCATGAAGATGAACATCGATCGGACGACGGCGTATACAAGCACGGCGCCTACGAGCATCGTCAGGGTGGTGACGGGGATCTCGTCTGTGAGAGCGTCGAAGAAGTGCGCCGTGATGAGGCCGATCAGGATGGGTATCGTCCAAATGGTCACCCACAGAAAGAGAGCGAAGCCGTACCGGACCGGCTGTTGGCGGATCATCCTGAACAACACGCGTGTGAAGGCCGGTGTAGGTTGGTCGGTCATGTGAGCGCCTCATTCATCCCGGTCGCAAGCAGTCGCGAGAAGACCGACTTGGGGTCTGATTCAAGGCGGCGCCGCTCCCCGTACTCCACGACCCGGCCGTCCTCGAGGATCACGATGTCATCGGCGCGAGCCACCGTCGCCAGCCGATGGGCGATGAGAATCGCCGTACGATTCTCCAGCAGATGGTCAACAGCCCGCTCAAGCAGCGCCTCAGTCGCGGGGTCAAGGCGCGATGACGCTTCGTCTAACACGACAACTTCGGGGTCTCTGAGGTACACACGCGTGAAAGCGAGGAGTTGGGCCTGCCCCCCTGACAGGCCGCCGGCGCCGGACTCCAGCTTCGAGTCGAGACCGGCGGGGAGTGACGCGAGCCACTCGTCGAGCTCAAGCCTGTGGATGACTTCGAGGAGCCGCTCGTCGCTGATCGAGTTGTCGAAGAACGTTAGGTTGTCACGGACCGTCGCACGGAAGAGCTGCACATCCTGGGTGACCATTGCCACGCGTCTCCGAAGATCGGCGATGTCGATGTCCCATGTCGCCAAACCGCCGATGCGAACAACTCCGCCCTGAGGTTCGTACATACGGGTGACGAGCCGAGCGATCGTGGACTTCCCCGAGCCTGTTCGTCCGAGGAGGCCGACCACGCGTCCGGGGGCGATGTCGAAGGACACATTGTCCAGGATGGTCTCGTTACCTGCCTCGTCGTCGTACCGGAATGTCACGTTCTCGAACTGAACGCCGAGCGGCTCATCGGGCAGGCGCCGATCGTTACGGGGGATGAGGGCCGACTCTCTCGCGAGGAGTTCCTCGACCCTCTCGATGGACGCTCCGGCCTTCTGGAGGTCGATGAGTTCCTCCCTGATCTGTTCAATTGGCCTGTGCGCCATCTCGACGTACTGATACACGAGGTACACGGAACCGAGGGTGAGGGCGCCGACTCCGAACAGCAAGGATCCGAAGACGAAGACGACGGCGATCGACACGAAGTAGAGCGCCATGGAAGCACTCCACATCATTGCCCAGCCCGTCCATCCGCGGATTACCTGTGGAAGCCACTTGCGTTGAATCGCGTCGAATCGTGACAGCATGAACTCGGTGGCGCCGCTCGCCTCGATGTCCTCTCTACCGTCGACCTGTTCACCGATGAATCCGTACATCTCTGCGCTGGTGGCACGGATCTCCTTCTGCCACGGCACGATCACGCCATGGAGTCGGAAAAGTCCGAGAAATGTGCCAACGGTGAACACGGTGATGGCGAGTCCCACGATCCACGATTCCAGCCATAGCAGAACGAGGATCCCGAGGAGCAGCGCGCCGTTGCCGAGAACTTTGATGATCATCGACGAGAAGAAGTTCGAGAGCGCCGTGACGTCGCCGTCGATGCGCTCAATGAGTTCACCAGGGCTGGTGCCCTTGTGGAATCCCATGTCGAGGCGCAGGACGTGGTCGGTGAGGTCTGCCCGGAGCTGATTCGTTGCAGACCATCCGATCTGCTCAGCGAGGTATGTGGCCCATACGGCGAACAATTGGTGCGTGAGGGCGATCACAATGAACGCGATAGCGATCGGAATGAGCGCTGAGGCCGGCTCGCCCGCAACGGCGCCGTCGATGAATCGCTTGATGAGCTGCGGGTTGGCGAGCTGCAGAGCGATCGTGGTCAGCAGGAGCGCGCCGAGCAGCGTCGCTTTCGCGCGATGCGGCCGGAGGTATCCGGTGAAGAGTCTGAAGTATGCGCGTACGGGGATCATGAGGAACGGGTGGACGGGTGGTCAGGCTACAGGTAACAGGTGACAGCCGGCACGTGCTGACCTGACTCCTCAGGACTCTGGCGCTGATTTGGGCGAAATATTGCCCGAATCAGCGCCAGACTCCAGAGTTCGATGTGTCTGGTGTCTGTTCACAGCAGATGGACGACGACGAGTGCGCCGAGCATTGCAATGGAGTTCGTACCGATGTGGGCGAGCACCGCGGCGTAGGTGCTGTTGGCGTAGAGGCGGACCCAGAGGAACCCGAGGCCCGCGACGAACGTGCCTGCTATGGCGCCCCCGATGGCGATGACAAGGCCGACAGATCCCGTGAACAGGTTCCCTGCGGGGTTCGTCTGGATCGTGTCAAGGGTGGGAAGGATGTGCCAGAGGCCGAAGAGCACAGAGGTGATGAGGGCCGCAACGAGTGGTGAACGGCGACGGATGAGCATGCCGAAGACGATCCCGCGGAACAGAACCTCCTCGTAGAGGGCAGTTGCAAGCGGAACCCGGACCGACGCCTGAAACAGCACCCATCCGATGGAGTTCGAGATGATGCGTTCATCTCTGAACAGCTCGCGAGTCGCGGGGAGAGCAATGCCGACGCTGACTCCGACAGCGATTATTCCGATGACGACCCCGCCCACGGTTGCGCCTCGTCTCCAACGATCGCTGCGCAGCCCCATCGTCGTCCATGTCGTCCCGGCTCGCCGGGCAATGAGGAGAGCGACTCCCAGGACGCCGAGGTTGAAAGGGATGTGCCACGCGTCGGCGAGGACCTCGTTCCCGATGATGTTCGCGTACCCGGCGAGCACCAGGATCGCGAGTAGGTGCAGTATGTGGGTTCTGTGGGGTCGGGGCGGCTTCTTGAGCCACTGGGATGGTCGCCACATGCGATCCCAGTCGGCCAGCGGCCAGGACCACGCCTGCCCCTGTCCGGTCGCTCTGAGATCGTTGCCCATCCAGCCAGAATACAGCTGACAGGTCACAGCTCACAGGTGACAGCTAGCACGTGCTGACCTGTGACCCTGGTGACCTGTCACCTGCCTACCCTATCTGTATGCCCATCCTGCACTCTTTCAAGCAGACGGTGCTCGACCTCGGTCGTGGCGAAGCAAAGACGAAGGCCCGCCCCCTCACAATTGGTGACGAGACCCTCGACCGTTCGGCCGCAGGGCTGGATCGCCGAGACTCCGAGCGAGCGGTCCTGTTCTGGCTGCTCTCCGACCGTGCCCTGTTTTACGTCGTTGGCGATGTTCCGTCGGATCACACGTATCGGATTCCGTATGAGGCGTTTGCAGACATCAGCCTCGATTACGACGAGAACGCTGACTTCCTTCCCTGGTATGTGCGCATGTCGATCTCGCCCCAGGGAGAGGGTTCAATCACCCGCCTTGAGCACGGAACGATTCCGGGCCATCCGCTCGGCGTCCTGCCACCGGTGCCTGTCGAAGGCGTCGAGCGAGAGCGCTTCGCCAGGGGTGAGATCATCCCGCTTTCAGGGTTCGGAACGTGCCCCCGCAAGTTCCGAAGCGCTCTCGAGCGACGCATGGAGCTTGCCGGATCGTCACTGTCGATTACTGGGGCGGATGCTGCGGAGCGGAAGCACAGGGCTGTGCGCCGCAAGGCGTTAAGCAAAGGAACCTCTAGCTGAGCGCCTCGATGTCGTGACTGCCGCAGCTCCGGCACCGCATCTGGGCGGTAGCCTTGGCGGTGGTCGGATTCATACTCACACCGCACTCTTTGCAGAATTTCGCATCGCGATAATGCGCGGTTCCGCACGCCGGGCAGTCCGACCACTCCGCTGTGCTCACGTCGTTGCGGTCGTCGCCCCCTTCGACCTCAAATTGCTTGCCGACGAGCAGCGGCGGGGTGGAGAACCGGACGTCGGGATCGTCCTGTCTGGGTTCGCGAGCGACCGGAGGGTCCGGCTCCGTGTCCGGCGCGACCGATCGGGCGTGCGTGGTTTCCGGTACTGCACGGCCTCGCGGGTCGAGAGTGAATAACGATATGCCCTGTGATTCGGCGATCGAGACGGCGCCAGGCGAGAACCCTGACGGCGAGAACAAGATGAGTCGCTTCCCCGGGGCCGCTGCACGCAGGAGCGCAAGCACGGACGACTGTTCCACAGGCCCATCGCTGATCCTGACGCGCACGAAAGCGGTTTCGGTGAGGAGTTCGACGGCGCCGTGCGCCGGTTCCGAGATCTCGATCGGGGGGTCACCGGCGTGGTCGAGCCAGACGTAGGCGGCCTGATACGCCTGATCGAGGCTGAGTTGGCTGTTTCGAATGTTTGCCATGCCTGGTCGCATGGTACCCGAATCATCAAGCCCGTTTGAACGCAACGGAGTGGTGCCAATCCGCAAGCAGCGTTCGGAGTGCTGCAACAAAGGCGAGGGGTTGGTCGATCGTAAGATGATGATGCGCTTCGGGTATCTCGACAACCGGCGACACGCGGCCCATCAGCTCGTACATGTACGCAGCGGTGTCGTGAGGCACGATGATCGACTTCTCGCCGGTGAAGAGGGCAACGCGGCAGCGCACAGATGCGAGTTGGTCCCTGAGCGCGACGAGCGTGCCTGTAAAGATCTCCGGGTCGAACTTCCACGTCCAGCCCGCTTCGGTCTCGTGCACAGACATTCGTGCAACGTAGTCGACGATGTACGCATTCTCGTAAGGCTGAGGAGGGACGAGCCTGAAGTGGGCGATGGCTTCCTGCTGTGTGGCGTATATGCCGGGAAGCTTGAATGCGCGACCCGACCTGCTCTCTTCGGACTCGGGCGATGGCCGCCGCACGGGAGCGTCTACGATCACTGCGCCGGCGAGCCTGTCGCCGAACGTAGCGGCTGTCTGGATGGTGACCATGCCTCCGAGGCTGTGCCCGACGACGACGGGTGGGCCTGGAAACCCGGCGTCCTCCGTTACGGCCATCACCTCTGTCGCCCACATCTCGTGCGAGTACGACTCGCGCCTGTCCGAGTCCCCCATGCCGGAGAGGTGGATCGCAACAGCGTGCCACTCGCTCATGAACAAGGGGGCGATAAACGACCACCAGTGGGCGTGAGCCGCGCCACCGTGTACGAAGACGAGCCCAGGCTTGTTGTTGTCTCCCCACGAGAGGTACCGAATACCGGCGCCCTCGACCGTGACTTTCCGCTCCTCAGGATTCGTCTCCAAAGCAGCGGTGAACCATGCGGGTTGCTCGTTACTCACGTGCGCGCACATCCTCGGGCAGAAGGAACCACCGCAGATCCTCGAAGGAAGCCGTTGCCTCAAGCGGCGGTTGGGCAGGACCCGTTGTCGGGTCAATCGAATCGAAAAGAGCGCGAGCCTCGTCAAGGTAGCGCTTCAACTCCGAGTCAGGAGCGTGCGCCGGATGGGAGTCGTGCATCATCGCTCCGTCGGCGTAATCGATATCGAACAGCGAGAACGGAGCCTCTCCCCGTCCCTCCACGTGTACCCATGTGGCAGTGTGCGGATCGAAGCGGTACCACGGGAGGAGCTTCCAGCCGTGCGTCGCGACGAGGTGAACAGCCTCAAGAATGAACTCAAACACAGCCTCCGCGATGAAATAGTTGAAATTGACGCGGACCCACCCTGGTTTGATTCCCTCGCAGCCGAGTTCTACTTCATGGCTGATCTCCTCCGAGTGCTCGTCATCAATGCCGAGCAGCGCGTGGCCGTACGGTCCGGCGCACGAGCATCCACCTCTGGACTGGATGCCGAACAGGTCGTTGAGGACAGCAACCAGGAAGTTGTGATGGAGATACTGTCCACGGTATTTCACGACGAACGACACTATCGAGAGGCGATCGGCGTCCGGGTTACCGAGGATCTCAATGGCAGGGTTGCGGGACCATGAGGATATCGCTCGATCAATGAAGCTCTCTTCAAGGTCACGGATGCGTTGCGAACCGACTGCATCCTTGAGCTGGAACACGAGTCCTCCGCGTATGGAGCCGATGATTGCAGGCGTCCCCCCCTCCTCCCTGAGTTGGATGTCTGTGACGTACTCGTGTGAATCCGGCCTCACGAAAGACACGGTTCCACCGCCTGGAACGGAGGGCACAGCGTTCTGGAAGAGCTCGTTGCGGGCAATCAGAAGTCCGGGTGATCCCGGCCCTCCGATCAGCTTGTGGATGGAGATGAAGATGGCGTCCTTGTACGCGTCGGGCACGTCCTGCGGTTCGACGTCGATCGCGACGTAGGGCGCGGCAGCGGCGAAATCCCAGAATGAGAGCGCGCCGTAGCGGTGCAAGAGAGACGCGATGCCGCGGGTGTCGGACAGGATTCCTGTCACGTTCGACGCCGCTGAGAACGAGCCGATGCACAGCGGCCGGTGCTGATAGCGTTCCAGCTCTTCTTCGAGCTGGGAGAGATCGATGTGACCGTCCGCGTCCTCACCGATCTTGACGACGTCTGCGATCGATTCTCGCCACGGCAGTTCGTTGGAGTGATGCTCAAAGGGCCCGATGAACACGACGGGGAGCTCTTCGGGCGGTATCGCGTCTGTCAGCTTGTACTTCGACTCGAGAATGTCGGGAACCGACAGGCCGAGAACCCGGATCATTCTGTCGATCGCGCCCGTGCACCCGCTGCCCGCGAAGATGACCGAGTAGTCCTCCCCGGCGTTGACGCAGCGACGGATGATCTTGCGTGCGTCCTCGCGGAATTTCGATGTCTGGAGACCGGTTCCCGACGCCTCCGTGTGCGTGTTGGCGTACATGGGCAGGACAACATCACGGATGTAGTCCTCGATGAAACTGAGCGATCGCCCGGACGCTGTGTAGTCCGCGTAGGTGATCCGGCGCGGCCCGAACGGTCCGGGGACCACGTTGTCGTCTCCGATCACGGAGGAGCGGATCGTCTCAATGATGTCCATGGGAAGACAGATTACAGGTCTCAGGCATCAGGCATCAGGCATCAGGCATCAGG
>JASJYA010000100.1 GCA_030125685.1 Actinomycetota bacterium
GGGCGGCGAGTAACGACCGCTGAGCGACTCGCGTCACTCAGTGAAGAGACGACTCTATAGGATGGATCGGGTATGAACCGGATGACGGCGGCGGCAGCCGCCCAGGGAGGGTTGGCGCCGCCGCCAACCATGAACCACGACGAGGCGCTCATCGAGGCGCATCGCTGCCTCATGTGTTGGGACGCTCCGTGTACGCGAGCGTGTCCGACGACCATCGACGTACCCGGGTTCATCAAGCAGATCGCGAACCACGATCTCATCGGTTCTGCCCGAACCATCCTCGAGTCCAACATTCTGGGCGCTTCGTGTGCCCGGGTCTGTCCGACCGAAGTGCTGTGTGAAGGCGCCTGTGTGTTGAACGGCCTCCACGAGAGGCCGATCGATATCGGCCGCTTGCAGGCATTTGCAACGGATGACGTCGTGTTCGGAGACGGCGATCTGTTCACTCTGTTCACGGTAGGCGAACGGACCCGTCACAACGTCGGGGTGGTTGGCGCCGGTCCTGCGGGACTCTCGTGTGGCGCAGAGCTTGCAAAGCTCGGCCACAGTGTTGTTCTCTACGATGCGAACGATCAACCGGGCGGGCTCAACACCTACGGCGTCGCGACCTACAAGATGGACCAGGCGACGGCGTTGCGCGAGGTCGAATTCGTAACGGGATTGGGTGTCGAGATTCGTTCAGGAACAGCCGTCGGGAGGGACGTCGATGTTGGTGAGTTGTTCTCGAGCCACGAGGCGATTTTTCTCGGCGTCGGACTCGGTTCCGTGCCACTGCTCGGCTTAGAAGGAGAAGAGCTTGACGGGGTTGCAGACGCCCTTGACTTCATTGCTGACGTCCGGGGCGGCGGAGTGGATCTCACAGGGGAGAGCGTTGCTGTCATTGGTGGAGGAAACACCGCTATCGACGCTGTTACTCAGGCGGCGAGGGTCGGCGCCGAACGGGTGTATCTCGTGTATCGAAGGGGCCGCGACGAGATGAAGGCTTATCCCCATGACATAGAGCGAGCTCTGATGAGCGGTGTGGAGTTCATCCATTGGAGCGCTCCTGCGAGCATCGAGGGGGAAGGGTCCGTCTCCGCGCTCGTCTGTTACCGGACCGATCACTCGACAGACGGCGTGCTCGTCGCGATTCCGGAAAGCGAATATAGGCTGCCTGTCACGATGGTTCTGCGAGCAACGGGACAGGCGAAGCGAGTCAGCTTCTTCGACCAGTTCGACGGAGTGGCGACGGATCGCGGTGGGCGGGTGGTGGTGGACGAAGAATTTCGCACAGGGAATCAAATGATCTGGGCCGGTGGGGACTGCGTCAACGGAGGGAAGGAAGTAGTCAACGCTGTGGCTCATGGCAAAGCGGCAGCGATGAGTATCGATCGAGCGCTGCGTTCGGGCGCAGCGGGGAAGTGAGGGAGCACTGTGGCTGACCTATCCGTGAACATCTGTGGCATCGAGTCACCGAATCCTTTCTGGCTCGCCTCCGCGCCTCCAACGAATACCGGCGCCCAGATCGTGCGCGCCTTCGACGCCGGGTGGGGCGGCGCCGTGTGGAAGACGCTCGGTGATCCGATCGAGAACGTATACAGCCGGTACAGCTCTGTCGACATGAACGGCCAGAGGATGATGGGCTTCAGCAACATCGAGCTCATCACCGACCGCTCCCTTGAGATTAACCTCATCGAGATCGCCGAAGTGAAACGGCGGTACCCGGAAAATGTAGTGGTCGTGAGTCTCATGGTCGACTCGAACCCGGACGCCTGGGACACGATCATCAAGCAGGTCGAGCAGGCCGGCGCCGACGCGATCGAACTGAACTTCGGGTGTCCCCACGGCATGTCCGAGCGAGGCATGGGATCTGCGGTGGGGCAGGTTCCCGAGTACACATGCGATATCACCGGATGGGCGAAAGAGTCCGCGACCGTTCCCGTGTTCGTGAAACTGACGCCGAACATCACAGACATCAGGGTCGCTGCTCGCGCAGCGAAGACCGGCGGTGCTGATGCCGTGAGCCTGATCAACACGATCAATTCGATCACCGGCGTCGACCTCGACAGCTTCACCCCTCGCCCTGTGGTCGGGAGAATGTCGAGCCACGGCGGCTACAGCGGCCCTGCGGTCAAACCGATCGGTCTCAACATGGTCGCGTCGATCGCGGCGGATCCGTTCACCGAAGGGCTGCCGATCAGCGGCATCGGGGGCATCGCCACCTGGCAGGATGTTGCGGAGTACATCCTCCTGGGCGCCACGACGATCCAGGTGTGTACCGCAGTGATGCACTACGGGTACCGCATCGTTGAAGGCATGGCCGAGGGTCTGTCAAATTACCTCGACAGCAAGGGGATGGCGAGCGTCAACGAGCTGCGCGGATTGTCGGTCAACAAGGTGGTGGATTGGCAGGATCTCGACGTCAACTACATCGTCAAGGCCGAGATCGACCAGGACAAATGCATCCACTGCGGGCTGTGTTACATCGCTTGTTACGACGGAGCGCATCAGGCCATCGGCGTCGAGTACAAAGACGACGAAACGAAAGTCTGGATCATCGACGACCTGTGCGTCGGGTGCAATCTGTGCAGCCTCGTGTGCCCCGTGCAGGGCTGCATCGAGATGGTGGAGCGCGATCACGGCCAGACGCACATGTCCTGGAACGACTATCTCAGCGACGAAAAGCCCGGAGAGTTGTACCCCCGTCCGAAACACGGGCTCACGATAGGCCCAACTTGACAAGGTAGGCTTGTGTATGGTCGATATTCGCCACGCCCGGACGCGAGATTGGGAATCCCTCAAGGCGATCCGCCTTCAAGCCTTGACCGATTCTCCGGATGCGTTTTGTACGACGTATGAAGAAGCGGCTTCCTACGACGACGAAGTGTGGATCGGCCGTGCGTCGGCAGATCCAACGGAAGGCACATCGGTGTCTCTCCTCGCATTCGACGGTGACGTGACGGTAGGCATGGCGGTCGGAGTCCTCTGTAAGGACAATGCTCTCGACGTGGTGTCGGTGTTCGTCGTTCCTGATCACCGCGGCACGGGGATCGCACAAGAGCTCATGGCGATCGTCGAGGCATGGGGGAGGGAGCGTGGCGCCGACCGCGCAGTCCTCGATGTCGAAGTAGGCAACGAACAGGCCGGAGCGTTCTACGCGAGTCTCGGATACCTGCCGACCGGCAGAAGGCAGACGTACCCCGGACGATTCTCGCTCCAGAGGGTGGAGTTGACGAAGTCGCTGAGCGAAGGTCCAGCCGGTGGGGGCTGAATCAACGGTAACGGTGTATGACGTTCGCTCCGACGGCGAGATCGCGAAAGCTCGTCTTGCGGCTGACGGCATAGAAGCTTGGCTCTCGATCGACGACGAGGGCGGCCTCAACCCGGGGTTCTTCGCTCGATACGGAGTGCGGCTCATCGTTCGTCCAGAGGATCTCGACGACGCGTACGTCAGCCTCGGCATTGAACGCGTCTCTGTGCCGTCCCAGGTGGCCGACGCGATGTTCAAACACTCTGGCTGGGCGTTTCCCGAGGAGGCCTGTGGGTTGGTTGCGTTTGATGACAGAGGCGCCCCGAAGCTCACGGTGTGTCTCACGAACTCCGAACACAACTCGGATCGGTTCACGATTGCTCCAGCCGAACACTTCGGGGCGATGCGACTGTCGGAGGCGCATGGCCTCACGATCGGAGCGGTGTTCCACAGCCACCCGCGGTCGGACGCATATCCATCATCGGAAGACATCTCTGGGGGTGCTGATCCCGAATGGCTTCACTTCATCGTTGGGCCTGTCGCGGGAGCGAAGCCGTTGTTGCGCGCCTTCCGAATCGAAGGGGGGGACGTCACCGAGGTGAAGGTGACCGTCCTCCCATAGAATCGCCGTCATGGCACGTTCCGAACACAACCGAGAGGCGTATCGTCTGCTTTTTGGGTATGTCGGTGCAGGCCTCCAGGCGCTCGCCGCTCTCCTCGTACTGGTCTCGTTCCCGGTCGCGCCCCTCTGGCTCGTTGTGGGGCTTCTCGGGTTCGTCGGCGTAAGTTCGTGGTGGTCCTGGCGACGCTTCGTATCGAATTTTATGATGCCGACGTTCATCGGAATTTTGCAGGCGGTTCTGTGGATGCTCCTTATCGGCGTCGGTGTCGGAGTCATGGGGTGGGGCCGATGAGGTCGCGACGATGAGACTCACGGTCCTTGGCTCCACGGCAGGCGCGCCTTCGAGAACGAACCCGGCCTCCGGCTATCTCCTTGAGCATGGGGATGTGTCGATCTGGTTGGATGCGGGGACAGGGACGTTCATGGAGCTCGCGAAGCGGATCGACCCTGGATCGCTCGACGCCGTCGTGCTCTCCCACCTCCACGTCGACCACTGTTCCGATCTCTTCGGGCTGTACGGATATCTTGCGTACGGACCGTCGGGCGATGTGCCGGTGAAGGTGTTCGCACCAATCGGCGCCGCCGCACATCTAGGCGCCTTCGCACGAGCGAGCGATGAGCATGTCTTCAACCATGTCCTTGACATCGAAGAGGTAGCTCCGGGAGATGAAGTTACGGCGAGTGGCGTCACCCTGAAGTTCGGGGAGGCGATTCATCCCGTTCCCGCCCTTGTGACCGGTGTCGAGGCCGGCGGCGTGTCGCTCGTGTACTCGGGGGACACAGGCCCGGGCAGCGCCCTCATGCAGATGTCTCGTGGCGCGGATGTGCTCCTGTGCGAAGCGTCGTTGCAAGGCGATCGCGACAGCCAGACATACCCGTTCCACCTCACGGCGCGAGAGGCCGGCGAGGCCGCGGATTCGGCGGGGGTCGGTCGACTGATCGTGACGCACATAGGTGCTTTGATGGATCCTGGCAGAAGCGTCGATGAGGCTGCCGGCGCCTTCACGGGTCCGGTTGAGTACGCGGCGCAGGGAAGCGTTTTCGAGATCGAAGGTAGGGAGTAGGAGTGAGAACAGAGAGAGCGAACGATGAGCTGAGGACGGTGAAGATAACCCGAGGGTTCACCGAGATGACGCCGGGATCCGTGTTGATCGAGATGGGGAGGACCAGGGTGCTGTGCACCGTCTCCCTCGATGACGAGGTTCCGCCATGGATGAGAAAGTCCGGCGGAGGCTGGGTGACCGCTGAGTACTCGATGCTCCCCGGCGCGAGCCCTGAAAGAATCCGAAGGAGCTCTGTCAACGGTGGGCGCACGAAGGAGATCCAGCGCCTGATTGGCAGATCTTTGCGGGCGGCGGTCGACATGGAGGCCATGGGGCCTGTGACAGCGCGGATCGACTGCGACGTGCTCCAGGCAGACGGCGGGACACGGACCGCAGCGATCACGGGGGCCTGGATCGCTCTCGCGGATGCGTTCGACGTCTGGGTTGCTGAAGGGAAGATGGAGAAGAGCCCGATCAAGGTGAACATCGCTGCGATCTCCGTCGGTGTGGTCGATGGTGTTGCGATGCTCGATCTCGACTACACCGAAGACGTGGGCGCAGACGTAGATGCGAACGTGGTGATGACCGGCGACGGTCGTCTGATCGAGGTGCAGGGGACTGCTGAAGGCGATCCGTTTACGCGGGAGCAGCTCGACGCGATGCTGGACTTCGCCGGAGCGGGCATCGAGTCGCTCGTTTCGATGCAGAATGAGGCCCGAGCGTGAAGAGGCAGAGCGTGAAGAGCCCGCACGGCGTCGTCGTTGCGTCCAAGAACGTTGACAAAATCGCTGAGATCGAAGCGGTTCTCGCTGCTCTCGATCCGCCGATCGCTGTGATTCCCGGGCATGTCTGGGACGACATCGACGAGACGGAGGACACCCTCGGGGGGAACGCGTTGCTCAAGGCGCGCGCCGTTGCGGCGGCCACCGGTCACGCTGCGGTCGCAGACGACACCGGCTTGGAGGTTGAGGCTCTCGGCGGCGAGCCGGGAGTGAATACGGCGCGATACGCGGGGGAGGACGCGACGTACGAGGAGAACGTCACGAAGCTGCTGGCCGAGCTCGAAGGGGTGACTGAACGTGCGGCTCGATTCCGCACGGCGGTCGCGCTGGTGAGCCCGACAGGTGAAGAGCTGGTTGTTGAAGGGGCGCTCGAAGGCGTCATCACCACCGAACGGCGCGGTTCGGGCGGCTTCGGCTACGACCCGATCTTTGAGGTCGACGGCCGCACGCTCGCTGAGATTCCGCTCGCCGAAAAGAATCGAATCTCCCACCGAGCCCTGGCTCTGGCAGCCCTCGCCGAAGCCCTCACCGACTGAGCCCTTGAGTCGCGTACCCCAGGGTTGTAGACACTCATATGCGG
>JASJYA010000179.1 GCA_030125685.1 Actinomycetota bacterium
GCCTTCTTCTTCGGCGCAGCCTTCTTCTTCGGCGCAGCCTTCTTCGTTGTCTTCTTCTTCGTGGCCACAGAACCTCGCGAGTATTCGGAATCGGGAATTGTACTGGTCTCGGGGTTGTCGCGTATCGTCAGTCGACTGACGACGCCATCGGCCCGGCGCCGCTGATGGGGTGCAGGTAGGAGAGAACGGTGCGGGCGCGGGCCTTCCCAACGCCATCGACCTTCGCAAGATCGTCTGCTGAGGCCGCCATGAGCTTGTCGTAGGAGGTAAATCGGCGCAGAATCGAGTCTCGGACGCCATCTGGGAGTCTCGGCACTCTCGCGATCGCACGGGCGCCTCGTGGCTGCGCGTGGGCGTCCAACGGCGCCAGATTCAGTACTTTCGCTACTTCCTCAGCGTCGTACAGATCGTCCTCGGCGAGTAGGTCGAGCTTGGCAAACACCGATGTTCCCTTGTTGGGCTTCCGCTTCCGGTAGTCGGCGTTCACCAGTTCGGCGATCCCATTCACGCCGCCTGTGAGATCTGAACTCTGGAGTGAGATCAGCGACGCGGAGTCACCAAGCTCTGCGGACACCGTGTCAAGGCCCTGAGCGAGCCTACGAATCACACTCGCTCGCTGGATGAGGCCCACTACCTCGTGCATCGACACGACATCGTCCGCTTCGTACCGGTTCAAGCGCGCAACAGCGTCGTTGAACTGGCCCCGGAGGCGTTCCAACGCCTGGAGCCGCTGATTCGCCTCCGCAAGGAGTTCGGTCACGGTTTGCAACGCGAACCGGGCGTCACCGGAGAAGACGACGGCAAGAAGGTGCCCCTCCTCAGAGACAGCAAGTACCGGCAGCCCGGTCTGTCGAGCCAGCCGTTCTGCGGTGCGGAACCGAGTTCCCGTCTCCTGCGTGGGGATCGTTGGATCCGGGATGAAGTGCACGTTCGCTCGCGTGATCGTACCGGCGGCGTCGTCAACGACCATGCCTCCGTCCATCTTCGCAAGCTCGGCGAGGCGCTGAGCCGTAAACGGAGTGTCAACAAGATCGAATCCACCCGTGCACACATCGTCGACCACTGGGCCCGCGCCGAGGATGACGAGCGCCCCACTCCCCTGGCGCATGATCAATTCGACCGCTTCGCGCAGCCTTGTCCCTGGTGCGAACCGTCGGAGCAAGTCGATTGGCGCTGCAATATTCGGTGTCATCGTACCGCAGGCTAGCCGTTCGCTCCCGCTGCGCCGCGGCGCAGCGGCGACACGGCCGTTTTCGCGATCGCATCGACCAACCTCCGCACCCCGCCATCGGGAGAGACGGTCTGACCTGCCGAGATCCGCTCGACCTCCGCCCGCCGAATACCCGGTCGCGAAACCGGCCGTATGTCACCTGTGAGGCCCAGCTCCCCCCATGCCGCGGTTCGGCCAAGCGGCTCAGCATTGAAGGCTGACACGATGGCCAACGCCACGGCCAGATCGGCCGCGGGCTCGGTGACGCGGATGCCGCCCATCACACTGACATAGACCTCCTGGCGGCGAAGTGGAAGGCCGACGTGCCTCTCGAGGACGCCCAGGATCTGGTGTACCCGAGCAGGCGCAAGTCCATTCACTGCTCTGCGCGGCTGGGATGCGTCGGACTCGACGACAAGCGCCTGGATCTCGACGACGAGCGGCCGCTTGCCGTCAAGGGCAGGAAACAATATGGATCCCGGTGCCGTCTCGTCCCTGTCGGCTACGAGCAGACCGCTCGGATCTGGAACTTCCAGGAGTCCCTGCGGAGTCATGTCAAACACGCCGACGTCGTTAAGCGCGCCGTACCGGTTCTTGACCGCCCTCAGGAACCTGAGACCGCGATCAAGCTCCCCTTCGAGGTACAGCACCACATCGACC
>JASJYA010000101.1 GCA_030125685.1 Actinomycetota bacterium
TTCAGAACAAGCGGATAACCGCCTCGAGCTGTTCCAACTCTTCGAGCCGGGTCTCCGCCCATTGCACCACCGATTCTCCATAAAGCAGTGTGACCGCGGCGAGAAGATTGATACCGGAGTGAATTGCGATAGCAAGAGAGAGGTCGCCTCGCCTGAGGGCGACATACCCGAGCACGATTCCGAGCACGAAGAGACCAGGCATGACCGCGATCGCATCCGGATCGAGGAGGTGCACCCCCGCAAAGATCGCCGCTGAGACGACGATCGCAGGCCACCGGCTGAGTGACCGCCTCAGTATCGAGAGCAGCATCCCACGAAAGATGATCTCCTCGATGATCGGTGCAGCAATCACGACCGCGCCAAGCACGGCGAGCTGCTCCATCAGCGTCTCAGAGGCTGCCGCTACCTGGGCCACGCCCTGGGAGGGCGGCCCATCCGGCCACAGCCACACTATGAGCGGCGCCGAGAGCAGCGCGATCACTATCTGAATACCGATTCCGGCGAATACGCCCCACCAGTCTGAGGGCTCGACTATGAGCCCTACGTCCGCGGCTAACGATCCCGATCCGCGAGACCGAGACAGGAGCCACACCGCGAGGAAGCTCCCCCCCGCTTGAGTGACGAATATTGCGGAGAAGGGCACAGGGGTGAACGGGTCCGTTCCCGTTCCTACGATTACTGCCGCAGCGAACATTGCCGCGAAGGCGCCTGCGAAGAACACAATGACGACGTCGAAGTATCGCCAGTTCGCGACGGGGAGATAGCCCTCCGGCGGCAGCGGAGCGTTCACGCGTCGTCCTTTCCACACCTGCGGCCTTGCGCTTCGAACGCCGCTGCCTCGAAGCTGATCGCTCGATACGCAGTTGGGTGATCCAATCCGATGAGCCGGTTCCGAACATATTCGGCCGCATACTGCCCGACAAAAGAAACAACGCCTTCGCGTCGCCACTGATCGACGTGGGTGAATTCATGCACGAGCAGGCCGGCGCGTCCCCCTTCGACCACGGAAAGGAGGAGATCCTCCCTCACAAATATGCTCCGACGCAGTGTGATCGTTGACACGGTTGGCCCGAGGACTACACGCATCCACGACGGCATCGGCCGCAGTGTGACTCCGGCGACATCGAAGTCGTCTGCGTCGATCCCGGCCCGTTTCATGGCGATAGCAGCAGCGACGCTCACACGACGAGGCTTACGACGTTTGGAAGACGAGCGACGACTTTCCGGGGACGTGCGCCACCGGTGTGCGCCAGCACGCGCTCAGACGCGAGCGCAAGGGCTACCGCTTCGTCCTCGGTGATTCCCACCGGCACCTCGATTCTGTCCCTCACCTTGCCGTTTACCTGCACGACCATGGTTGCGGTGTCTTCCGCGATAAGCGACTTGTCGTACACAGGCCACTCAGCGGTCACGACCGAGCCATCCCTACCCATCCGATGCCACAACTCTTCTGAAATGTGCGGGGCGAGGGGAGAGAGTAGCCTCGGGAAGACGTCCGCGACGTCAGACGGCACCTTGTCGAGCGCCACAAGGGCGTTGTTGAGCTCAAAGAGCCTCGCAACCGCGGTGTTGAAGTGAAGGTTCTCCATGTCCCTGCTGACCGCTTCGATCGTTCGATGCAACAGCACCTGGAGATCTCCGGTCGATGGCTCTTCGGCAACGAGTGCGGCACCGGTGTCTGTGTCGATGAAGTTCCGCCAGAGGCGTTGGAGGAAACGGTGGACGCCGACGATGTCTCGTGTCGACCAGGGGCGGGAAGTGTCGAGCGGCCCCATGAACATCTCATAGAGGCGGAGCGTGTCGACGCCGTACTCCTCGAAGATTTCGTCTGGGCTCACGCTGTTCTTGAGCGACTTGCCCATCTTCCCGTACATCCGGGTGACTTCCTCACCCTCGTAGGTAAAGGTTCCGCCATCTTCGGTCACCTTGTCGGCCGGGACGTACACCCCTCTGGCGTCCTGGAAGGCGTCGGCGAGGATGTATCCCTGGTTGAAGAGCTTCCCGAAGGGCTCGCTAGTTCCAACGTGCCCGAGGTCGTTGAGCACCTTGTGCCAGAATCGGGCGTAGAGGAGGTGGAGCACGGCGTGTTCGACGCCCCCGACGTAGAGGTCGACACCTGAGTCTCCCATCCAGTACCGCTCAGCCTCAGGCGAGACGAGGACGTCGGAGTTGCGCGGGTCAAGGTACCGCAGGTAGTACCAGCAGGAACCTGCCCACTGGGGCATCGTGTTGAGTTCCCTCGTGTAGCGGACGCCGTCGATCTCGACATGCTTCCAGTCGTCGGGCGCCCTCGCCAAGAGCGGCGTCGGCTCTGCGTTCTCATCATCTGACGCGTGCGGTCGGTAGTCGTCGACTTCAGGCAGTCTCAGCGGCAGCTGATCCTCTGGCACGGGGACGAGCTCGCCGTTCGGGCCATGAAGAATCGGGATCGGCTCACCCCAGTATCGCTGACGCGAAAAGAGCCAGTCGCGCAACTTGTAGATGATGGTTCCCCTGCCTGCGCCGTTGGACTCGAGCCATTGGATGATGCGCACCTTGGCGTCATCGACTCCGAGACCGTCGAGGAAGCCTGAGTTGATCGCACGGCCCTCCCCCAGGTAGGCGTCGCCTTCGAAGCTTGATGGTGGCTGAACGGTTCGGATGATGCCGAGATCGTGCCTTTCGGCGAACTCCCAGTCGCGCTCGTCCTGGCCGGGGACCGCCATGATCGCCCCGGTGCCGTACCCCATGAGTACGTAGTCAGCGATGAAGATCGGGATATCGTCGCCGGTCAGGGGGTTCAGCGCATACGCTCCGGTGAACACGCCCGTCTTCTCGCGGTCCTCGACCTGACGTTCGAGTTCAGACTTCCGCGAGGAAGCAAGCCGATACGCTGCAACGGCGTCGAGAGGAGTGTCGATGCCGAGCGTCCATGAGGGCTTCGTGCCGTCTGGCCAAGCGCTCGTTGTGATCTCATCCACGAGAGGGTGCTCCGGCGCCATGACCATGTAGGTTGCGCCGAAGACAGTGTCGGGGCGTGTTGTGAACACCCGCATCGGGCTGTGGCCTTCGATGTCGAAGATGATCGTTGCGCCTTCGGACCGACCGATCCAGTTCCGCTGCATCGTCTTTACGGACTCGGGCCACTCAATGAGATCGAGTTCGTCGATGAGCCGATCTGCGTATGAAGTTATCCGGAGCATCCACTGACGCAGCGGACGCTGATAGACCGGGTGGTTACCACGATCTGATCGCCCGTCGACCGTTACCTCCTCATTCGCGAGCACGGTCCCGAGCGCAGGGCACCAGTTGACCGGTACCTCATCGATGTAGGCAAGGCGGTGGCTGTTGAGGTACTCCATGCGGTCCGACTCCGCAAGGTTCTGCCACATGACCCCGTCCGCGGAGCGGAACCCGGACTCGAGCTCCTCGACGAGCTCACTGATCGGCCTGGCCTTCTGCTGATCTGCATCGAACCACGACCCGAAGAGTTGGAGGAAGATCCACTGTGTCCAGCGGTAGTACTCGGGGTCGGTTGTCGCGATCTGGCGGTCCCAGTCGTACGAGAACCCGAAGGCTTTGAGCTGTCGGGTGTAGGTGGCGATGTTGGCTTCGGTTGTGATTCTCGGGTGGACGCCGGTCTCTACCGCGTACTGCTCCGCCGGAAGCCCGAAGGAGTCGAGTCCCATCGGGTGCAGCACGTTCGCCCCGCGCATTCGGTGGTAGCGAGCGAAAATGTCCGTGCCGATGTACCCGAGGGGGTGTCCGACGTGAAGTCCTGCGCCTGACGGGTAGGGGAACATGTCAAGGATGTACATCTTCGGCTGTTCGGGATCGAAGTCGGGATCGCCCGGGTTCGGGACGCGATACATCCCCTGGTCCTCCCAGGTCTGCTGCCACCGGGTCTCGATTTCACGGGAGTCGTACGACGCCATTGCTCTCCTTGTGAATCTGCAAGGATAGCCGCTCGCCCTCCCCCTCCGTTCTTGCGTCAGTCAGCGGTGGAGGTCGCGGTCGTCCTGGATCGCGCGGGTACGGATCGTGTGGGTCGAGTCACCGGAGAGAATGCCGCCGCGTCCGAAGAGACGGCCGGCTTGCCAGTTCGACAGGCCCAGCTCCGGTTTGTCAAGGGCGTACTGGCCATCGACCCACCGGGTGAACCCGTTCCCGACGAAGGGCGCATCAATGCCGGCAAAGAACCGCGAATGAGCCGTTGCATCGTCCGAGATCAGGGACGCGACGAACCTCGGGCTGTAGCGGTTGAACCACTCAATGGCTTCGTCCACGGAGTCGACGACGGCGAGGGTGATCTCGGGGCTCTCCTCCCACTCCCACTCCTCACCAAGGCCGTCCTGACTGATCGTCGCTGCCTGGGGTTCCAGCACGTCACCTTCGGCGCGTGTGATCGCGACGGTGCGAGCGAACCACTCGGGTGGGACGAATCTGACCGAGGATTCGAGCACGTGCAGTTTTGCGTTGGCGCCTCGGCGCTCGGCAGCCCGCTCAAGGGCGTCAAGCACCACAGGGACCAGGTCGGCGGCTCGGGCCCGAGGGAGACAGAGCGTGTTGAGGGTGTTGCAGACCTTTCGGTCGAGGGAGTGGTACACAGCCGCGGCAAGATCGCGGCCATCGGCGTCATAACCTGCGATGATCCAGGCACCGCCGGTCCCGTGGAGGCTGACTGCGTTCCCCGCCTGGCGTGCTACCGCGCCGAGTCGTGTCGTGGCTTCGCCGGAACCTCTCGCGACTGCGAGTGCGAGGCGCGGATCACCGAGCATCGCAAGCCCAGCCTCCCGCGACGGGCTCGCGACAAGCGACGCTGCCCCTGGCGGTAATCCAGCCGATTCCAGGGCAGGTGTGAGAGCGTGTGTGACGATGGCCTCGGCCGTACCAAGCGCGTCGGACCCGATTCGGAACACGACGGTGTTTCCGCCGCGCAGAACTCCTGTGGCGTCGGCAAAGACGTTGGGACGGCCCTCAAACACAAACCCGATGACTCCGAGTCCGTCGGACACGAGTTCAATTCGCCACCGATCGTGCGCAACGGTTTCAACGACGCGCCCGCGACCAGACGCGGCGTCAGCCCATCCGCGGAGCCCATCGACCATGCCGCGTCTCGTCGTGGCGTCAAGGATGAGACGTGTGGCGCTCCGTCCTCGATCTCTGGCTGATGCGACATCCGCATCGTTCGCTTCCTGGATTGGTCTGAATCGGGCATCGTCGGTAAGGGCGGCGGCGAAGTCGTTGAAGAACTGCGTGATCTGGGCGTCAGAGACGGATCCCATGGCGGCGAACGCGTCGACGGCGCCCGTGACGGCGTCGTGGGCGATCGCAGCGACGGCCGATGGAATATGGATGAGTTCGCCGGAATGCTGCATGACGATCAGCATGTCTCCGGGTTGGAACGCCGCTGCGAGTTCATCCGAGACGTGCGAGACGTTGACGCCACCCCACGGAATCGCCATACCAGCATGAAGAGTTGTGAGCGGTTCAGTCACGGCCTAGTAAACAAGTACCGCGTGGAGCGGATCGTCGAACCGCGAGCGGCCGTTGAGAAAGGTGAGCTCGAGAAGCATGGTTGCCCCAACGATGATCCCGCTTGCCTTCTCGATGAGCTGCTTGCTTGCAGCGAGCGTGCCGCCCGTGGCAAGTACGTCGTCAACGATCAACACGCGGGCGCCATCCGGGAACGCGTCCGCGTGAATCTCGAGAGTGTCCGTGCCGTATTCAAGGTCGTAGGTGACCGAGACGATATCGCGAGGCAGCTTCCCCGGCTTGCGGACAAGCCCGACGCCAGAACCAATGCGCTCTGCGATCGAGCCTGCAAGCAGGAACCCCCGGGACTCGATGCCGACAACGATATCGACCCCAGAAGCGGTGAACGGGTCAGCCATCTCATCGACGGCCTGAAGGAACGCTTCGGGATGCGCGAGGAGAGGTGTGATGTCCTTGAAGACGATGCCCGGTTCTGGAAAATCTTGCACGTCAACAATGTACTCGTAGAGATCGACCATTCGCGAGAGGGTAGCCACATGGGTGCCCTGAACGACCCACGCCGCATACCCAGGAGTGCACCTACACGAGTGCATTGTGGCCCACAGAACGCCCGAGAGTGGAGCTGAAGGGATTCGAACCC
>JASJYA010000002.1 GCA_030125685.1 Actinomycetota bacterium
CCCCCCAGGCCACTGAACCGCCCACTCCCATGGGATTCTTGCGTCAACCATGCCGGAATACCGGCATGGTTGACGCAAGAACGGTTTGGTTACGCGTCGACGCGGGTGGCGCCGTTTGATTCGAGGAGTCGAGTGAGCTGGTCCTTCTTGACGAGTCCTGACGCCCTCCACCGAAGCGTTACCCGTCGCTGATTCGACTGTGTGGCGGCTTGGCGATTCTTCGCCTGGTTCCCCTTTTTAGACTTCTTCGCCTTCTTGGGCGGCGCGGTGGTGAGTAGTACCATCGTCGGTGTGGACCGGATCTGGAATTGCTGGGCAATTCCGGGCAGCCGGCCGATGTCCGCCTTGACGACGTGAGCCGAGTCGCCGTACTCGCGGGCAAGCTCGTTGAAGATGCCGTCCATCACCTGGCAGGGGGCACACCCGACCTGGTAGAAGTCGATAAGCACCGGTTTGCCGGTCATAGCGAGTTCTTCGATCTCGCTGATGTGCTCGAGCTTCCGAGCCTTCGGTCTCTTCCTGAACATATCTATCCCGTGGTTCGAGTGCGGTAGTGCAACGAAGGTAGGACGATAGTTATGCCCGAACGTTTCCACCTTTCACGGTCGCGACTGCAGCACCTGTAGCCTGTCACCTGTCACCTGAGTTCGGAGAACGACATGGCCAAGATCAGCGGAGGTCGGGTGCTTGCGCGTGCGCTGAAGGCGCAGGGCGTTGACACCGTGTTCACCCTCACCGGCGGTCACATCATGGCGATCATGGATGGCTGTGTCGCCGAAGGGATGCGAGTCGTCGATGTTCGGCATGAGCAGGCCGCCGCGCATGCCGCGGATGCGTACGCACGGCTCACGGGCAAGCTCGGCGTCGCTCTCGTGACGGCAGGACCGGGAGTAACCGACGCCCTGACTGGCGTGGCAAACGCATTCTTCGCGAACACCCCGATGCTCCTCATCGGGGGCCGTCATCTCACGACAGAGGAACTCAAGGGGGGACTCCAGGAGATGGACCACCCGCAGCTCTTCCACTCCATCACTCGGTGGTCAGACACCATGTGGAACGCGGGAAGGTACCCTGAGTACATCGCCATGGCGGCGAGGCACGCCTATACGAACCGAGGTGGGCCTGTGTTCCTCGATACGCCGTGGGACGTGTCTGGAGCGCTCGTCGAGGAAGACGCGATTACGTGGCCGAAAGACTTCCGTGCGAACCGACCCGCAGGCGTCCCCGAAGAGACCCTCGACGAGATTGTTGAACTGCTCAACGGGGCGCTGAAACCCGTCATCTTCGGAGGAACGGGCCTTCGCTGGACCCAGCAAGAGAGCTTCATCGAGTCGCTTGACGAGTTCGTTATCGGGTACAAGGCGCCGACCTATCTCAACAGCCTCGCCAGGGGATCTCTGCCGTTCGGGCATCCTTACCTAGGCAACCGCGCGCGCGGGGCTGCACTGCGTGATGCGGACGTCATACTCGCGCTCGGCGTCGACTGGGACTTTCGCACAGGCTTCGGGAAGAAGCTGAACCCCGACGCCACGGTGATCCAGATCGATGCGGACCCGTCGAAGATCGGATGGAATCGCGACGCGAACATAGGCGTCGTCGCGGATCCCGGCACCGTGGTCGCACAGCTCGCCGGTCGACTCAGCAAGATCGGTCGCACAGCAGAACCAGAGTGGACCACCGAGATCAAGGGCGCTGAACGCGAGAAGCAGGATGCGGCGTACGAAGTCTCGCTCTCGGACGCGAACCCGATTCACCCTGAGCGATTCGCGCGTGAGGTAGCAGACTTTTTCGGTGAGGATGCGATCGTCGCGGCCGACGGGGGCGATATCGTCTCCACCACCGCCAAGTGGCTTCAAACGTCGCGACCCGGTGGCCTTCTCGACCCCGGGCCGTTCGGCTGTCTCGGTGTCGGCGCCCCATTCGCACTCGCCGCGAAAACAGTGGAGCCGGATACCCGCGTCGGCATCGTGTACGGCGACGGCTCCTTCGGGTTCAACGGCATGGAGTATGACACGTTGATCCGTCACGGACTCCCCGTTGTCGGAGTGATTGGAAACGACGGCGCCTGGAACAACATCAAGACGATCCACCGCATGGCTCACCCCGATAGCGCATTCCTGTCAGAGATCGGATTCCGGCCGTACGAGAAGATGGTCGAAGGTCTCGGCGGGTACGGCGAACTTGTGGAGAAGCCATCGGAGATTCGCCCTGCGCTCGAGCGAGCGGAAGATGCAGGAGTTCCAGCTCTTGTAAACGTGAAGATCGGGGAGCAGCTCCGAATGTCGTCGGCATACGGGATGTAGCGATGTACTGGGCGACGGTGATTGTCACCGAGACGAACGACACGGTGGCTTGGGGCACTCTGATTCTGGGCCTGGTCGGGGGTCTTGCACTCTTCCTCCTCGGCATGGACAGGATGACCGAGGCGTTGAGGCTCATCGTCGGCAACAAGGCCCGTCGGATTCTCGAACGCCTCACCGTGAACCGATTTGTCGGATTGGCCACCGGCGCCGGGATCACAGCCGTCGTGCAGTCCTCGTCCGTCACGACGGTATTGATTGTCGGGTTCATCTCCGCAGGGCTCATGACGTTCCTCCAGTCGATACCCGTGATCATCGGATCGAACATCGGGACGACCGTCACTGCTCAGATCATCGCGTTTAACATCGCGGGCTAGGCCTTGGCTCTGATCGCGGGAGGATTCGCCATATCCTCCCTCGCCAAACGCGAACGGCGCCGGTCTCAGGGCGTGGCAATCACAGGGCTCGGACTTGTTTTTTTCGGCATGCGTGATCATCTGGTTGCCGTTCATCGACAACCTCGGTGTCTGGGTGTCCTCGGTGGGGGGCGGCACGCCGCGAGAGCTAGCCAATGCCCACACGATGTTCAATGTGGTGAATGCTCTCCTCTTCCTGCCGTTCATCAGGCAGTTTGCCGCGCTTGTGACCTGGGTCACACCCGATCGGCCCCAGGTCGGTGTGATCGAGCCGAAGTACATCGACCTCGGGCTGTTGCGAACGCCGGGAATTGCGCTTGCTAAGGCGCGCATGGAGATGCTGAGGACGTCGTACCGGGTTCGCTCCATGCTCGAGGATGTTCTTCCCGCGATGCTCGACGGTGATCGAGACGCCCTGGCTGACGTGAGGGAGAGGGACGAGGAGGTCGATGCCCTCCACGGGCTGATTCTTGAGTATCTCGGCAGATCTCGCAGATGCAGCTCTCAGAGGAAGCGAGCGCGCCGTGACGAGTCGTCAGACGGACAGATTTGTTGTAGATGAGCCAAACCGCGTCGCGACATGCCGATTCGAGACCGATGTGATCACGAACCTCAAGCGCGTGCACTACTTCACCCGCAGGATCGCCAGGGCAGCCGTTCCAGCGCATGAGCAAGCTGGGATGTGAGCTGCATCTAAGCTCCCCGGATGCTCGACGCGATCATCTGGGGTCTCATCCAAGGTCTGACCGAGTTTCTACCCGTTTCGTCGAGTGGCCATCTCGTTCTGATCCCCGCGCTCTTTGACCGGCCTGGCCCAGACCTGGCAACGAACGCGATGCTCCACCTTGGCACCCTCGGCGCCGTGCTCGCCTATTACCGCTCAGACATCGCTCGCATGGCGAAGTTCGATCGGCAGGCTCGCAAGCTCATCACCCTCATCGTGATCGGCACGATCCCAGCCGTAGCCCTCGGGCTCTTGTTTGAAGACCGCGTCGAGGAGCTGATTTCGGATCCGAAGAAGGTCGCTTTCATGCTCATCGCCACGGGTGTCGTCCTACTGGCGGCGACGCAGCTCCGCATCGGAGACAGACAGACGGAGGACATTGGTCCCTTTGACGCCCTCGTTGTCGGCCTCTCCCAAGCGTTCGCCCTGATCCCCGGCATTTCCAGGTCGGGCATGACGATCTCTTCAGGCCTCGCTCGCGGGATGGAGCGCGTTGAGTCCGCTCGGTTCGCGTTCCTGCTCGGGATTCCTGTCATTGCAGGCGCCGGTCTCCTGAAGATCGCAGAGGTCCTGGCCGCGGGAGACGCGATCCCTGCAAGTGTGTGGGTGGGAGTGGCCGTTGCGGGTCTGTCCGGGTATGCCGCGATCGCCATCCTTCTGAGGCTGCTCACGAGGGTCGGCCTCGCGCCGTTCGGTTTCTACTGTGTCACGTTTGGCACGATCGCGGCGTTCATGCTGTGATCGGAGCTAGGCGATCATGGCTCGAGGAGCACCACAAGGTCGCCATTCGCGGATGCCAGGGCAACCGAGTCTGCAACTGACTCGGGGACAGCGACGAGGCCGTGTGTCACGAGTCCGAGAGAATCTTCGGTCGCCGGCTGGATGATCACCCCGGGGGTGGCAGTACCGTCGGCGAAGACGAGGCGGACAGTCATGCCGATGCCTGCGCCGAGGGGGAGTACCACGGGAACCGCCCATGTGTCATCCGGAAGCGGTGGGGACGTCGATATCAGCGATACGACGAGCGGGTCGCCTGCAAGAATGGCGGTCGCCGCCGACGTTCCGTCGAGAAGGGGCATCACAAGAGTTCCAGCAGGGATCTGGCGCCACTCGATGTCCTCCATTGTGATCGGCTGGCCCCGTGCCAGGTCGACAGCAGCGAAGGGGAACGGCGCCGTCGCACGTTGCGACGCATCCCAGGTGAACGCGGCCACTACCACCGAAGCGGCGGCGAACCATCGGAGGTAGGGAGGTCGTCCGAGCCAGAGCACACTGCGAATGTACCGCGAATCAAGAAGGGGTGGAAGACCCTTGAAAGTCAGATACCAGATACCAGATACCAGATTTCCGGCTACTGGTATCTGGGGTCTGGCATCTGGATTCTGTGAAGTTCCTACACTGGGGGTGTGTCCTCAGAAATCGTAATTCCTCTATCAATCCTCGTGGCCTACCTCCTCGGGAGCGTGAGCTTCGGCATCCTCGTCGCAAAGTCACAAGGCGTCGACATCCGGTCTGAGGGCTCTGGAAACCCGGGTGTGTCGAACGTATTGCGGGTGCTTGGATACCGTTCTGGGGCGGCGGTTCTCGTTGGAGACGGAGTCAAAGGCGCCGCCGCTGCCTGGATCGGGGCTGCGCTGTGGAGCCCGGAATTCGGCTACGTGACTCTGCTCGCTGCGGTGGTCGGTCACGCATTCCCGATCTGGCATGGACTCAAGGGCGGTAAGAGTGTGGCGACGGCGATCGGGGGGTTCATGTATCTCGCTCCCGCCGTAGGTCTTGCTCTCGGCGTGCTGTGGCTCGGGATCGTTGTCGTGTGGAAGAGAGCGTCGGTCGCATCACTCGTTGTGATGACCCTTGTTGTTCCCGCGCTGTGGTTCATTGATCGAACGAACGCGGAACTCGCATGGGCGGTAGCGATCGCCGTGTTCGTGCTCGTGCGGCACGCAAGCAACATCAAGCGACTTCTATCCTCCAGCGAGCAGTTGGTGACTCGGTGAAACCCCTCGATGAGGCTCGCGCCGAGGTGCTCGCCTCGTTGCCGTCCCTCAGCACGGAAACGGTGCCTGCTGTCCAGAGTCTCGGCAGGGTGACTGCTGAACCGGCGGTCACACTTGAGTCGATTCCTCCCTTTGACAACTCGGCGATGGACGGGTACGCCGTTATCTCACTAGACACCACCGATGCCCCTGTGGAGCTCACTGTGATCGAGGATGTTGCGGCCGGATCGGTCCCCACTAAGCGAGTCGAGCACGGCGCCGCGACTCGCATCATGACAGGCGCCCCTATGCCCGAGGGTGCGGACGCCGTAGTAAAGGTCGAGGACACCGAGTCTCCTGATCGTGACAGGGTGACTGTGAGGTGTTCGGTTGATGCTGGGAGGAATGTGCGACCCGCAGGCGGCGACATGTCCCCCGGGGATGTCATTGTGGAATCCGGCACGCGGCTTACGGCGCGACACGTCGCGAGCCTTGCGAGCGCAGGCGTCAATCCGATGGTTTCGATACTCCCGACCGTGGCGATCATGTCGACGGGGGATGAGATCGTCGATCCGGCCACCGAACGACTCGAGCCCGGCGCCATCAGGGATTCGAACAGGGCGCTGCTGCGCGCCATGCTCGCCGAACTCGATGTCCCTGTCCTCGATCTGGGAATCATCGGTGACGATCCTGTGCAGCTCAGGGCCGCGTACGAGAAGGCTGCGGCTGAAGCGGACCTCATAATCTCGACCGGTGGCGTGTCGATGGGCGACTACGACTACGTCAAGCAGATCCTCGGTGAACTTGGCAGCGTTGAATTCTGGCGGGTCGCCATGCAGCCCGCCAAACCGTTCGCGTTCGGGACTGTCAACGGCGTGCCGCTGTTCGGCCTGCCGGGCAACCCTGTCTCGACGTTCGTCTCTTTCGAGCAGTTCGTCCGCCCCGCCCTGCTGCACATGATGGGAGCAACTCGCATATTGCGAACACGACTTATCGGAATAATGGGAGAGGATGTCGACACAAGCGAAGCCAAGACAGTCTTCCTCCGGGTCCTTCTCGCCCAGGACGCCAACGGTCCATTCGTCGCCGTCCGGTCCGGCGGGCAAGGATCGAACGTGCTCTCAGGGCTAGCAAACGCCGAGGCGTTCGCCGTGGTACCGGTCGGCGTCGGCTCGCTCTCCGCGGGTGATGATGTCACACTGGAGATGTTCAACTGGCCGGAAGGGCGAAGAATCGATGAGTGAGCTCAACCATCTCGACGAGACCGGCGCCGTGCGCATGGTCGATGTTGGAGGAAAACCAGCGACACAGCGCGTCGCGGTTGCGGAGGCGTTCGTCGCGATGGCGCCTGACACGACCGAGCGGCTATTCGCCGAAGATCTCGAGAAGGGGGATGCGCTCGCGACGATTCGGATTGCTGCGATCCAGGCGGCGAAAAGGACACCAGATCTGATCCCGCTGTGTCATCCGCTGCCGATCGACCGCATTGACGTAGCCGTTGAACGCACAGATTCCGGCGCAAGGATCGAGGTGCTCGTAGGGGTCGAGGCTCGTACGGGCGTCGAGATGGAGGCCATGACCGGCGCCGCGCTCGGGGCGCTCGCGTTGTACGACATGGTCAAGGGCATCGATAAGGGCGTTTCGATCGAAGCGGTCCGGCTCCTGTCCAAGACCGGCGGAAAGTCGGGGGAGTGGAAGCGTGCCTGACTGGACTGCGGCTGTGGTCACGGTGTCAGACTCAGCCGCGGCGGGCGAATCCACCGATACATCCGGCGCCGTTGCTGTCGGAGCCCTCGAGAACGTCGGGTTCGACGTCGTTGAGTCTGTGATCGTCCCGGACGGCGTCAATTCTGTCGCAGAGGCGCTCATCCGTCTCTCTCAGTCTGTGTCGCTCATCGTCACGACAGGCGGTACAGGCCTCAGCCCACGAGATCTCACGCCGGAGGCGACCAGGTCTGTGATCGATAGGGAGATTCCGGGGATCTCTGAAGCGATGCGGGCAGACACGTTCCGAAAGATCCCATTCGGCATGTTGTCGAGAGGGGTGAGCGGTCTGAGAGGCGGTTGTGTCATCGTCAATCTTCCGGGATCGCCCAAGGCTGTGACCGAAGGATTAGCTGTTATCGTCGACGTGCTCATCCATGCAGTCGATGTCGCGAGCGGGGAATTCGGCCGACATGGATGAAAACGACGTACCCTTTACCACGGGTCGCGAGTTGCCTCCGGGCCGCGACTGATGCAAGAATGTACACAGCACCCCTGAAAACCCTGCAAAATACCCCTGAAGTTCGCCGATCGTGTCTACGATCGGCTGGCTGGCGGAGTAAGAGAGAGCCGAACCGATGTTCTATGTCGTAGCCATCCTGATCGCAGGTTTGTGGGCTGCGTTTCTGCTCCCATCGTTCTTCGACCACCGCAGTCGTGCCCCGAAGACGACAACCCGCGACTTCGCCCGCACCAAGCGGATCCTCGGCCAGGTCTCTGCCGCCCAGCCTGATGGTGAGGATTATGTCCGTCACCACGCTCAGATGAAGCGCCAGCGCATTCTGACCGGACTCGCTGCAACCGCACTGCTGACGCTCGTGGCAGCGACGTTTACCGGCTCGGTGGCGTGGCTGTGGTTCACGATCATCGTCGATGTCGCCCTCGCAACCTATGTAACGCTGCTGCTGTACATGAAGCAGCAGTCACTCGTACCAAGGGCGATGGTTGTGCCGATCTCGTCGGCCCAGCCCGCCGCGGTGGCCACCGGGGCCGAGCAACTGGACGCCTACGAGGAGATTCAGACTGTTCGCGTCATCGCCGCCGGATAGATGATGAAGGTGATGCCGTCTCCACTCGATCTCTCAGCTATCGAGTCTGCGGTTCGTACTGAGCTCGACGAGAAGTACCGGGCCAGGGAGCTCACGCTCAAGAACAGCAGGCCGATCATTCGGAACTCAGCGAACGCCATCCGGGCCCTCCACAGAGGTGAGACCGAACTTGCGAGAGAGCTGATGGACGAGGTCAAAGTGCTCATTGCTGAGGCCGAGGCCGGGCTCGACGGCCACTGGGACATCTACCACGCAGGGTTCTTCTACGACGCTGTCAAGGAGTACGCCGAGGCAGAGCTGACCGCAGCGCTGCTCGCACACGAGCCGCTCCCGTCCCCCGCCGATCTGGGGGTACACGCGGTTCCATACCTGAAGGGTCTCGGCGAGGCGGTGGGGGAACAGCGCAGAAGGCTGCTTGACCAGCTGCGGAAGGGTGACCTTGACGGAGCCGAGCGCACGTTCGAGGACATGGAGGCGGTCCACGACCTCCTCACATCGATCGACTATCCCGATGGCATGACCGCAGGGCTCAGACGAACCACGGACGTCGCGCGTGCCCTCATCGAACGCTCCCGGGCAGACCTCACCTCAACTATCGTCCAAGAGCGGTTGCGCGCCCAGCTCGAAGGCGAGAAGTGACCGCGGGAGTGAGTGAAAGGCTGCCATGATCATCACTGCTCCGTACGGGTCCTGGGAATCGTCGATCACGCTCTCCATGTTGACGGACGCCGGTGTGCGCCTCGGCGATGTCGTTGTCGATGGCGACGATCTCTACTGGACCGAAGGCCGTGCCCAAGAAGGTGGGCGGACCGTCATCGTTCGCCGAGATGCGCGCGGAGTGATCGCAGACGTGACGCCCGCAGGATTCAATGCTCGATCCCGCGCGCACGAATATGGTGGAGGCGCTTACGCGGTGCGAGACGGAGTGCTGATCTCGTGCAGCTTCGAGGATCAGCGGGTGTACCTGCTCGGGGGTGACGATCCGGTGGCGATCACCCCTGAGCCCGAGATACCGGCCGGTGATCGGTACGCCGACTTCGTCTTCCACGGTGACAACATCATCTGCGTGCGTGAGCGCCATCGCGAGAGCGGTGAGCCGGTCAACTCTCTGGTGGTCTTCCCTCTCGACGGCTCCGAGGAACCGCGTGTCATTGCCGAGGGCTATGACTTCTACTCGTCTCCCCGTGTCAGTCCGGACGGAGCCACGCTGGCGTGGCTCTCCTGGGATCATCCACGAATGCCGTGGGACGGAACCGAGTTGTGGGGTGCAGCGCTTGCAGAGGACGGGTTTGTGTCTGAGCCGGAATTGCTCGCGGGGGGTGAGGCCGATTCGATCTTTCAACCTGAGTGGTCACCCGACGGTGTGCTCCACTTCGTGTCGGATCGTTCCGGCTGGTGGAATCTGTTCCGCATGGTCGACGACAGGGCCGAGATGCTCCACGGCATGGAGGCGGAGTTCGGCGTTCCACAGTGGCAATTCGGGATGCGTCGCTATGGCTTCGCGTCCAGGGGTCGCATCGTCACCTTGTATTCGGAGAACGGATTCGATCAAATCGGGATTGTCGAGGACGGCATGCTGCGCCGCGTGCAGAACACGTCTGAGCGATTCGGCTACTGCCTGGGTGTTCGCGGCGACGTGTTCTATACCACTGCTGGGAGCGGCGGAAGCCTGCCAGCGGTCGTCGGAATCGACATCGAGACCGGGGGCGTCGAGGTCGTGAGGACAAGCCTCGACATCGACATCGACCCTGGGCTGATCAGCCATCCGAAGCCGATTGAGTTTCCAACCACTCACGGCGCGGTCGCATTCGCCTTTTACTATCCACCCCGAAACCCGTCGTTTATGGGTCCGGCGGGAGAGCAACCGCCGCTCCTCGTGCTGAGCCATGGCGGCCCGACCAGTTCTACCTCGCCGGTGCTGGACGTTGGCATTCAGTTTTGGACTTCACGCGGCTTCGCTGTTGTTGATGTCAATTACCGGGGATCGACTGGATACGGGAGGCGTTACAGGGATGCGCTCCGCGGAGAGTGGGGCGTTTCGGATGTCGACGACTGCATCAACGCCGCCCTATATCTCGCGGACGCCGGTTTGGCGGATCCGAACCGAATGGCGATCCGAGGGGGGAGCGCAGGCGGTTACACGACTTTGTGCGCACTCACCTTCTCGGATGTCTTCGCCGCCGGTGCTTCGTACTACGGAGTCGGTGACCTGGCGGCGCTGGCTGCCGACACCCACAAGTTCGAGTCCCGCTACCTCGACAGCCTGATCGGTCCCTACCCGGAAGCAGCTGATCTGTACGACGAAAGGTCGCCGTTGCGCAATCTCGACGGATTGTCCTGTCCCGTGATCCTTTTGCAGGGACTTGACGACGAGGTGGTTCCCCCCGCCCAGGCGCAGGAGATCGTCGCCGCGCTTCATGCAAGGGGTATCCCGCACGCTCATGTGGAGTTCGAGGGAGAGGGCCACGGTTTTCGGAGAGCCGAGAACATTGAGCGGGCTCGAGAAGCCGAGTTCTTCTTCTACTCGCGGGTATTCGGAATCGATCCGGCTGACACACTCAACCCTGTGGAGATCGAGCACGAAGAACAAATCTAGGACGGCCCGCCCTTCGCTGACAGGTTGACACATCCCCTCTCCATCCGTTACGATACGACAGACCGGTCAGTCGGTAGGTAAACGCAGATGACACGAGACGCCACAAGAACCCTTGCAAGATCAAAGGCCAGATCAGAGGCCACCTCGGCCAGGATCATCGCCGCGGCCAGAACGCTCTTCGTGGCCAAGAATTACGCGGATGTCACTACGGACATGATCGCCGGGGCGGCAGGCGTGACAAAGGGCGGTCTCTATCACCACTTCCCGAGCAAGGAACAGCTCTACATCTCGATGATACTCGACGACCTCGATCGTAAACGTCGCCTTTTCGAACAGGCCGTCGCCGCACAGGGTAATTGCCGCGACCGTCTCGCCAAACTGACCAGGGACTTCCTTGAGCAGCCGGATGAGGAACGCAAACTGGCTCGCCTTGTGCGGCGCGACATCAACATATTCACCGGGGAAGAACGGGACCGTCTCGTGCGGGCCTACCAGCTCGCTCTGCCGGAGCAGATCGAGGCGATCATCAGAGAAGGGATCGAGGACGGCGAGCTCGCCCCCGGGGATCCTCGAATCCTCTCGTGGTCGTTCGTCGCGCTCGTCGAGGTCGTGATCGGTCGGTACGCGAACCACGTTCTCGGAAGCACTGAGGCCCGTCTCGATCATGTTCTCGAACTCTTCTTCGACGGAGCAGGCGCCAAACCGACTGGAGGGACAGAATGACACTGACGGCGACAAGAGTCTTCACTGAGTGGCACGACAAATCGCTCGATGATGCACTTGGCGAGTGCAGGGACATGATCGAATCCCCCGATTTCGAAACGGTGAAACGTTGGCGTGACGAAGGCGGAAAGGTCGCTGGTCACTTCCAGGTGTACTTCCCTGAAGAGATCATCCACGCAGCAGGCATGCTCCCGTTCAAGGTGCGTGGCGCACCGATGGAGCCAAACCTGGCGGACTCCCATTTCGGCTCATATCTCTGTTCGATCCTCAAGACTTCACTCGAAATGGCGTTGAGCGACCAGGTTCGGATGGAGATGTTCGTGTCCCACCCCATCTGTGATGCGGCCAGGAATCTCGCGGCGATCTGGGGCCGCAACACGGACTATCCGTGCCAGATCTTGTACCTCCCGCAGAATCCGAACTCCTCCGGGAGCGCGGACTATCTCGAACACGAGTATGACAGGATCAGAAGGGTCACCGAGGAAGTGGCAGGCGTCGAGATCACCGATGAGGCTCTCCGTGAGTCGATCGTCGTCTTCAACGAGAACCGGAAGCTCATTCGTGAGTTGTACGCCATCAAGGCGAGCACGCCATGGCTTGTCGCCGCCGAGGACGCGTACGCAATGGTCGCCCTTGCAGGGATGATCCCGCGCGAAGAGCACAACGAACTTCTCACGACGCTCATCCCGCTGATCAAGGAACGCGATCTAAAACGAGAGGATCGCATCCGCGTCGTATTCGAAGGTGGGTTCTGTGAGCAGCCGCCTTTCGATCTCATCCGAATGCTCGGGCGAACATGCTACGTGGTTGACGACGACTTCATGATCGGCCTGCGCTACATCACATCCGATGTCCCGACAGAGGGCCTCCCGCTCAGACAGCTCGCCGAGTCGTACCTCGACCGCTCCTCCTACAGCCCTGTGCAGCACGATCTCCGTAAACCGAAAGAGGACATGCTCATCGAGCGAATCCGAGGAGCAAGAGCAGACGCGGCAATCATCGCCGCAGCCAAGATGTGCGAGCCGGGCCTCGAGGAACAAGTCACCTATACCCATGCCCTCGACGACGAGGGAATCGCGTACTTCGTGAGCGAGTTTGAGGAGAACATGAGCTCCTTCGATCAACTCGAGCTGCAGGTCGAGACATTCGTCGAGAACCTGCTCTTTCAATGAGGGGAAACGTCATCACAAGGAGGCGGAGATGACCACGCTAGAAGACACGCAGGAACTGCTTGGGCGAGGGAATCGTGAAGGTGCTGCTCTGTTCAAGGAGTGGTTCGCCGAACTTGATGAGACGGCGAAGACCGGTGGACTCGCTGCCTACGTATTCGTCATGGGGAGTATCAACGAGATACTCAAGACATTCGACCTCCCCGTCGTGTTCCCGGAGATCAACTCGCTTCAGACCGCAGTGCGCCGGGTCGCCCACGAGTATCTCGAGGAGGCGGAGGACTATGGGTATTCGCCAGACATCTGCGGATATGTCAAAGCCGACATCGGAACCCAGCTCCGAGGCGGTGAGCATCCGATGGCTCAGATCCCGAAGCCTGGCATCACGGTGCTTACCAACGCATGCAACACGTATATCAAGTGGGCAGAGATATGGGAGCGCATGTACAGAACGCCCATGTTCACTATCGACATACCAGGCACGCGCCAAGCCGGCGGACAGACATGGAGAGGAAACCCCGATTTCGAAGCTGACCGTAGGTACGTCGAGGTACAGCTGAGGGAACTCATCACCTTGTGCGAAGACGTCACAGGCAAGGACTTCGACATCGACAAGTTCCGCGAGGTCCTCACCTATGCCAACACCATGAGCCGCTCATGGAAGCGGATTCTCGAACTCAACCAAGCAAGACCCTCCCTGTTCAATGCGCTGACCGATGGCACGATCTACCTCGGTGTCGCCAACGGTCTCAGGGGTACCGAGGAGGGGGCTCGATACTTCGAACGACTCGTCGAGGAGATGGAGTACAAGGCTGCCAACGGAATCGGCCAGACTATCGATGAGAAGTACCGCCTGCTGTTCGTCGGTGTTCCCTGCTACCCGATCTTCCGCCGGTTCAACGAGCTCTTCACAGATTGGGGCGGCACGTTCGTCAATTCGACGTATCTCTGGTTCGCGTCCGGGGGCACGAATCGGGGTTTCGAGTACGACCTTGGCGACCCGCTGGCGAGTCTCGCAGAGGGCATACTCATCAGCGTCAGGGATGCGATGGATTCCATGTTCCACCAGAACGTTGCCCTGGCAGACATGGCGCAGAACTTCGATGTCGACGGCATCATCTATCACCCGATCAAGAGCTGCAGAACGGTCTCAACCGGCCTTGCAGACAGCAGGAAGCACATGACCGAAGAACTCGGCATACCGAGTCTGTTCATGGAGTCGGACATGATGGATCGCAGGGTTGTCTCGGAGGCCCAAATGAAGAACCGTGTGGATGCCTTCTTCGAGGGCCTCGCAACCCGGCGTCAGCAAGCCCTGGCCGACCCAAAGGTGAGGTGATCTCAGTGGCGTACGCAGCAGGAGTCGACGTTGGCTCCACCCAGACCAAAGCAATCATCATCGACGAGGACGGCTCGATCGTCGGTCGCTCGCTCATCGACACTGGCGCCAATGTGGTCAAGGCAGCGGAGTCATCCTTTGTCACCGCTCTCGCGGAAGGTGATATCGACGAGGAAGAAGTCGAGTACATCATCGGGACAGGCTACGGCCGGTATAGGGTGACATTCGGGAACAGCCAGGTGACAGAGATCAGCTGTCACGGGCGGGGCGCCGTGCACTTGTTCCCAGAGACGAGAACCGTCGTCGACATGGGGGGCCAGGACACAAAAGCGATCGCAGTCAACGCGAATGGAGAGATCACGGACTTCTGCATGAACGACAAATGTGCTGCAGGGACAGGTCGCTTCCTTGGAGCTGCCGCAGACGCCTTGGATATCCCGCTTGACGACCTTGGTCCGGTCTCACTCAAGAGCACGAAACCGGTCAAGATCAGTACCACGTGCACCGTGTTCGCCGAGTCAGAGATACTCGCTTGGATCGGCAAGGGCAAGAAGATCGAGGATATCCTGTGGGGTGTCCACAAGTCGATTGCGGCCCGATCGGCCGGGCTGATGCGACGAGTCGGTATCAACGATGAGATCACCTTCACAGGAGGTGTCACTCGCAATGTTGGAATGGTCAAAGCGCTCGAGGATCGCCTCGATAAGCACCTGAACATCAGTGATGACTGCCACTACATGGGTGCCCTTGGCGCCGCCCTGTTCGCGCTCGACAGCGTGAAGGCTGGACGAGCTCCAGTCGGCAGAACGGCCGCGGTGACGTCGTGATCATCACAGCAGGACTGGACGTCGGATCCACCTACACCAAAGCAGTCATCCAGGGAGAAGACGGCGAGATCCTCGGTAAGGCCTTCGGTCCGACAGGGTTCAGACTCCGCGAGATGGCACGTTCGATCTACGCCGAGGCACTCACCAATGCCGACCTTCACGAGAAGGACATCGCCTATGTGATCGCAACAGGCGCGGGACGTCACCAGGTCGATTTCAAGGATCTCCATGTGACGGACCTCACCGCGAGCGCCCGAGGTGCCTGTTTCCTGTTCCCGGGCACGCGCACGATCCTCGACATCGGTGGTCAGACGATGAAGGCGAGCAGGGTGGATGAATCTGCACAGGTTCAGTCATTCAGGCTCAACGACAAATGTGCTGCCGGCACGGGGGCCTTCTTGGAGAAGACGGCGCGATACATGGGCTACAGCACCCAGGAGATCGGTTCGCTGATGACAACATCGAAGGAGTCCGTCCCGATTTCCGGCGTATGCGCGGTTTTTGCTGAGTCTGAGGTGATCAACCATCTCTCCATCGGCACATCGCCTGCGGACATCATGCAGGGAGCCATCGAGTCGCTCACAGGTCGTTCAGTGCAGCTCATGAAGCGGGTGAGGGCTGAGCCCGAGTACACGCTCGTCGGAGGGATCCTCAGGTTCGAGACGATGGGTCGATCTGTCAGTCAGGTGCTCGAAGCCGATGTCAACGTGCCGGATGAAGAGATGGTTCAGTATGTATCGGCGCTGGGCTGCGCGATTCTGGCTCGTCGACGGTTGGAGAAGCTTGGTGCTGAAGTCGATGTTGAGGCGGCGGTATCGGCGTGAATACGACGGAGGAGACCGAGCCTGTTTACTGTTCTGAGGGCATCCAGATCCTGCGAGCTCCGGTCCTCGCTTCCGGCGGGTGGAAGCGGCGTACCGTCACCGATCCGCAGCGAGTGGACGAACTTGTGGATCTCTACACAGACCTGGGGTACGAGACGATGACGACGGGACTCGATCCCTCAAGCTTCGGCAAGGCGTGCATGGCCTGCGCTGTCACCGCGTGCGCAACCTATGTCGCGTTGTTCACCCGCAGACCGGATGGCGGCTGAACCGAACCGCCCCGGCAAGGGATGTCGTTGACTTATCCCCGGCTCGTCGAGACGGTCACCTTCGAGCGAACCTCACTCTCGTTGGTTTCCCATCACGTCTGCCGACAAGGGAGAGGAACCCCCAGTCCGAAGTGTGCTTCCCCGGCACGGTGCGTCGCAATCTGTATCGTGACTCGCCAATCCTGATCTGTCCCAGAGACCACACGGTGTCGGCAGGTTGGCGGTAGGCTCGAAAGGGTATGACGACGCCATCGCCAATGGTCGGCTGTCCCCCGACGGGTCTGACCAGTGCCGAAGTGATGGAGCGGACCACGGCGGGGAAGGTGAACGTCGTCCTAGACACTCCCGCCCGTACCACGTGGGACATCGTTCGGGCCAACGTGGTCACACGGTTCAACATCCTGGTGGGTATCTTGCTCGCCGTCGTCCTCGTCGTTGTGCGCGAGCCGCGGGATGCTCTATTCGGAATCGTCCTTGTCTCGAACGCGGCCATCGGGATCGTTCAGGAGCTCCGCGCGAAGGCAACGCTCGACCGCCTGACGCTTCTCACGGCGCCAACGGCGACTGTGACTCGCGACGGGCGCCGGCAGGAGGTTTCCGTCGAAGCTCTGGTCGAGGGGGACATCATCGCTCTTGTGTCGGGGGATCAGGTGCCCGTGGACGGACCGGTACTGATGGGCCGCGGTCTCGAGGTCGACGAGTCGCTGTTGACGGGTGAATCCGAGTCTGTGTTCAAGCAGCCCGGCGACGTGTGTCTGTCCGGGTCGTTCGTCGTTGCGGGGAGCGGCTGGTTCCGCGCCGAACGTGTCGGCAACGAAGCATACGCCGCCGTCCTGACGCGCGAAGCGAAGCAGTTCACATTGGTCCGCTCGGAACTGCGCAAGGGCATCGATTGGTTCCTGGGCGGGGTGTCCTGGGCGGTGGCGCCGGTCATTGCCCTGCTGGTGTGGAGTCAGTACCGGCTCGGATTCGGGTACAAAGAAGCACTCGGCTCCGCGGTGGCAGGCGCCATCGGCATGATCCCCCAGGGTCTCGTCCTCCTGACCTCGCTGGCATTTGCAGTCGGGGTGATCCGGCTCGGACGTCGCAACGTCCTCGTGCAGGAACTGTCTGCACTTGAAGGCCTCGCCCGGGTCGACACGGTGTGTTTCGACAAGACCGGCACCCTCACCCAGGGGGTGCTCGCGGTCAAAGAGGCCGTATGGCTCGGCGACATCGACCCGGGACCGGCTCTGGCCGCATTGGCAGCCGCTGAGCCCGTCCCGAATGCAACACTGCGGGCGATTGGAGATCGCTTCGGCGAGACGCCCGCTTGGACGCCCGATGGCGCCATTCCGTTCTCGTCGGCGCGAAAGTGGAGTGCCGCCTCGTTCCACGAGTCCGGAACGTGGGTTCTCGGAGCGCCCGAGATCGTCGCTCCCAACGACCCGAGCGTTGCCGAGCGATCCCGGGCCTACGCCCGATCCGGTCTTCGCGTTCTGCTGCTGGCCTGGACAGACCAGCCGTTGAACGGGGATCGTCTCGCGCGTCGGCTACGGCCATCCGCCATCATTACCCTCGGCGATCGGGTCCGCCCAGATGCGGCGGAGACCCTGCGTTTCTTCGCGGCGCAGGGGGTACGGGCCAAAGTCGTCTCGGGAGACCATCCAGACACGGTCGCCGCCATCGCCCGCGACGTCGGAGTGCCAAATTCCGGTGATGTAGTCGATGCCAGGCGACTCCCCGAGGATCCCGCCGCTTTTGCCGAGATCGTTGAACGTACAACGGTGTTCGGGCGGGTGACGCCCCATCAGAAACAGGCAATCGTGCACGCTCTCCAGTCGCGGGGTCACGTGGTTGCGATGACCGGGGACGGCGTTAACGACGTCCTTGCGCTCAAAGACGCCGATATCGGGATCGCCATCGGTGGGGGCAGCGCCGCGGCTCGCTCGGTCGCCCAACTGGTGTTGATCGACGGCGAGTTCAACAGGCTGCCCAACGTCGTGGCCGAGGGCCGCCGGGTGATAGCCAACATCGAGCTGGTCGCCAACCTCTTCGTCACCAAGACCGTGTACGCCATCTTTCTCGCCCTCGCGGTCGGCCTGACGGCTCAGCCGTTCCCGCTCCTTCCCCGCCACCTGACGTTGGTCGGGTCGATCACCATCGGCGTACCGGCTTTCTTCCTCGCTCTCGCTCCTAATTCACAGCGGGCCCGGCTGGGTTTCACCCGACGCGTGCTTGCCTTTGCGCTCCCGACCGGGTTGGCCGCCGGACTTGCGACCTGGGCGGCATACCAGCTCGCGATCGACGACGGCGTCACCCTCGGGGAGGCCAGAACAACTGCGATGCTGGTACTCTCGGCGATCGGCATCTTCGCCCTCGGAATCGTGAGTCGGCCGCTGACACCATGGAAAAAGACCCTCATTGGATCGATGGTTGCCCTCCTCGTACTTGCGCTGGTCTCCACATCGGCGCAGGAATTCTTCGAGCTCGCGCTGCCCCGACCTGTCGTGCTGATGGCAGCGATCGGAGTGGTGGCGATCACCGGCACGGTGATGATCTTCGTGCTGCGAGCGGTCGGCTGGATCAAGAAGGTTCCAATCTACTTGCACGATCATCCTCCGACAGTGAACGGCGCATGGCGTATGTCGCGCAATCGGCTGATCCAGGCATGGAACAGCGAGGCCGTAGGCAGCCTGATCGACCGCTATCGTGCGTGGCGTCGGTCACGGTGAAGGTTGCGTCGCTCGCCTCGGGTGACAACCCCAATTCGATGGGCCCGCTGCCAGCAAGATCAATGGTCGCCTCCCTCAGCAAACGTGACGTCTCGGGCTCACGCGCCGGGTCCATCATCATCCAGGCGCCGAGACAGGAGGAGCACCGTCACCATCACACCTGCGGGGCGGTCACCCGACCCTGCACCGTGGATGCCTGCCGGCACCCCCCACATTACGAAGCAGGAGGGCAGCCGCAGCGAATTCCGATCAATCCGTTACCCGACACCAATAGTCACCGGCGGTGTTGCCCGAGAAGGTGTTCTCCGTCACGGTGACGACACCCGGTTCCGGCCACGGGCAGACGCCGAAGTTCCACAGGTAGATGCCCTACAGGTTGTCGGTGGTCGTGTTTCCTGCCACAACGTACCCGGTCGGTCCCTGGCCGTCCTCATCGCTGAGCTGGAGCCCCGGTCCATGGTTACGTGACAAGATGTTGTTCGTCACGGTAACGTCGCGCCCGCCGTCGACCCAGATCGCACCGTCCCAGTAGTCGCCGTTGGCATCGAGTTCATTGTCGGTAACGACATTGCCATCGACGAGCAGACCCACGCCGTCTTCGACCAGAATTCCCCCTCCCACGTTGTGGTGGATCCAGTTGTTGCGGATCACGGCGTCCCTGATCTCGAAGGTATCGATACCGGTGCCGAGGACGAAGCGCTCCTGTCGCGTCGGTGAGGGGCCGTTCTCGAATGCCTCGCTCTCCTCAACGACAAGACCGGTCACGCCGATGGCGGCGAACCCGAAACCTTCTCCGTCCAGATCCGAACTGATACTGGCGAAGCCATTGGAAACGAACCGGACGTCAAAGTCGGGACTGTGCCGCTCGACACATGAGGGAACCCCTGGGTCCATCGAGCCTGGGTCCATCGAACCGGCACAGCGTCGAATCCATACCCCGATGCCGCAATCGACTCGGAATCCGCGAGCACCGCGGGTGTCGCCCTTTTTCGAGGAAGCTTGTCTCTTACCAAGGCCTCCGGGCGATGGCCTCGATCGGCTTCATACCCTGTCCGAATCGCGCGATGGCCTCGCGGTTTTTCGTGAGCTCGCTGTAGGCAATAAAGTGAACGTCCAGCAGATTGGCCACTCGACTGAAGGCAGGACGCTTCAACTGTTCCCAGATGTCAGCCTCGCGGGCGTCCGGGGCGACCAGGAATAGCGACAACTCATCGTGTTCCAGACCGAGCGCAAGGTCCGACATTCGTAGGATCCCGGAGTAGATCGATGTCGTATGCTCGACTTCGAAGGCTGCCACCACGCGATCGGCGGTCGAATCGACCCAGAGCACGTCGATCAACCGGATTGCGTCGAATGACGGGTTCTTCTTCAAGCTTTCCGGGAGCCCATCAAGGCAGCCATCAGACAGACGCCCGTCGCGGTAGGGTCGGTTGACGTCGTTGCTTGCGATCCACACGTCGAATCCCACCGCGAACCCCAGATCCCGCAGCCAACCCTGAATCTCAGTGTGGGTGTGGTCCTGGTCCTGCGCTGCCTGAATTGCTCGGTCGGCGCGGTCGGACTCGGCACGAACCTCGGCGAGATCCGTCTCCCATCGCGCAAGGGCTGCGTCATCCGACTCGCGGGGCGGAGCCGGGTACCTCCCGGAGCCGACATCGAACAGGAGGCCCGCAATCGCTCCAAGGTCGTTGGAAAAAAGGTCTCTGTACTTCGAGTTCAACTCCAGAATCCCGCGACGCATTGCCAGATACCCGTCCCACCGACCCAACTTCACTTTCGCCCCGGTTACGGCGTTGTAGCCCTTGACGATTTTGGTGTTCGAGGGAGGAACCACGGTTGGGTGAAGAAAGTAAAGGATATTGGCGGCGGCGGGCCCGAGACCTTTGATTGCTACGCGGTCCAAGGTCTGGATGGCTTCAACGATCTCCGACTCCTCACCGGAACAGCCGACGCACGTCTGGAGGAAACGGCCGAAAGCGAGCTGGTTCTCGGGGCTCTCGTAGATGTCGGGGATACGTAGCTTCGGCTTCCAGAGGAAGGCGTGGTCGGCGCCTCGGAAGATCTGCCTCTGTTCCGCGATGGACTTTACGACCGTTTCGAGCGAAGAACCCTTGTACACGTTTCCGAAGGTACCCGCCTCGATCTCTGCTACTACCACCGAAATGCCCTGTCGAATGGAGCGGAAGTTTTTCAGCCGTTCTTCCCAGAGGAACCAGGTCCGGTAGGTGCCCAACGGGTCCTCCCGCCAACGAGTCAGGAGACGCCGAAACGGATCGATCGTAGAAAGCTGCGGCTCAGGCGCGATATTCAACTTCCTCCTCCGCGAAGCGCCGAATCACAAAGCGGCTCGACGACCTCGCCGCATATTGCCAACGCACCTCCGACCCGGAACACTAGGCGTTCCTCCATTCGGGGGGGCGTTTCTCGATGAACGCCGTGATGCCCTCGACACCGTCGTGGGTCGCGAGCAGCTCTTCGAGGTAGAGGCGCTCTGTCTCCGCGAGGCGCTGTTCGACCTCGACTCGCCTCGGTTCTCTGATGGCCCTGGTTGCCAAACGAAGCGACAGCGCCGACCGAGGAACGAAGTGCGTGTTGACGAACGACTCGAGTGCCGTATCCAGGTCTCCATCGAGCGCGAGCGCGTTGACGATACCCATCCGTCTGGCTTCCTTGGCCGTCAGGCTGCGGCCTGTCAGGAGCACGTCCTCAGCAACTCTGCCGGTGAGAAGAGCGGTTGCTGCGGGTGGAAAGACGCCGAGCTGAATCTCGGGGCAGGCCAGCGTCGCTCCCTCCTCTGCGATGACGATGCCGCAGGCGAGCACGAGTTCGAGTCCACCTCCGAGACAGCTGCCTTGAACTCCAGCAACTGTCGGGTAGGGGAAACCGACGAGGGCCCGGATCACTGCGCCAAGCGCGGCAAGCATCTCTGGTGCCTTGTCAGGGAGATGCTCTTCGACACTGGCGCCAAACGAGAAGTGTCTGCCTGCTCCGCGCAGAACGAGGACCTTGCCATCGTCTGCCTCGGCAGCAGTCTCGATGGCCTCGAGAAGCTGGCCACACAGGGCGATATCGATGACATTCCCGGGGGCCTTGTCGAGTGTGACCGTGTGAACCGCGCCATCGGGCGAGGCTTCGTGATGAACCCAGGTGCTGGTCATTCGTCTGACTTGTACTGTGGTGACACTGCCTCAATGAGATCGTCGCCCCATGTTTCACCTGCAGCGAGCCTTCGCCTGAGGTCGATGAAGTCAACCTCTCTTCCGACCTCTCTTGAACCTCTGTGGAACGCCTGGAAGCCTGCCTTGGCCTCGGTCATCATGTTGAGCGAGAGCCATGCCCTGTTCGATTCCTTGTTCTTGTCCCAATGCTCGAGCTTCTTTTTGCGAACGGACTCTGTTGTCTTCAGCGTGCAATCGGGCATCGTGTACAGGATCTTGGTGAGCATCGCATCGACACCGGCGTCGAGCATCGAGAAGTCTGTGACGCCGGACCTCAACATGGCCTTTGCGGCCACGAGCTCGTCGCCCTCCTTCGGCTTGCCGTGCACGATCTTGCCCCACTCATCCAGGTAGCGGTCCGTGATCACGAGGGGATTGGGAATGAATGCTCCGTCGACTTTCAGCACGGGAAAGATGTCGTTGACAAGGCCGAGGCGCAGTGCCTCATGGGCGCTCCAGGGCTCGCACAGGACACAGCTTGCCATTGCTTCGCCCCATCCGACGTACAGGTCGAGGAAGTCTGTTGAACCGCCATCCGGAGCGGAGCCGTGTTTCGGTCCTGCCTGGCCGAACCGTGCAAGGTCGGACGCAAGCGAGAAGTCGCATGCCATCCCGATCTCCTGCCCACCGCCGATTCGCATGCCGTTCACCCTGTTGACCACCGGTTTGTCACACATGAGAATCGCCGAGACCATGTCGTTGAACAGGCGCATGTACTGGCGATACTCGCCCGGCCTGCCCGCGTAGTACTCCGAGTACTCCTCGGTGTTTCCTCCCGTGCAGAACGACCGATCACCCGTCCCGGTGAAGACAACAGCCACCGCGGCGCGATCGACGGAGGCACGTCGGAAGGCCAGGATGACTTCTTTGACCGCCTTGGTCGTGTAGGAGTTGAGCTGCTCCGGATTGTCCAGGGTGATCCACACCGCGTGAAGTCCCGCAACAGGTTCGCCGCTGGTGTCGAGGATTCGTCGCTCCTCGTAGAGGATCTCCGTATATTCGTGGTCGGGGACCAGGTCGTGGTTTACAAACTTCACAGCGTTTTACCTTTCATGGGATGAGGATCGTTCGTTTGGCGCTTCCACGCCGGTGTGCTTCTTCGAGAGCCTGATCGATGTTGGCCATCGGGGCCTTGCGTATGAATGGCGCAAGATCGACCTTTCCTGACGTGACCAACTGAATGGCCTCCGGGTATCGCTCGGGAGGGCAGCCCCAACTCCCGAAAGCAGTCGCGTCAAATGCCATCAGGTTCGACAGCCTGATGGTCACCTTCTCCATCGTGAATCCGACCACCGCGAGGATTGCGGCCGGACCGAGCATTCCGTACGCAGTCTCCTGACCCATGGGAGTTCCGGAGCACTCGAAGATCTTCCAGCCAGTACGCGATATGTCGGACGATGCCGCGTACTCCCTGACCGAGTCTCGGATATCGCGAGCTGAGCGGTCTCTTGCGTTGACGGTCGCGGATGCTCCGTGTTCACGAAGCAGAGAGAGGCGGTCGTCGTCGATGTCGACTGCGAGCACGGTGGCTCCGCTCGCGGCAGCGATTTGCACGGCGTAGGCACCGATGCCGCCTGCTCCGACCACCACCACGAAGTCACCCTCGCGCACCTCGGCACGTCTGACAGCTTGGAGCGGTGTCGTGACGGCATCGGCGATGACGCACAGGTCGGCGAGCTCGTACCGGTCGGGGAGGTTCTGGATGGGGAAGAGGCCGGCGGCCGGTACGGTCACATGCGTGGCAAAACCGCCATCGAGATCGTTCCCCGGCATCTTCTGGTTGACACAAACATTGCCCCTGCCGGCGTTGCACAGGTCGCAGTGCCCGCACGCAATGACTGCAGCAACGAGGACATCCCTTCCGATCCAGGATTCAGCGCCCTCTCCTGCTTCTGTGACCCGGCCACTGATCTCGTGGCCGAGCACGAGGGGGAGCTTCGAGCGGGTTCTGACCGTACCGTCGATGAATCCGAGGTCGGTGTGGCAGAGGCCGCAGCCGGCCACCTCGACGAGTACTTCGTCGGCCTGGGGTGTTCGCCCTGCGTCGGGGAACCGCTCGAGCGGCTGGCCGGGCGCCACCATGCGCCAGGAGTATCTGTTGGTACGGGGTTTCATCCCGGCTCCTATCTCGTGTTCCGGTCACGCATTATGAACCACCAGGTAGCTGAACGCCCTTGCGGTGCGCCCTGGGCTTGTTGGAGGCTCAATTGGCTTTCAATCGGTTGTCTTTCGGCGTATTGTGCACATGGTAGGCATCCTTGAACTCGGCGGGCGAGGTCGGAATTCGGACGTCGTGCTGTGTCACGCGTACTGCGAAGCACGATATATTCTTGCTCTCTCGTCCAAGGACCGCGAAGCGCAGCGAGCAATCTGTCAGCCAAGCTCCTCAAGGGCACGCCTTACGAAGACCGGGATCATTCGCGTCCGATAGCGGGAGGTGAGGTCTGTGTTGTTGAGGGGTCTGGCGAGCTTTCTCGCGGCCTCAGCAGCCTCAGCGATCGTTTCCGCGTTGTATGTCCGCCCCACCAGCACTTCCTCGGAAGTTGGAACCCGCAGAGGGGCGGAAGCGACTGCGCCGAGAACGATGCGGGCCTCGGTGCAGATGTCGGCGTCATCCAGTCGAACAGCAGCGGCGACTCCCAGGATGGGGAAGTCGATACTCCCCCGACGCCGCAGTTTGCGGTAGGTGGCTCGCAGACCGGCGTGGGGTCCGATAACCACCTCGGTGAGGATCTCCTCAGTTGTCTTGGTGAGGTAGGCCATGCCGTCGTTCCGGTACAGCTGCTCGATGGGGATGGAGCGCCGCCCGTCGGGACCGATGAGCTGCACCTCGGCGCCCAATGCGACCATCACCGGAGCGAGGTCGGAGCTGCTTACGGCCCAGCAGTCCTTCTTCGCCGGAGCGACCCAGCACATCTCCCCACCGGCTTTGAGGCACGGCTCGGCGGCTTGGCGCCAAGTGTCGGGAACGTTCAACCAGTCGCAGCGCGTGTCAACGCAGAGGTTTCCTCCCACCGTGCCCTGGTTGCGGATCTGCGGAGAAGCCACTGCCCCGGCTGCTTCCCGCAACACCTTGGGAAGCCGTGAATCTTCGACAACCGTCGCCAGTGTCGTGAGCGCGGCAATCCGGATGGTCCCATCGCTCTCGACACGAATCCCGACCAGGTCGGCGACCCGACGAAGGGAGACGATGGTTCGAGCTGTCGGGTACTGACGGCGCTTGAGATTCGGAACAAGGTCGCTGCCGCCGGCAGCGAGGAGAGCGCCATCCTCAGCGAGCAGCGCTACTGCTTCCTCGAGCGTCGACGGCGCCTCATAGCGCAAGGGCGGGAGTCTTAGCATCAGACCGTTACCGCTTCCGGTGGTGGATCAACCCGCAGCGGTGAGCGAAACGTGTAGTCGGGGAGATCCGTCGGCCCGTAACGGCCCGGCCCGCCCCGCTCCAGGTCGTCAAGAGCGGCGAGAACCTTGTCCGGCCGGAGCGGGATCGCGTCCAACCGGATACCGAGGGCGTCGTGGACGGCGTTTACCACCGCTGGGATAACCGGCAGGAGCGGGCCCTGGCCAACCTCCTTTGCGCCGAAAGGACCCTCTGCATCGATGGATTCAACGATGATGGACTCGACACGGGGCATCTCAAGAACGGTGGGGATCTTGTAGTCCAGCAGCGACGGGCCGCTGTGCAACGCTCCCCGGAAGGTCTGTTCCTCCATGAGGACCTCTCCGAGAGCCATATGGACGCTTCCTTCGATCTGGCCGCGGACAAGCAGGGGGTTGATAGCCCGACCGACATCGTGGGCGAGCCACACTCTCTCAACCGATACGTGTCCGGTCTCCGGATCGCACTTGACGTCTGCGACGCATGCCGAGTACGAATACGCAGGTGACGGCCCGACACCTGCGCCCCGATAGTCACCCTTGATGTCCTTCGGGGGTTTGTAGGTTCCCGTCGTCACGAGGAGACCCCATCTTGCCTCGGCGATGCGTGCGGCTTCTGCCCATGGGATCTCACGATCACCCGCAACAACCACGCCATGGCCGATCTCCACGGCGTCCTGATCGATGTCGAGTTCGTCCGCAATGGCGGTGAGAACAAGGTCGGTGAGCTTGAGAGCGGCTTCGAGGGCTGCGTTGCCGGCCATGAAGGTTACGCGGCTGGAGTACGACCCGAGGTCGACTGGCGTGAGGTCCGTGTCGGCGGTGATGACAACCAGGTCCGAGGGGTCGAGCCCGAGCGCTTCACCCACGACCGTGGCGAGCATGGTCGTCGACCCTTGCCCGCAGTCGGCGGCCATCGAGTAGACGGTCACACCGCCGCCACGGTCGACCTTGATCATCACTTCGGACTGGGGCATGTCGTTGAAGTAGATGGGCAGCCCAGCTCCAGACATGTAGGCCCCAATCGCAAAGCCAATGCCGTGGCCCTGGGGGAGATGGCGGCGCTTGTCGAGATACCCCGAATCTGCGACCACGCGATCAATGCACTCTGTCAGACCGCAGCTCGTGATCCGGAGGTGGTTCACGGTGACGGTGTTCGGTGACACGAGGTTCCGTTTCCGGATGGTCACCGGATCGAGGCCCAGGTCATCCGCTGCCTTGTCGAGGTGTACCTCGAGGCCAAACCGGGGTTGAGGGGTTCCGTGACCTCGTTTCGGACCACACGCTGGTTTGTTCGTGAACAGCCGAACCCCCTCGAATCGGTAGGCAGGGATGCGGTAGGTGATGGTCTGTAGCTGTCCGGTGTAGAGCAGGGAAGCTGCCCCGTAGCTGCCGTATGCGCCACCGTCGATGAACGTCCTGAACGACATGGCGGTGATGCGTCCGTCGGACGTGAAGCCGGTCTTTACCCACATGAGCACCGGATGGCGGCCGCGGTGGGCGTAGAAGACCTCCTCCCTGGTGAGTACGAACTTCACTGGACGGCCGGTGATCAGTGCCATCTGCCCAGCGACGAGCTCATGGGAGAACACGTCAGTCTTCGCTCCGAAGCCGCCGCCCGTGGGAGTGGCCGTCACGCGGATTCGGCTCTCAGGCATCTCGAGAACCTTGGCAAGGATCCTGTGAAGATAGTGGGGGACCTGGGTGGAGGAGAAGACGTGGAGGCGCCCATCGTCTTCGACGACTCCAAGTGCCCCGTGAGCTTCGAGGGCGGCGTGGTTGTTTCCCTGGTAGAAAAACACATCCTCTCGTATGTGGTATGCGATGTCGAAGCCGGCATCGACATCGCCGAACTCGAGTGATATCTCCCTGTCACGGTTGTTTCTTGGCCCGTCGCCGTGAATGGGTTCCTCCGTGGTCTCGACGGCTTCTGTCATCGTGGTGACAACCGGCAGGGACTCGTACGTGACTTCGATGAGTTCCATGGCCCGTTGAGCGATGTCTGGATGTTCGGCGGCGACTGCGGCGATGGGATCGCCGATGTGGCGAACCTTATCGACTGCCAGGGCGTGCTCATCCTGGCTCACCGGGAGCAGTCCGAAGGCCACCGGAAGATCTTCACCGGTGAGAATCCCATGGACGCCGGGTAGCGCCTTGGCTGCGGAGGTGTCGACGGCGACGATTCGGGCATGTGCCTCGGTGGAGCGGAGGATCTTGCCATGAAGCATCCCTGAATATGAGAGGTCATCGAGGTACTTCACCCTGCCCGTGGCCTGGGCCAGCGCGTCGACACGGGGAGCCGCACGGCCGACGATTCCGAGGTGTGGCTCGCTTCTCACTGATTCTCCTCAGTCACAGCGGCGACTGCGCTGAGAATGGACAGGTATCCGGTGCATCGGCACATGTTCCCCGCGATCGCCTCCGCGATTGTCTCCTCGGACGGGTTGGGGTCACGGTCGAGCAGTGCTTTCGCGGTGAGGATCATTGCGGGTGTGCAGTACCCACACTGTGCCGCGCCGTGTTCGCCGAAGGAGCGTTGCAGAGGGTGGGGCTCGGTCATCGAGCCGATCCCTTCGATGGTGACAATCTCGCAATCGGTTGCGTTGACGGTCAGCGTGAGGCAGGAGAGGATCGGCACGCCGTCGATGAGCACCGTGCAGGCGCCACACTCCCCCAGCTCACAGCCGTGTTTGGTTCCGGTAAGCCCGAGGTCTTCACGCACGGTTTCGAGCAGGGTGCGTTGGGGAGGGACGAAGAGGCGCCTGGTCGCGCCGTTCACTGTTAGTGTCACCGGTTCCATCAACTCTCCCGAAATGCGTTGCGTCATCGTAGCGGAGCGGAACCTGGCGCCCGGCGAGTACAGATCGGCGACACAAACCAGAGCGGCAGCCTCATACGGTGCCTGGGATTTGCACGTACTCGAACTCGACCGGTTTCCCGCCGATACCCTTTTTCGGAGGGGCGATCCACGAGGCGAACTCACCCGGCGTCGTCACCTGCTGCATGAGTTCCTCGATGAATATCTTGTCGTCCTCGACCGGAAGGTACGAAGCGCGTCGCGAATTCCACGTGGCGGCGTCCAGGAACTCGCCTTCGGGGGTCACGTGGAGGCTGGCGAATTCCCCGACCTCACGGTGGAACGCGATGTGGGGGAGCCTGAGTTCGAAGTCGATGCCGGCTTCCGAGATGTAGCGATTCCATCGCCTCAGGCCGCCTGCGCAGTCCTCGACATAGTCGTCCCGAAGCCTGGCGTTGAGCGCGTTGAGGGCAGGCACCTCGACCGTGCGGAATTCGCCTTCGACATGTTTTGTGACCGGGTACGTGGATCCGACAAGCTGGTGGTCATCATCTATCGAAGTCTCGTGATAGCGGCCCTTCACCCCGGAGTGGAACGCGCTTGCTGCGTTCGTCGACTCCTCCGCACCGAAGAGGTCGAGCGTGAGGGAGAAGTGGAAATTGAGCTTGCGCAGAATGAGTGGCAGGTCGATGACCCCGAGCGACCGAATACGCTCCGTGTCGTGTGGGTCGTCGATGCCAGCATCTCGCATTGCCTCCACGGTTCGATTCACGATGCGGCCAACGCCTGTGGCTCCCACGAACATATGGTGAGCTTCTTCGGCAAGCATGAAACGACAGGTGCGCGAGAGTGGGTCGAAGCCGGACTGGGCGAGCGCCTCGAGCTGCATTTTTCCGTCGCGGTCGGTGAAGTAGGTGAACAGGAAAAACGACAGCCAGTCCGGTGTCTCCTCGTTGAAGGCTCCGAGCATCCGGGGACGGTCGGGGTCGCCGGAACGGCGGCGTAGCAACTCCTCGGCTTCCTCACGGCCATCCCGTCCGAAGTATCGTTGGAGGAGGTAGACCATCGCCCAGAGATGCCGACCCTCCTCGACGTTGACCTGGAAGAGGTTGCGCATGTCGTAGAACGACGGAGCTGTACTTCCGAGGAAGCGCTGCTGCTCGACGGACGCTGGCTCGGTGTCGCCCTGAATGACAATGAGGCGCCGAAACATGGCGCGGTACGCCCCGGGAACCTCCTGCCAGGCCGGTTCCCCCTTGTGCTCACCGAAAGGAATTGTGCGTCCTTCCTCCGGTGGTGCCAGGAGAATTCCCCAGCGATATTCAGGCATTTTTACATAGTCGAACTTTGCCCAGCCGCCTTTCTCCACGCTTACCGCGGTGCGCAGCCATATCTCGGCTTCCTGGAATGGCGTCTCGGCGATGAAGCCGGTCGGTCCCATGTCGGACCACCATTCGAGGTACTTCGGATACCACTTCTCGAGCGCTCGCAGGAGCTTCTGGTCGTCGGCAAGCCCGACGTTGTTCGGTATCAGCGTCGAGTAGTCGACAGTGTCAGCAGCCATGGTTGGAGCTCTCCCTCAGGTTCGTTTGCGACCAAACTTGGGCCGGAGCCCTGTGCCGTAGCGCTGGAGGGCGCCGTCCGGACCCGAAGCATTGGGTCGTGTGAATATCCAGTTCTGCCAGGCGGTGAGCCTGCCAAATATCTTCGTCTCCAAGGTCTCAGGCCCGGGAAAGCGGAGGTTCGCCTCCATACCGGTGAGAGCATCAGGCGAGAACGACGCCCGCTCCTCGAGCGAGGTCCGCAGCTCGTCGTCCCAGTCGAGTTCGTCGTAGGCGAAAGTGATGAGCTCCGCGTCGAGCGCCTCCACGGCGCTGAGGTCCTTTCCCAATAGTGCTTCGGCCTGCTCACGAGTCTCGTCGCGTCCCCAGAAGCGGGTGGCGAGCCTGGTGAGGTGGTTGTCCATCGTGAGCGGACCGACGTTCATTGCGGTGAGGCGGAACTTCGGTGCGGGCAGATCGGAACCCTCGAACGTTCCTTCGAGCATGTAACAACGGTCCGCGGAGAGAGCAAGCTCGGCGAGGCCGCCGACGAAGCAGCTTCCCGGTTCGATGAGAGCGAACGTCGATCGGGATGTCGCGTCGAGCCGCCGCAGTGTCCGTTTCAGGTACAGAACGATCTCCCGCACGGCCCAGTGATCGACATGTTTCAGAAGGAAGTCGTCGTGTGCAGCGACCAGGTCGGCGTCGCCCTCGGTCTTGAGCAGCCAGGTGCCGATCTCCCTCTCGTTGGTGCGCAGGTGCAGGATGGCGTCGTCGAGGGCTCGGGTCATCGCCAGAGGCCAGAACGCCGCACCCAGGGCAACGACCGCTTCGGGGTCTGCGGGTGGCGCTTCGCCTGGGCCGGAGACGATCAGGGTCGCGATACCCGCTCCGTGGTCGAGGTCGATGCGGAGGTGGGGGTATACGATCGCGTCTTCGGCTATTTCTCGCGCCAGCGGCGTCAGCTCGATACCGGGACCATGAGAGGGGCGGTCGCTTGTTGTCGTCATCTCTGCAAGGCGTTCGTCGACCAACTCGGCGAATCGTGAGGTGGGGATGATCTCGTCGACAAGACGCCACTCGACGGCACGCTGGCCCTTGATTCCCTCCTCGACGGTGCAGAACACATCAGCACGGTCACGGCGAACGAATCGTTTGTCAACCAGTCGGGTGAGGCCACCCGTTCCGGGCAACACAGCGAGAAGCGGCACCTCTGGAAGAGCGACGGTGGCACTGCCGTCATCGACAAGGATGATGTAATCGGTGGCGAGGGCGAGCTCGTATCCACCTCCGGCGGCGTTGCCTCTGAGGGCGGCAACGTAGCGCTGGCCCGAGTTGTTGCTTGCGTCCTCGATACCGTTTCGAGTTTCGTTCGTGAACTTGCAGAAATTCACCTTCTCAGGATGCGTGGAGCTGCCGAGCATCCGAATGTTCGCCCCCGCGCAGAAGATGCGTTCCTTGAGCGATTCGATCACGACGACTTTCACCTCGGGGTGCTCGAAGCGGAGTCGCTGTACTGCGTCGTAGAGTTCGATGTCGACGCCGAGGTCGTAGGAATTCATCTTCAGCTCCCACGGGCCGAGCCCCCCTGCTTCGTCGACATCCATGCCGAGACGGGCAACATTGCCCTGAACGGTCAGCTTCCAGTGCCTGTAGCGATCTGGATGGGTGCGGAAGTCCACGTTCATGGCTGCGATCTTACCAGCGGGCAAGTCCGACGTTGTTGGGTGGGTGAGCAGATCTTGGGTGACCGCGCCAGGGGGAGTGTTGCTATGATGCCGAACGGCATTACCGGCATGCAGAGCAGACGGAAACGGAGATGCGATGGACCACAACGTGACAGTGACGGCGGAGGAACTGACCTTCACTCCGGTCTTCAACGTCGCAGTTCCCTTCGTCGATCGGCACATCACAGAGGGTCGGGCAGGGAACATCGCCATTCGGACGACCTCCGGCGAAGAGGTCACCTACGGGGACCTCGTGGACCGAGTGAACCGGGCCGGGAACGCCCTCCGAGGTATGGGCCTCGAAAAAGGGGACCGGATCCTCATGGTGGTCAAGGATGACCCCGTTTTCTACTACCTGTTCTGGGGCGCGATCAAGGCGGGATTCATCCCCGTTCCCCTCAACACGCTTCTGCGGGCGAAGGACTACGAGTTCATCATCGCGGACTCGCAGGCGACCGCGCTCATATGGTCCCCAGAGTATGACGAGGCAGTGATTCCGGCGCTGGGCGCCGTGTCGCCGGGTCCGGCGCACCGTATCCCAACGGAGGGGGAGGGGACGACGATCCGTTCCCTTCTCGAGGAGGCCTCGCCGAACCTGGAGGCTGTCGCCACGGCAGCTCTTGATGACTGCTTCTGGCTGTATTCGTCAGGGTCGACGGGTGACCCGAAAGGCGCGATCCATCGCCATCGCGACATGGTGGTGGCCTCCCAGCGTTACGGCGTCGAAACCCTGGGCGCCATGGAGGACGATGTCTTCTTCTCCGCCGCAAAGCTGTTCTTCGCATACGGCCTCGGCAACGGCATGACGTTCCCTCTGTGGGTCGGTGGAACAGCAATCCTCTTTGACGGTCGCCCAACTCCTGAAACCACCTTTGACATCATCGGACGACTTGAGCCGACCCTGTATTTTGGCGTGCCAACGCTCTATGCGGCACAACTCGCCGCATTCGACGAGCTCGAGCCCGACACGTCGTCCGTGCGTTTGTGCGTCTCGGCCGGCGAGGCTCTGCCACCGGACATTCTTCGGCGCTGGAAGGAACACACGGGGCTCGACATCATTGATGGAATCGGGTCGACGGAGCTCCTTCACATCTTCATCTCAAACCTGCCGGGAGACATTCGGCCGGGCGCAACGGGCAAACCTGTTCATGGGTACGACGCCCGGATCGTCGATGACGATGGCAACGATGTAGCCGTCGGGGAGGCGGGACGTCTTCTTGATCGCGGCGAATCGACGGCAAGGGCGTACTGGAACAATCCTGAGAAGACGGCAGCGACGATGCTCGCTGATGGCTGGCTGGACACTGGCGACACCTACCTCCGTGACGAAGAGGGGTACTTCTACTACCAGGGCCGAAGCGACGACATGATGAAGGTCGGAGGGATCTGGACCTCACCGTTCGAGATTGAGGCGAAACTCATGGAGCATCCGCTTGTTCTTGAGGCGGCGATCGTCGGCCGCGAGGACGACGCTGGTCTTGTGAAGCCGGCCGCGTTCGTTGTCCTCACCGATTCCTCGGCGGAAGGTGAGGACCTGAAGGCGGAGCTGCGGGCTCTGTGCAGGAAGGATCTTGCTCCCTACAAGTACCCCCGCTGGATCGAGTTCGTCGCTGACCTGTCGAAGACCGCGACCGGCAAGATCCAGCGATTCAAGCTCCGCGCCTAGCCAATAGGCGCACGACGACGGGGGCGAAGCGGCTGGCTCGAGGCCGAGAACCGGGTTATGAGCCCGATCTTCTTACGGTGGCGGGGCTTGTGTGCCAGACTGACTGGCGATGCGCCTTGTTCACAACTCAGTATCCATGCTATGACCAACTTTCGAGGCGCAGTGCTGCGCGAGCGCGGTCTTCCTCGACCCTATGTCGAGTCCCGCCCCCTCAAGATCGTCGAACTCGAACTGCCCGATCCGGGATTGGGTGAGTTGCTCGTCGAAGTAGGCGCCGCCAGCCTGTGCCGGTCCGATCTCTCTGTGGTCACAGGTGCGCGCGTGTGGCCGCTCCCGATGGTGATCGGCCACGAGGCCGCAGGAAAGGTCGCCGCGGTCGGACCCGGTGTAACAAGCTTCGCACCCGAGGATGACGTCGTGCTTGTCTACCTGCCTCAGTGCGGCGAATGCGTCCGGTGCCGTGGTGGTGAGGCGTGGTTGTGCGATGTCGGTGCGACGGCAAACCAGAAGGGTGAGCTGCTCACCGGAGGTACTCGCCTTACCCACCACGGCGAAAAGCTCCACCATCACATGGGAGTGGCGGCCTTCGCCGAGTACACGCTCGTGTCCGAAGCCTCCGCTGTGAAGGTGCCGCCGGGTCTCGCGGCGCGAGACACCTGCATCTTCGGATGCGCCGTGCTCTGCGGCGCGGGGACCGCGCTCAATACAACCGGGGTCGGTGAGCACGGCTCCGCGGCGGTCGTGGGCTTAGGCGCTGTTGGGCTCTCGGCCATCCTCGGTGCCAGGGTCGCCGGCGCGGAGCGGATCGTAGCGATCGACCGGCTCGAAGCAAAGCTCGCCTTGGCCGCCTCACTCGGGGCGACCGACGTGCTGGTGGCAGATGAACAGACAGCGGTCCGCGTTACCGACCTGACGGCAGGAGGCGTCGATCATGCCATCGAAGCCTCTGGCACCTTGGAGGGCTTCGATCTGGCGATGAGGCTTGTGAGGCGGGGCGGCACAGTGACCACGCTCGGCCTTCCCGGACCGGCAGTCTCTCACGACCTCGAGCTTGCGCCCCTGGTCGCCAACGGTGTGACGATCCGAGGCAGCTACCTCGGATCGTGCGTCACCTCGCGCGATGTCCCGCGCTTCATCGAGCTGTACCGGGAGGGTCGCTTACCCGCCGACAAGCTCATCTCGCACCGCATCGCGCTGGACGACATCAACCTTGCTCTCGATCGTCTCGCCGATGGTGAGGCACTTCGCCAAGTTATCGAGTTCTGACGGGAGGAAGCTCGGGCTAGGAAGTAGTTTTCAGTTCACAGTCAGAAGCTGCTACGCCACAAGCTGCTAATGGTGAGCCCGAGTGCCTCACTTCGCCCAGCGAACACGAAACCGTGAACTTTTTCCGGTTTGCATATTTTGGGGCCGGTGATGCAGACTGCTCGCATGGATGTCACGTTCTTCGACCATGAGATTGAGACGCTTCCGAGGGAGCGACTGGTCAAGCTTCAGGAGGCGAAGCTCGCCGCGGTGGTGAGAGAAACGTACGGCAGCAATCGTTTCGTTTCCGACAAGCTTGATGCTGCGGGCGCTGCACCACAGGACGTGCGCACGCTTGAGGATCTCGTCGGCTTGCCGTTCACCACGAAGGCCGAACTCCTCGCAGCGCAAGATGAGGGACCGATGAGCACCAACTGCACCTTCCCCGAGGCGGCTTACACACGGATTCACCAGACATCGGGAACCACGGGTTCACCCCTGCGGGTCTTCGACACACCACAGAGCTGGGACTGGTGGGGTCGATGCTGGGGGTTCGTGCTTGCGGGCGCCGGGCTTACTGCTGAGGACCGGTTCTTCGTACCCTTCTCTTTCGGTCCATTCATCGGGTTCTGGGCAGCCGTCGGGGGCGCCGAGAAGATCGGCGCCTTGATGGTCCCTGGAGGGGGTCGCACCTCGGCACAGCGCCTCCAGCTCATGGCGGACCACGGGGTCACTGCAATGTGCTGCACCCCAACCTACGCACTGCGACTGGTTGAAGTCGCGGATGAAGAGGGTTTCGACCTGTCGGCGATCCCGATGCGGATCACGGTGCATGCCGGGGAGCCCGGCGCCAACGTTCCTGCCACAAAGGCCCGGATCGAGGACGCATGGGGGGCGAAGTGCTATGACCACGCCGGGGCTTCGGAGGTGGGGGCCCACAGTTTCGAGTGTCAGGCCCAACCCGGGGGGACCCATGCGATCGACAGCGAGTTCATCGTCGAAGTGGTCGATCCCGCCAGCGGACGGGCGGTCTCGCCCGGCGATGAAGGTGAACTCGTCATCACAAACTTGGGTCGAGTCGCGTTCCCTGTGATCCGATATCGTACCGGTGATATCGTACGGATCGACAACGCTCCGTGCGCGTGTGGGCGGACCTTCACGCGCTTCGCGGGAGGAGTCATTGGGAGAGCCGACGACATGGTTGTCGTCCGCGGTGTGAATATCTACCCGGCTGCGGTGGAGAACCTACTGCTGCTTCACGACACGATCGACGAGTTCCGGGTCACGATCACGCGGCGTCACTCGACGGCGGTGATCCTCATCGAGATCGAGTGCCGCGACGGCGCCAGCGGTGAGGACACTGTGCGTGCCGTGAGAGCGGCATTCGAATCCTCGCTGGGGTTGCGACCGGAGATCGAAATGGCGCCGCGAGGCACTCTCCCGCGCTTCGAGTTGAAGGCACAACGCTTCTTCATCAAGTGATGTCACTGAGGCCATACGGTCGCGTCACGGGCGTCTCTCTGTGACGGCGAGTGGTCAGCAGTTCACAGTGAACTTCCGTCGCCCTTGCATCGTTTGGACGCGACTGCTACGGTGGATTCACATACCGGCCAGTCGGTTTCCAAATGTCCGACAACAGAGACTGGGCCTCGCTAGCACATCGACGAAGCATTCATCTGCGAAAAGGAGACATCAATCATGAAGCGTTACCGGCCAATCATCGTGAGCCTTACCTTGGCACTGGCGCTCGTGCTCAGTGCATGCGGCGGGACAGACGAACCCGCCGACACCACAACCGGCGCGGCGGAAACGACCACCACAGCCCCTGCCGCAACCCCGACTACCGCCGCAACCCCGACTACCGCCGCAACCCCGGTGAGTACCGAGCCGATCAAGATCGGTCTCCTCACTTCGCTGACCGCGACCTTCGCGCCTTGGGGCATATCGGTCCGCGACGGAATGCGGCTCGCCGTGAAAGAGATCAACGCGGCCGGGGGCGTGGATGGACGAATGCTCGAGCTGATCGAACGCGACGACCAGTCGAATCCTGAGGAAGGGGTGAAAGGTCTCGAACGGCTCATCGAAGATGGCGTTGTTGCCGCCGGCGGTGTGATCTCGAGCGATGTCGGTCTAGCGACGGCGCGAGTCGCCGAAGAGCTAAAGGTTCCGCTCTTCCTTGTCAAGGCCGGCTCCGACGCTATCCTCACGACCGAGAGCCGCTATACGTTCCGTACCTGCCTACCTGCTGCACCCATGGTCGCCGGTCCCGTGGCTCAGTATGTCGTGAGCACCGGGGTCACGAAGGTCGGCGCCATCATCGCCGACTACGCGTGGGGACAAGCCGTGAAGTCGGCACTTGAGAACGAATTCGCCGGTCTTGAGGGAGTCGAACTCCAGATTGAGGTGGCGCCGGTGTCCGAGAAGGACTTCGCGGCCTATCTCAGGCGACTCGACGATTTCGGGGCCGAGATCATCGTTGCCACGGGTCACCCGCCGGGAGGCGTGTCGATCACAAAGCAAACCGGCGATTTCGGGATGGATCTAGCGGTCACCGGTTCATGGAACCCTTTGGGGTTGATTGTGGGTGCGGTCGGCGACCAAGCGTTTGATCGATACGCGGACTTCGCTTGCGTCGACTATGACAGCGCCGAATACCAGGATCTCGCTCGCAGATACCTCGCGTTCTCCGAGAACACATTCATGGAGGACGACGCTGTTGCAGGATTCGGCATGGTGCATGCGATCGCCGAGGCTGTCGGCGAGGTCGGCGACGACCCCGTGGCCGTGGCCGCGTACCTGCACGCCAACACCTTCGACATTCCGGGGTACTCATTCTCGTTGAGTTGGACCGAATGGGGCGAGATCGCAGCCGCCCAGCCAACGTTCGTGGTGATCCGTGAACAGGAGCCGCCCGAAGGTGTCAGTCCAGGGGCCAACTGGTATCCAGAACTCCTTCTGTTGTCGGAGCCTCTTGAGCCGTACGTCCCATAGTCAGTGGATGGCGATTCTTAATCTGGAGAACGTGCACAAGCACTTCGGCGGCCTCCCGGCCGTTGACGGGGTGACGTTGGGGGTCGACGATGGCGAGATTCTCGCCATCGTCGGCCCGAACGGCGCGGGGAAAAGCACACTGCTCAAGTCGATCATCGGGGTGCTGAAACTGACGAGTGGCGCGATCAAGTTCGAGAACGTCGATATCACCAAGATGTCAACGCATCGGATTCGTCAGTCCGGAGTCGCGATGGTGCTGCAAACTCCACGGGTCTTCCCGTCTCTCACCGTGGAAGAGAACGTGATGGTTGGAGCCATGTTCGGCAAGAAGGCGAAGACATTTTCCGAGTTCGAGGCCTACGACGAGGCCGGTGCGATGCTCGACTTTGTGGGATTGCGGGACAAGAGCAAGCTCGCGGTGGATCAGTTGAACCTGCATGAACAGCGCCAAGTTGATTTCGCCAGAGCGCTAACGGGCCGGCCACGGCTGCTCCTTCTCGATGAAGTGATGGCCGGCTTGAACCCCACAGAGACCCACGCGTCGATCGAGATGATCCGAAGCGCCCGAGACCGCCTGGGCGTCACGATCATCTGGGTCGAACATGTGATGAAAGCGGTGATGAACCTCGCCGAGCGCGTCGTCGTGCTGGATTTCGGGAAACTGCTTGCCGATGGGCGCCCGGAGACGGTGATGCGTGACCCGGGTGTGATCGAAGCATATCTGGGGAAGGAAGTGCTGCCGGATGCTTGAGATTTCAGATCTTTCGGCTGGGTACGACTCCAAAGACGTCGTTCTTGGCGTGTCGATCGACGTCCGTGAAGGCGAGGTTGTCGCCATCATCGGCTCCAACGGGGCGGGAAAGACCACCTTCTTGAAGGCCGTCTGCGGACTGCTTCCCGTATCTGCAGGCGAGGTGCGATATGAAGGCAGGTCGATCACCGACCTCGCCATCCACGAGATCGCACGCGCAGGCATCTCGTTCGTGCCTGCGGGACGACACCTCTTTCCGGAGATGACTGTCGCCGAGAACCTCGGCCTCGGGGCGTATCCCCACCGACCCGAAGCTGGCCAGCAGTCGGTGGTGTTCGATCTCTTCCCCCGGCTCGCGGAGCGCCGTCGCCAAGCGGCGGGGACGATGAGCGGCGGCGAGCAGCAGATGCTCGCGGTCGGCCGCGCCCTGATGTCTCGTCCGCGCCTGCTCATCCTCGACGAGCCCACGGCGGGTCTCGCTCCCAAACTCGCCGCCCAGGCATACGAGTCGCTCGCCGCGCTGCGTACCCAGGGCATGACGATCCTGGTGGCCGAACAGCAGGTTCCGCTCGTCCTCAGCCTCGCCGATCGAGGATACGTGATGGAGACTGGTGCGATACAGCTCCAGGGTTCGGCCGCCGAACTGAGGGATAACCCGACCGTCCGACGCGCCTACCTAGGAGTCGCGTGACTGCGGCAATCCTCGACGGAATCGTGCTCGGCCTCCAGTTCGGCATTCTGGGTGTGGGCCTCACCATCATGTACGGCCTGGGTGGAGTGCTCAACCTGGCATACGGATCAATGGCCGTTGTCGCGGCCGTTGTCGTGTCATTCAGCATGAGATCGGGGCTGCCGGCCGGTCTGGCCGTGTTGCTCGGCATCCTCACCGCGGCCGGAATCGGATTGGCGCTCAACCTCACCATCCTGAAGCCCGTTTATCGAAGACAGGGCGAGGCTCGGGTTCTCCTCAGCCTGATACTGACCATCGGCGTCGCCTTCATCATCGATGGATTCCTCGTCTGGCGTTTCCCTATCGAGGTTCTGAGTTTGAGCATCGGTGGGAATCCGGTTTTGATACTCGGCGTGCCGATGCGCACGGGCAGCCTCCTGGCTTCCGCGATCACGCTCCTGACGGGCGGCGCTCTCATCTTCTTCTTTCGAGCCACCGTTACCGGCAGAGCTGTGCGATCGGTGATCCAGGACGAGGTAGGCGCCCAGCTGTGCGGGGTGAATCCGGCGACGACGCGCACGTTGATCTTCACATTGAGCGGGGCTCTTGTCGGCCTCGTCGTTGTCATGCAATCGATGACCAGCCCCGTGCCGATCAGCGCTGGATTCGAGATCACGATCCTGGCGCTCATAGTCACGGTTGTTGGAGGTCTCGGCAGTATTCGCGGCGCCATGTTGGCCGGCCTCATCCTGGGCGTAGTCCATGCAATGAGTTCGTTTTACATCGGTTCCTACATCACGACGATTATTCTGCTGGCCGCGGCAGCCTTCACGATCCTGCTTCGTCCCTCCGGACTCTTCGGTAAACACGCATGACTACTGAAGATGTCAACTCCGTGTCCGGAACCTCCGGCGTCCTGAGGGGACGTAGGAAGGATCGGCGAGTGTCGAACCTGGTGGCCCTCACTTCTATCGCCGTCGCGGGAATTGTCTTGGCTCTCCTGCCGATCTGGATCGGCGACTCGCGCAGCCACATGAGTGTCGCGATCTCCGGGTTGCTCTTCGTCTGCTACGCCATCGCGTTTAACCTGATCTTCGGCAGCACTGGGCAGCTCTTCCTGGCGGTCGGGGCGCTCGCCGGGGTCGGAGCCTATGCCTCGGCGATCATCAGCGATCGCTTGGGCGTACCGTTCCCACTCGCCATGATGCTCGCCACCGGATTGTCGATGCTCATTGGCGGCGGGTTCAGCTGGATCGCCGTCCGTCGATCGCTCGACATCATCTTCACCGGAATCGTCACACTGGTATTTTCTCTGGCCTTCGACAACATCCTTCTCGGACAGCGAGATCTCACAGGGGGAGAGACCGGGCTCGTCGTCGAAGCAGGGTCGGACACGTTCCTCCGCCAGCAAATTCCTCCGTACTACGTGTTCCTCGGCCTCGTGCTCATCTATCTCGTTGGCTACGTTCTGCTCCACAGCTCGCACATCGGGTGGGCCTTCCGGGCGCTCCGAGACGATAGGATGGCAGCAGAGCTGACGGGTATCGACGTTTCCAGATACCGGATCTACGCTGGTGTGATCGGAGGCGGGATGCTCGGCTTGGCCGGGGCTTTGTGGGCCCACGTTGAAGGCTTCATCAGCCCGGCGACGTTCACCTTCATCCACGTCGATGTTCCCGTACTCCTGATGGTGGTGTTCGGGGGACTCGGCATGCTGATGGGTCCTGTGATTGGGTCGGCCTTCTTCACCTACATGGGGGAGGTGCTGGCCGCGTTCAGCCATCTGCGGCTCATCGGCGAGGGAACGATGCTCATCGTGCTGTTTCTCCTCCTCCCCAAGGGGATCCTCGGCGCTCTGCGCTCCGGCGCTAGCGGATTACGGAGGAGACGACAGACATCGAAACGGTAGCCGCGACTACGCTCGCCGCGGTAGCGACCGGGCGGCGGCGCCCCCTCAGGCTCGCAGAAGGCCGTTCGTCTGGTTCTTGTTGCTGATGTGGAGGGTGAGGGACTGGTCCGTCACTGCGTGGTGGTCCCAGATGTGACAGCGCTTCTGCGAATGTATGCCGTGCCCTCGGCGAGCCGACGTGCGGTTCGTTGGTAGGTGGCTTCCTCAACGGACCAACTCCCTCCTTCGCGGCTCACCCGTACCGAGACAGGCATCACACCGGATGTGTGTCCGATGTTGATCTGATTAGGAACTCTCCGGACCCGCCTGGTGACGGCATTCACTGTCGTTCCATCCATGAGCGCGGCAATGCCCGTGCACGCACCGAGCGTTCCGGGGTATGCCTTGTGGAGCGCTGGAGGCCTGCCACCGACCACACGTGCGACAAGGTCGACATCGTCAGATGTCACCTCCTGTCCTGTGGCGACGTTGACGTAGGAACCAGGTGGAGACACGATCGCTGGCACAGGTGTGAGCCCGTCGGTTGGCATGCCGAGCAGCCGTGCAGCCGCATCCTTGACGGCTGACACGGAACGAAGGTGCTCTTCGCTGAATTCGGCTGGACCTTCTCTCCCGGTCATACCGATCGCCTCGGCGCGGAAGAAGACCGTGAGGTTGGCCAGATCCATGATCGTGGCCTCGATGGGTCCTATGTCGGCCTTGAGCACGTCGATCTCGTTGCCTGTTGGAAGAAGCGACCCGGTGATGCCTCCGGCCGTCTGAGCGAAGTCGAGAGCGATCGGGGCGCCGGTGCCTGGCACCCCATGTACCGCATACGTGCCCTCGACACCTGCGGCGCCGTCCACGATCGGCACTTTCGCCAGGAGTACGCGCCCAGTGTTGGTGTTGTGGATACGGACCGTTGTGACGGGTTCTACGGCTGCAACCAGTCCTTCGTCGATCGCGTAGGCACCAACTGCCGCTGATATGTTGCCGCAATTGATGTCGTAGTCGACTACGGCTTCGGTGATGCTCACCTGGGCGAACGTGTAGTCCAGATCTGCGTCAGGTCGGCTAGGCGCACCGATGATCGCCAGTTTGCTCGTCAGCAGATCCGCCCCGCCGAGGCCATCCACCTGGCGCGGATCAGGGCTACCGAACAGGGAGAGGATCAGTGTGTCCCTCAGCTCCCTCTCCGCAGGCAGCGTGTCAGAGCGCAAGAACACGGCCTTGCTTGTCCCACCGCGCATCAACACGAAGGGAAGAGACATCTGCTCCTTTGACGCTGTTGTCAGCGAATCAGGATCTGTACCGTGCATGCGGCTCCTTCGATGCCGACGGCTTTTCCTCCCCGACAGTGGGCGAGTCCCACTCTTACGCCTTCGATCTGACGATCACCTGCTTCGCCTCGTAGTTGCCTCACGAGTTCGACGACCTGGGCCACGCCTGTGCCTCCCAATGGATGACCTTTCCCGAGGAGACCGCCGCTTGGGTTGATCGGCAGCCTTCCGTCGATGTTGGCCTCGCCGCGTTCGACCGCCCACGGGTAGCTTCCCTGCTCGAAGAGCCCAAGGCCTTCCACTCTGAGCACTTCAGCGATGCTGAAGCAGTCGTGGACTTCGGCGAAATCGACCTCATCGGGACCGATGCCGGACTTCTCGTAGGCTTCCTTGGCTGTTGCCCATGTGAGCGGCTCGTACGTCATCGAGGTCGGCTCGACATCGACCGATCCGGATCGCAGCGTCGATGCGGCGAGCCGAACGCCACGTCCGTTTGCGTACTTCTTTGCCGCCGTGTCGCTCATCACGATCACCGCCGCTGCACCGTCCGTGATGGGGGAGCAGTCGTGCAGCCGGAGCGGATCTGCAATCGGGCGTGACTCGAGGACATCGGCTACGGTGATCTCCTTGCGGAAGTGGGCGAGTGGGTTCGCCGCAGCGTTCGCCTTGTTCTTGACCGGGATCAGCGCAAGCTGCTCCCTCGTCATCCCGTATTCCTCCATGTAGCGTGTCGCGCGCATCGCGTACACGCCCGGCATCGTTGCACCGACCGCAGCCTCAGGGTCGCTCGGGTCGGGAGTGAGGGCGCCTGAGAACCTGGTCGTGAGATGTTCGGTTCCGATCGCGACGACGACGTCGTTCTCCCCGGCGCGGATGGCGAGTGACGCTTCCCTGATGGCTGTTGCACCGCTGCTGCATGCGTTCTCGACGTTGGCGAGGGGCAGGCCGGCCAGTCCGACCTGTGCGAGGATCCGTTGCCCCGTGACCATGCCCTGAAACACATGACCGACGTAGGCGGCCTCAATGATTCGGGGGTCGATACCTGCGTCGGCGACCGCCTCGAGCAGGGCGGCAGCGCCGAGGTCTGTTGCGTCACTGTCCGGGTGCTTCCCGAAGCGGGTCATGCCGACCCCTACGACGTGGACATCAGTCATTGTCAGCCTCCGCGGGTCGGAATCGGTAGCCGGTGAGTGCGTTTCCGTCCTCGTCCTTACCGAAGGGTTCAAGCACAAGCGTCATCGGCATGCCGATCGCTATCTCATCGAACTCGACACCGACAATCTGGCCCATGATGCGGACGCCTTCGGGGAAATCGACGTATCCGAGGGCGTAGGGAACCTCGAAGGCCGGTGTCGACTGCCTTACTATCGTGTAGGTGTAGAGGGTCCCCTCGGTCGAGAACTTGACGGTTTCGAGGTCCTGACCCAGACACCCGGCGCAGGCTTGCCGTATTGGGAAGAAGTGGGCGCCGCACGATCGGCATTTGCTGCCGAGGAGGTTCCCCGTTCCATCCGATCGGACCTCGAGCTCACCCGGTCGGAACGACTCTCCGATCACAGTTGTGGTCAATTCTCCTCCTTCATGGACCGACCGATTGCTGTCAGCGCTCGGCGGAGAGCGCGCAACCGTCCGTCCGTTCGGTCGACTATGTCGAGTGTCTACTGCGAACCATGGCTCCGTCAATGAGTCATCGGCTCCATTTGCGTGATGCAAAGGACCCATATGAAGTTTCGCCCGTGCCAGGTCGGGCGCTTCGTGCGGTGGATCAGTCTGGTGAGTGATGCATTTGCATCATGAAAATGACACAGGAGCCGGATTGTCAGCAGGGCGAGTACCTGGGATTCTGGATCTAGCCAACCGACCGGCCGGACGGCTTGGTTTTCGAGGAGGTGAACACGTGGTGCAAGGAGACGAGAACAGCACGAGAGAACGAGAGTTGCTCTACGACTGGAACAAGATCGGAGAAGGAGGCATCGCCGCGCCAGGCACTGTGGAGATCGATGACGAGACATTGCGCGACGGCTTGCAGAGTCCGTCCGTCCGCCAACCGAATCTCGAAGAAAAGCTCGACATCCTCCATCGGATGGCTGGACTCGGCATCCATGCCGCAGATCTTGGGTACCCGAGCGCTGATCCCGTTGTGCTCGACCATGTCGTAGCTCTCGCTGAGGAGATTGCGAACGAGAGGCTCGACATCGAACCCAACTGCGCAGGTCGCACGCACGCGTCTGACATCCTGCCCATTGCTGAGGCTCAGCAGCGCTCCGGTGTAGCCATCGAAGCGGCTTTGTTTCTCGGCTCCAGTCCGATCCGCCAGTTCGTTGAGGGTTGGGACGCCGACTTCCTCGTACGGACAACCGTCGATGCCGTCACTCTCGCCCGAAAAGAGGGTCTCGAGGTCATGTACGTCACCGAGGACACGACGAGGGCCCGCCCAGATGTTCTGAAACGGGTGTACACAGCCGCCATCGAGGCAGGTGCACGTCGTATCTGTCTTTCGGACACCGTCGGCCATGCCACACCGTGGGGCGTTCGAGCGTTGGTGATGTTTGCCAGGGAGATTGTCGAGGAGTCGGGCGAAGACGTGAAGATCGATTGGCACGGTCATCGGGATCGAAACCTCAGCGTGGTCAACTCGCTCGCAGCGCTCTCGGCTGGTGCGGACCGGGTACATGGATGCGGACTCGGGATTGGCGAGCGCGTCGGGAACACGCCCATGGAGATGCTTCTTGTCAACCTGAAGCTTCTCGGTTGGCTTGACACAGACTTGCATGGATTGCCCGCCTACTGTGAGGCGATCTCCAAGGCGACGGACACGCCCATACCGAACAACAGTCCAGCTATCGGGAAGGACGCCTTCGAAACCAGTACGGGCGTTCATGCCGCCGCGGTTCTCAAAGCGCTCCGAACCGGTGACACATGGCTCGCGAACCGCATCTACAGCGGGGTTCCTGCGGACGAACTCGGGCGTGAGCAGGAGATAACGGTCGGGCCGATGAGCGGCAAAGCCAACGCGGTTGCCTGGTTGGACAAGCGTGGGCACCCGTGTGACGACCCGACGGTTGACAAGATCCTGGCCGTGGCCAAGACATCTGACCATGTCCTTCGCGAGGACGAGATCCTCGAGTTGCTGAGCACAGCCAACACATAATGACTATCGACACGGAACCTCGTGTGGAGGCCGGAATGAGCGTTCTCCTTTCCGGCAACGAGGCAGTGGCGCGCGGAGCTGTTGAAGCCGGAGCACTCGTCGCCGTTGGCTACCCGGGGACGCCGAGTACCGAGATCCTCGAATCGATCGCCGACCGTGACGACATGGATGTCCGCTGGTCGACGAACGAGAAAGTGGCGCTCGATGTGGCTCTCGGCGCGTCTCTTGGAGGCGTCAGAGTTCTGACGACGATGAAGCACGTTGGTCTCAATGTCGCCGCGGACACGTTCATGACCATGGCCTACACAGGGGTCGGGGCCGGTCTCGTGATCGTGGTTGCAGACGATCCCGGCATGCACAGTTCCCAGAACGAACAGGACACTCGGGCGTATGCACGAATGGCCGGCGTGCCTCTGCTCGAGCCAAGCGACAGTGCCGAGGCGAAGGAGTTCACGGCACTCGCGTTCGATATCTCAGAGGAGTTCGACACTCCGGTACTTGTTCGCACAACAACACGTGTCTCGCACAATCGGGGTGTCGTTGAGCTTGGTCCCCGGGTCGACAGGCCGGTCACGGGCTTCGATCGCAACCCGCAGAAATACGTCATGATTCCCGGCCACGCCCGCACACGGCGCCCCCTGTTCCTCGAACGCCTCAAACGCCTCGTCGACTACGTTGAGGAGAGTCCATTGACAGTCGAGTCGGGCAGCGGCACGGACCTCGGTGTCGTGACCTCGGGCATCGCGCACCACTATGTCCGGGAAGTGCTTCCCGACGGAAGGGTTCTCAAACTCGGCATGAGCTACCCGCTCCCCATCGAGCGGATCAGGGAGTTCGCTCGATCTGTTGACAGGCTCTTCGTGGTTGAGGAGCTTGACCCGTGGGTGGAGAACGACATACTCGCAGCAGGCATCGCTGTTGAGGGGA
>JASJYA010000102.1 GCA_030125685.1 Actinomycetota bacterium
ACCTCGGCGACGAAGACACCGCAGCAGCAGCCGCAGCCGCAGTAGCCAAACAAGCCGGCTGACCGGCGACCGCTTCGCTTCTGGACCGCTCGGCTTGCGCCTCGCTTCGAGACAGGAGACAGGAGATGTGGCTTCCGTCGCATGTCCAACAGCGAGCGGTCCCATATCCAAGAGCGAGGCGCAAGCCGAGCGGTCTCTTGTCTCTTCTGACTTGCAGTAGCGCTCGCCGGTCGCCATACTTCACACCAGTTGGGCCCGTATTGTGCGCGGGTTCACCTGCGAGAAAGGGTTCGTACATTGCTAGATGGAATCGTTTCGGTTCTCCATCTTCTCGTATCACTTAGCTTGATCTCTCTCATCCTGCTTCACGCGGGGAAGGGGGGCGGCATGTCCGACATGTTCGGTGGTGGTATGAGTGGTGGAAACGTAGGAGGCTCGACCGTAGTCGAGAAAAACCTAGATCGCCTAACGGTGATCCTTGCGATCCTGTTCACCACTACCACGTTCACGTTGACGTGGATATTGGCGTCCTGAGTCCCGGAACTAATCGTCTTGGGCTGGGAGCGATGCGCGAAGTCAGCGTTAACTATGGAGGCAAATCTTGAAACGAATATTGCATAGCCGCAAAGTCGCGTTCATGGTTCTTCTCATTGCTTTTGCTCTTGTAGCGGCAGCATGCTCGTCCGATCCGGACGTTGGAGACACCACGACGACGGCAGCGCCGCCAGCAGATACAACAACAACTACTGAAGCACCGCCTGAGACCACTACGACGACCGAGGCTCCGCTCGTACGTCCGTATGGTGGCGAGGTGATCGTTGCCGACGACCAAGAACCCCCAACCCTGAACAGCTTCGCACCGGGTGGTGACAACTTCATTGTCTCCATCATCGGCCAGTCGTACTGGGCGGGTGTTCAAGAGATCGACGGGTTCACGCTCGAGCTCATCCCTGAGCTTGTCACGGAACTCCCGACGGTGGCAAACGGCGGCGTAACCGTCAACGACGATGACACGATGACCGTGAAATACCAGATTCGCGATGACGCGCAGTGGGAGGACGGAACCCCGATCACGGGTAACGACTTCCAGTTCACATACGACATCATCATGAACCCTGACCTTCCGATCGTAAAGTCGACCTACGAGGACATCGATCCTGATTCGGTCATTGTAGGAGAGAAGACCTTCGAGTACACCTTGACGGCTCCCACAGTCCTGTTCGACCTCCTCTTCGGCACGATCCTCCCGGCGCACGCGATTGATCCTGCAACGTTCATGGAAGACTGGAACGACAAGATGTGGCCATCGGCCGGTCCGTTCGTCTTCGACGAGTGGGCCCAGGGCGAGTTCGTCAGAGTCGTCCGAAACGACAACTACTGGAAGACCGATCCTGAGACCGGTCAGCAGCTGCCGTACCTCGACAGCGTGACGTTCAAGTTCATCCCTGAGACTGAGGCGATCATCACCGCCTTCAAGGCTCGTGAGATTGACATCATTCAACCTCCGCCAAGCTCGGAGACCATCGAGACCCTGCAAGCCCTCGAGGCGGAAGGTGCTCGCGTTGAGGTTCTCTCGGGTCCGGTGTGGGAGCACTTGAACTTCCAGTTCGGTCCGAAGCGTTTCGACCGTAACCCGAACTCGTGCAACGAGAGCTTCAACATGCGAGCTGCGATTGCTCACACGATCAACAAGAACGTTCTCACAGACGAGATTCTTGCCGGTCAGGTTGAGCCGCTCGATTCATACATTGATGCGTTCGCGCCGGGGCTCAGCCAGCAGGCATGGGCGCAGTACCAGCCAGATGTAGCGAAGGCCACCGAGTTCTACGCTGCTGCTCTTGAAGAGACCGGCAAAGAGTGCTCAGTCGTCTTCTCCACGACGTCGAACAACGACGCTCGTGTCCAGATGTCTGAGCTCTTCGTCGGCATGTTCGAGACAACGGGCATTCCTTACGAGAACGATCTCGTCGACTCTTCAGTGTTCTTCGGTGAGTGGCTCGACGCAGGCACCTGGGACCTGGGCGAGTGGGCATGGGTTGGATCACCTGGCCTCTCCGGCCTCGTTGACATCCACGACGTCTTCGATCCTGAAGGGCCGCCGCCACTCGGCGACAACATCTACCGTTGGGGTACGAGCGAGCTTGCGGACGAGGAGTACGAGGGTGACAACGCCGTTTACGCCGGAACCAACGAGTCCAGCGTGAAGGACGCCGCATCCGAGCGGTACGCTGTCGTGCGCGATGAGATGAATGCAACGGTTGATGACGGAGAGCTCGTTGCTCTGATCCAGGAAGCCGAGGCTATCTTGGCCGACAACCTGGTCATCTTCCCGCTGTATGCGCGTCTCGTCACGGCTGCGGTTTGGGCGGACGAAGTTGGGAACTTCAAGCACAACCCGACCGTGGCAAGCCACACGTGGAACCTTGAACTGTGGTACAGAGTTGACCTAGAGGGTTGATTCACGCATCACATGAACATGTTGAGGAGGGAGCCCTTCGGGGCTCCCTCCTCGCATTCGTGCTACGTGCTACCTTCTGCTTTCTGCAACCAACCCTTCACAATTGTCTGCGTTGACTCTCTCCCGAGCGTTATAGTGGCGACGCTCACAAGTCGGAGGCGCCCAACTTGCTCGCTTACATCATTCGTAGGCTCGTCTATGGAGTGATCACTCTGCTTGCCTTGAGTATGATCGTCTTCTCACTGCTCCAGATGACCGGTGGCGGTCCGCTCGACCGATTGAAACTCAACCCGAGGATGGGGCCGTACATAGATACGCTGACCGAGCTGTGGGGGCTCGATCAGCCGGCATGGCGCCAGTACCTGACGTGGCTCAAGAACTACACGACGCCTGAGACGATCGCCCTGCAGAATGTTCTCCCCGTGATCGCGATCGGCGCGGCGATCGGCTTGACGGTCCTCATGGCGAAGTTCATGAAGAGCCAGTGGCAGGGATTACTCGTCGTCGGCGTCTGGGTTCTCGCTCTCTGGATCGCTATCTCGAACACGACGATCAAGTTCAACTGGGGAACATCGTTCTCGGGGGCTGGAGATGTCTGGAACCTTGTGTTCTCTCGGGCGGGGGCGACGTTCAGGCTTGGATTGACGGCTCTCACCCTGGCGCTCATTATTGGTGTGCCGTTGGGCATTTACCAGGCGGTGCGGCAGTACTCGTTCTTCGACCAGCTTGGCACTGTCGGCGCGTTCTTCGCCTTCTCGACGCCGATCTTCATTATCGGCATCGGACTCCAGATCGTGCTCGCCCTGTACCTCGAGCGGTGGACGGGAGTCAAGATCTTCTATGTGACCGGGATGAACAGCCCTGGCTACTCGGACTTATCGGCCATCGGCAAGCTTGTCGATACTGTTCAGCATCTCGTGCTGCCTGCTGTGTCGATCGCGTTGATCTCGCTTGCCGGTTACGCTCGATTCCAGCGCTCGTCGATGCTTGAAGTGCTGCACTCAGACTATCTGCGCACCGCTAAGGCCAAGGGGCTGCCGCGCAGAAAGGTGATCGTCAAGCACGCGCTGCGTAACGCGATGATCCCTGTCGTGACGCTGGTGTCTCTCGATCTAGCGTTCATGATCGGCGGTGCGATCATCACGGAGTCGATCTTCGGCTGGCCCGGAATCGGTCGCCTCTACATCCTCGCGATAACAACGATCGATTACCCGCTGGTGATGGCGATCGTCATGGTCATAGGGATGGGCCTGGTTCTCATGAATATCATCGCCGACATCCTCTACGGGGTGCTGGATCCGAGGGTAAGGTATGACTGATCCCGATCCGGGAATATCCAGACATGCCGTAGACCTCGCTGAAGCCGAGGGTCTCTCGATAGAACCGGTGACCCAGTGGGATCTGTTCTCGAAACGGCTTCGGCGGCACAAATTCGCGATGATCTCGACGTTCTTCCTGATCTTCCTCGTGACCGTGGTGTTGGCCGCGCCCGCGATGCAGAACGCTGGCTGGATCGATGATCCCACGAAGAATCTCTTTGATGACAACGAACGAATCATGCGCAATATCCCGCCGAGGGCGTCGTCGGAGAACGTGTTCTACAAGAAGGTGATCGACGGTAGGGAGGTGTTGTTGGAGGCTTCGCCGACAGCGTTGATCATGGGAACGGACACGCTGGGGCGCAGCGTGTTCACCAGAGTCATTTACGGCGGAAGAGCATCGCTCATCGTGGGTCTTGTCGCAGGTTTCCTCGTCGCTTCTTTGGGCACGATCGTCGGCTCCCTCGCGGGCTTCTATCCAGGGGGCGTGGACCAGTCACTGATGCGATTCACTGACCTCGTCCTCGGTCTGCCCCTGCTCCCCGTTGCGATTGTCGTAGGCCGCATCCTGCCCGAGATCGAATTCCTTCCGGCTTTTATAAGGCAGGGGCCTTTCGGTATCGCGATGCTTCTCGGGCTTCTCTCGTGGGGTGGTCTCGCTCGGATCGTTCGCGCGGAGTTCCTCTCTCTACGCGAGAAGGAATTCGTCGAGGCGGCGAGAGCCGCAGGCGCAGGTGACTCACGCATCGTGTTCAGGCATATCCTTCCCAACGCGATGAGCCCGATCATCGTCCAGACAACGCTCGTTGTCGGAGCTGCGATCGTCATCGAGGCCGCGTTGTCCTTCCTCGGCTTCGGCGTGAAGCCCCCGACGCCGACGTGGGGGGCAATGGTGTCCCAGGGCGGGAGGCAGGCGGTGCGAGGTTTCTGGTGGGAGATGGTGTTCTCCGGAACGGCGCTCGTGAGCACGGTGCTCGCTATCAACTTCCTTGGTGACGGTCTGCGGGATGCGCTAGACCCGACCCAGACGATTGAGCGAAAGTAGGCGCCGTGACGGAAACTCTTCTGAAGGTCGAGGACCTCCGCACGTACTTCTCCACCGAAGAAGGCGTCGTGAGAGCGGTGGACGGAATCTCATTCGAGCTGGCGCCGGGAGAGCGCCGCGGCATCGTAGGCGAGTCCGGATCGGGCAAGTCTGTAACCGCGATGTCGATCATGCGGCTCATCGAACCACCTGCGGGTGAGATCGTGACCGGCACTATCGAATTTCGGGGCGAGAACCTCCTCATGCTTGGTGACGACGAAATGCAGAAGATTCGAGGCAGCAAGATTGCGATGATCTTCCAGGATCCGATGACTGCGTTGAACCCGGTGTACACCATCGGCGATCAACTCATGGAGACCATCATCCTCCATCAGGGAGTATCGGCCGCTCAAGCGCGAGATCTAGCGATCCAAGCCCTGGAGGACGTTCAGATCCCGAATCCGGAGGGAAAACTCTCTGAATATCCGCACCAGTTCTCCGGCGGGATGCGCCAGCGCGTGATGATCGCCATGGGTCTGTCGTGCAACCCTGATCTCCTGATCGCTGACGAACCTACAACTGCGCTCGACGTGACGACTCAAGCCCAGATCATGAATCTCATGCTGAAGCTCGCAGCCGAGCGAGATACGGCGGTGCTGCTCATTACTCATGACCTCGGCGTCGTCGCGGGGTTCTGCGACACGGTCCAGGTGATGTACGCCGGGGGAATTGTCGAATTCGGGACCGCAGACGAGGTGTTCCACAACCCGCAGCACCCGTATACGTGGGGTCTTCTCGGGTCGATGACGAGGCTCGACGAGGTCCACAAGAAGCGCCTTCACTCCATTGCAGGCGCACCTCCCTCGGTGATCGATCTGCCGATCGGCTGTCGGTTCAAACCCCGTTGCGAATTCGCTATCGACAAGTGCGGCAAGGTGCTTCCGATGCTTCAAGATGTCGAGGGCGGGAGCCAACGCGTCGCGTGCCACCGCGCCGAGGAGCTCGATCTCAAGACGTTCACGGTCACGGATGATGAGCACGAGGAGGTGGCCTCGTGAGCGAGACGATGGATCAAGCCTTGGATTCCACTGTTGAGGATCCGTCGCAGCTTCCTGATGACATCATCATGCGGGTGAACCACCTTGTGAAGGAGTTCCCGATCAAGAGGGGAGTGTTCTTCAAGAAGCAGGTCGGCGCCGTGTACGC
>JASJYA010000180.1 GCA_030125685.1 Actinomycetota bacterium
CATGCGAAAGGGGCGGGTTACAGCAGCGGATTCAATGACCGAAGCGTGACGTCATCGGTGGACTGTCGTCTCTATGCTACGAAATCAGCGAAGCGTGTCTCAGGCACCTGACAAGATGTTGGCATGATGATCGAACCCACTCCCGAAATCCTGATATGGGCCCGAGAGACCGCGCGGCTCAGCGTCGTAGAAGCAGCTAGTAAGGCAGGGATCCGCGGTATCCGAGATGTTTCGGCCCCCGAGCGTTTGGCGGCTTTTGAATCCGGCGAGGAGCGGCCGACAATGGTCATGCTCGAGAGCCTGGCGAAGACTTATCGGCGGCCCCTGGTCACCTTCTTCCTCGCCGCCCCACCGGTGCAGGGCGACCGGGGGACTGACTTCAGGCACGTCCCAGCGGAGATGATCGACGAGTCGCAGGACGCTCTGCTGGACACCCTCGTACGAACGATCCGAGCCAGACAGTCGCTCCTGCACGATGTGCTGGCCGACGAAGAGAGCGAGGCGTTGGGCTTCATCGACTCTCGGACTGCTGACGACGGAGTCGATGCACTGGTTGACGATCTCAGAGCACACCTTGGTGTCGACCTCGATGAGTTTCGTGGTGCGCAAACACCAACGGCTGCGTTCGCCCTACTCAGGAGCGCCGCCGAAGCCCTCGGTGTTTTCGTGTTGCTGGCGAGCGATCTCGGAAGTCACCACTCTGCGATCACGGTTGGCACTTTTCGCGGCCTTTCGATAGCGGACAGAGTCGCACCCTTGATCGTCATCAATGACCTTGATGCCCGAGCCGCATGGTCGTTCACGCTTCTGCATGAATTAACGCATCTCTGGTTGGGTCAGACGGGGTTCGGGGGTACGGACGTGGACTCACAGATCGAGCAGTTCTGTAGCGACGTGGCAAGCGAGTTCCTGCTCGCTAACGAGGAACTCGCCGATGCTCCCGTTCCCAACGGAGACGACGAGCTGCGTGACTTCATCACTCACTACGCGTCCGTTCGGAACCTGAGCCGCTCGATGGTCGCGTATCGCCTCTATCGCGTGGGCCGACTCGACTTGCTCGACTGGCGAACCATGGCAGATCAGTTTCTCAGCGAATGGGAGGGATCGCGAGAAAATGAACGCCAACGGCGCCGGGCAAGCGGGACAGGCCCGAGCTACTACGTGATTCGGAGACATCGTCTCGGTAACCACATGCTCAATGTCGTAGGTCGTGCGCTCGCCGACAGATCCCTCACAAGTACGGAGGCTGGAAGAGTTCTTGGAGTCGATCCCAAGAAGGTTGGCAGGTTGCTTGAAGAGGTGCACTAACCGTGTATCTCCTCGATGCGAACGTGCTCATCGATGCCCACCGCGACTACTACCCGCTTGACAGGGTTCCACCCTTCTGGGCGTGGCTCGTCGCTCATGGGGAAGCCGGCATGATCAAGATCCCAGATGCAATCTATCGCGAGTTGTTAGCTGGAGAAGACGAATTGCGCGAATGGGTACACAAACCCGACACGCAGTCAGCCCTTCGGCTCACTGAAGATCGCGCGGCTTCCCATGTCCAGCAGGTCGTGGAGCTTGGGTACGCCTCCGATCTGACTGACACAGAGCTGGAGTCCATCGGGCGTGATCCGTTTCTCGTCGCGCATTGCTTGGTCGACTCAGCAAACCGAACGATTGTCACGACTGAAGTCTCGAAGCCGAATCGCCGACGTGCCAACCGACACCTCCCCGACGTCTGTGCCGACCTCGGCGTAGCGTGCATCAACACATACGAACTCATCCGCGCGCTGGACTTCCGGATCTAGG
>JASJYA010000103.1 GCA_030125685.1 Actinomycetota bacterium
AAGAGCGATAGTCATTCTAGGAGCGCTTCGATGCCTGGGAGAATCGCTCCCTCCAGCATCGTGAGTCCCGCCCCGCCGCCACTCGAGACGTGGGATACGTCGCTCTCGCGCCCCAGCATTCGGATCGCTGCGACAGAGTCTCCGCCGCCGACGACCGTGTATCCGTTACACGACGCCACCGCGTCCGCGATGCCTGCGGTGCCACTCTGAAACGCTTCCCACTCGGATACGCCCATCGGACCGTTCCAAAACACTGACTTCGCTCCGGCTATTGACGTAGAGAATCGCTCGACCGTCTCCGGCCCGATGTCGAGGCCCATCGTATCCGCCCGAATCCCGTCGACAGCCACCGTCTCGTGCCTTGCGTCGACCGCGAACTCGTCTGCGATGACGACGTCTGTGGGCAGCACGATCTTGTCTCCATGCTCGGACGCCATGAGTCTGTCCACGGTGTCAAGCATCGACTCCTCAACGAGGGAGGCTCCGACGTCGTAGCCTGAAGCCTCGAGGAATGTGAAACACATCCCGCCGCCGATGAGCATGCGATCGATCCGCGGGAGTAGGTTCTCGATCACGCCGAGTTTATCTGAGATTTTGGCGCCGCCCACGACGACAACATACGGCCGAGCAGAACTCTCGAGGAGCCGGCCGAACGCGTCGATCTCCTTCTCAAGCAGCCGACCCGCCACCGAGGGAAGTCGTTGGGCGACACCGACGTTCGACGCATGAGCCCTGTGCGAAGTCCCGAACGCATCGTCAACGAAGACGTCTGCGAGCCTCGCGAGACCGTCCGCAACCGCGGGGTCGTTCCTGATCTCCCCCGGTTCAAAGCGGGTGTTCTCCAATACGATCACCGCGCCGGAGGGCGCGTCTGACACTGCCGCCTCGACCTCGCGACCGATAACTCCGGGAGCAAGGACCGTCTCGAAAGCACCGATCTCAGAGAGCGCATCCGCCACAGGACGCATAGACAACGACGCATCGCGACCGCTCGGCCTCCCAAGGTGACTTGCGACCACGACTCGACCTGCCTCGGATCGGAGTTCCTGGATCGTCTGCAAACTGACTGAAATACGGAAGGTGTCCGAGATGACACCATCGTCGAGCGGCACGTTTAAGTCCGAGCGCACCAGCACGACGCGCCCCGAAACATCGAGCCCATCCAAGGTCCGAAGGCGCTTGTCATCCAAGCCCTTTTCAAGCAAGCCTGTTTACCAGGTCGACGAGCCTGCTCGAATACCCCCACTCGTTGTCGTACCAACCGAATACTTTCACCATGACGCCGGACACAATCGTCGCGTCTCCGTCGATTATCACGGAGTGCGGGTCACCGATGATGTCACTCGACACGATCGGGTCCTCCGTGTAGCGCATGATCCCCTTCAGTTCCCCCGAGGCCGCTTCCCTGAATACTCCGTTCACCTCGTCAAGGGTCACCTCGCGAGACAAGGTCACCACGAGATCCGTGATAGAACCGTTGACGACGGGCACTCTCAGGGCGATCGCATCGAGTTTGCCGTCGAGCTCGGGCATGACCTTGCCTACCGCGACGGCGGCGCCCGTGGAGGTTGGGATTATGTTCTGGGCAGCCGCACGGGCACGCCTCGGATCTTTGTGAATCACGTCAGAGAGGCTCTGATCGTTCGTGTACGCGTGAACCGTCGTGAACATGCCCTGCACTATTCCGAAGGATTCGTGGAGTACCTTCGCCATCGGGGTCACACAGTTGGTCGTGCACGACGCGTTCGAGATGATGCGATGGATCTCCGGATCGAGAGCGTCGTCGTTCACGCCGAGAACGATCGACACGTCGGCGTCGCCCATGGGCGCCGTCACAAGGACGTGCCCCGCCCCCGCCGTGATGTGCTTCGACGCTGCCTCGTGCGTGTTGAACACACCCGTTGCTTCGATGACGACATCGACACCCAGTTCCCCCCATGGCAGAGCCCCGGGATCACGCTCGGAGAAAACCTTGAAACGGTCGCCGTCAACAACGATATCCCCATCTACGACCTCGACCGTGCCCGGGTACCGCCCGTGCACGGAATCATATTTGAGCAGGTTGGCGTTGGCCTCGACGGCGCCGAGATCGTTGATCGCGACAATGTCGATACGAGCGTCCGCCGCCTTCGCTGCTCGGAAGAAGTTCCGTCCGATTCGGCCGAATCCGTTAATCGCTACCTTCATGGGTCCCTCCTGGTCGTCATGGCGTGATGGCTCTCAGTGCTTCACCCAGCTTGTCCGGTGCATGACTAGGACTCGCTGCCTGTTCATCTACAAGATCTGATTCTTCGAGGTCGGCGCCGTAGGTCGCGGCGAGCTCAGAGTCGAATGCAACCCAAGTCAGAGGTGAGGCGACATCTATCGATCTATTGTTGGCGACGATAGTACGCGGCGGACGCACTCCCGTCAGCCGCACCAGCGCTTCGATGTGATCAATGCCGTCCATATCGAGGGTTTCGCCGTCCTGAGTGACGAGGTTGCCTACGTACACGAGCTGCGCCGATGAACTGTTGACCGCCTCTGTTATCCCTGGCACGCGCAACGCCGCGATCGTAGATGTCATCAGGCTTCCCGGCCCGAGAACAATTTGATCCGCGCTCGATATCACCTCGATCGCCCGCGGTGTCGCTTCTGCAGATTCTGGATTCACGCGGATGGAGTCCACGGAGCCTCTGTGGAGGGAGATCGAGACCTGACCTCGCACGATCTCTCTCCCAGACTCGATCTCGAGCTGGAGGTGCTCCCTGCTGGCGGGAATGACCGACCCATAGGCGCCGAGCAGGCGCCCAGCGCGAGCCAAGGCTTCTTCAAACGAGCCCTCGATGCCGGCGAGGCCCGCGAGGATGAGGTTCCCGAGTGAGTGGCCTGCCACGTCGGCGCCTGCGAACCGGTAATCGAACACGTCTCTCCAGATGGAGTCCTCCGGCGTGAGGGCTAGGAGACACTTTCGCATGTCACCGGGCGGTGGGATGTCCAGATGCCGCACGAGCCTCCCACTCGACCCGCCATCGTCAGACACGGTCACGACGGCGTCCACTCTGCTCGCGTACCCCAGAGCCGCCTTGAGGACGCGAGAGAGGCCTTCGCCGCCGCCAATGGCTACAACACGAGGGCCGTCGAGAGAGCGTTGGAGCGCGTCGAGAACTGCTTCAGGCTCGGCATGGGTCCGAGGCATTAGAGTGTCACGTCTCTGTGGTGCACCGAAGTTTGGACGCCTGAACCTAAGAGGTGGCCTGCGATCGCCTCGGCGAGGGCGACGCTTCTATGTCTCCCCCCGGTACAACCGACTGCGATCGTGAGGTACGATTTTCCCTCGGCTTCGTAGTGGGGCAGCAGGAAGTCGATCATCCCGGTCGCCTTGTCGAGGAAGACGCCGGCCTCGGGATGACCGAACACGTAGTCGCGAACCGGCCCATCGAGACCTGTCTTGTCCCTCAACTCGGGAACCCAGTGAGGATTGGGAAGAAACCGCACGTCGAACATCAGATCGACTACTCGCGGCGTCCCGCGCTTGAATCCGAAGGACATCACATCAACGCGCATCCTGGGCGCGGCGTCGACGCCTTCGAAGGCCTGGCGGAGGCGGTCACGGAGTTGGTGAACGTTCAGGTCTGATGTATCGACGATCACATCCGCGAGTTCCCGGATCGGCTCGAACGCAGATCGTTCGGCCGCTATCGACTCAGCGAGAGAGTCACCAGCCGCCGGATGCGGCCTGCGCGTCTCATCGAACCGTCTGATGAGCACGTCATCGTGCGCATCGAGGAAAAGGACCGTTGTCCTGATGCCGTCACGCCGCAGGTCGATGAGCGCAAGGTCGAGGTCGGTTTCGTTCATGCCGGTGCGGGTGTCGGTCACGACCGCGATACGTCGCCGTTCGCCTTCCGCTGCGCCTGCGGTTGCAGCAAGGTCGGAGATCATCACCATTGGTAGATTGTCAACGACGAAGTACCCGATGTCCTCGAATATCTTGGCCGCCTGTGACCGACCGGCGCCGGAGAGGCCGGTGATAATCACCACATTGATCCCTGTGTCGTCGTTCACCATGTGCTCATTCACCCCTCGTGCAACGCGTCGTAGAGTTCCGACGCCACCCTATCGGGGAGAATGTTCCCAAGATCCGCGATGGACGCTTCACGCATCCGCTTCACAGATCCGAACGCGTTGATCAGCTTCTTCTTCCTCCCCGGCCCGATGCCTCGGACGTCGTCGAGGATCGAGTCGACCATGGACTTTGTCCGAAGGGCTCTGTGGTACGCGACTGCAAACCTGTGCGCCTCATCCCTCAGTCGCTGAAGCAGGTAGAGCGCCTCGGTTCCGCGAGGGAGGATGACCGGATCCGCCCTGCCAGGTACGAACACTTCTTCGAGCCTCTTCGCGAGTCCGATGACGGGGATGTCGAGGTTGAGGTCACTGAGGACTGCAACGGCCCTGCCAAGCTGCCCCCTGCCACCGTCGATCACGACGAGCCCGGGTGCATACGAGAATCGACCCTGCTGCACGAGTGGGAGAGCCGTCTCGGCGAGGTACGCCTCGAACCGTCTCCGGATCAACTCCTCCATTGAAGCGAAGTCGTCCTGGCCGTCGACGGTCTTGATCTTGAACCGTCGATACTGCGCCTTCACCGGCAGGCCGTCCTCGAACACCACCATCGAGCCGACCGTGTGTCTGCCCTGGATCGTTGAAATGTCGTAACACTCGATACGCAACGGTGACTCCCGAAGGCCGAGGGCGTCCTGAAGGCTCTGGAGAGCTCGCGCGCGTGCGTTGTAGTCCGAGTGCCTCTTGAGGCGGTTCCGTGCGAATTCCTCCTCAGCGTTCGCGGCTGCCATTGCAAGGATCCGTCGTTTGGCGCCACGCTGGGGAACCCTGAGCGACACCCTCGAACCGCGTCGCAACGTGAGCCACTCAGATACGACATCGTGGTCTGTCGGGAGTATCGGGACGAGTACCTGGTTCGGAGGACTCTCATCTATATACAGTTGCCCGATCATGCGCTCCAGGAACGCTTCGATCGTGATGTCCTCAACACGGTCGACGACCGTTGCTTTCGTGCCCGTGACTCTCCCCTTCTTGACGTTGAGGACGACGAGCGCTACCTCCAGGTCGTCTTCAGCGAACGCAATGACGTCGAAGTCCTCCTGCGAGTGAGTGACGAGTTCCTGGCGCTCGAGTGAGACCCGCATTGCTGCGATCTGGTCTCGCAACCTGGCGGCCCGCTCGAACTCCTGCTGCTGTGCCGCGGCGTGCATCCCCTTCTCAAGGTCCGCGATCAACTCGCCGCTGTCTCCGCTCAGAAACGACGCAAGGCCATCGACCTGGGCTGTGTATGCAGCCTTCGAGATCTCTCCGACGCACGGACCGGAACATTTCTCGATGTCGAACAGAAGGCAGGGCCGCCCTGTCGCTTGATGTCGCTTGAACTTTGCGTTCGTACATGTGCGGACGGGGTAGGTTCGCAGAAGGACGTCGAGGGTGTGGCGGATCGAGTACGCCTTGGCGTACGGACCGAAGTATTCGACCCCCTTCTTGCGCTTGCCCCGCATCACCACAGCGCGAGGCCACTCCTCGTTGCGGGTGATCGCAAGATACGGGAAGGACTTGTCATCCTTCAGACGCACGTTGTACGTGGGTTGCAGCTCCTGGATAAGGGAGTACTCGAGCATGAGCGCTGAGAGCTCCGAGTCTGTGACGATCCAGTCCAGGTCGGCGGCAGCTCCCACCATCGTTCTCGTCCGCGGCGCCAGATCCTTCGCGAAGTAGTTGGCCGTCCGTTTCCGCAGCGATTTCGCCTTCCCGACGTACAGCGGACGGCCATGAGCGTCCTTGAACACATACACCCCCGGACCATTAGGAATCGATGAGGGAGGAGGCCGCTTGAGCATTTCCGGGATTGTACTGACAGGAGACGCGGGTCGCGGTGGCGGGGCGTGCAGGTTCTCGGTTCTTCTCTCTCC
>JASJYA010000003.1 GCA_030125685.1 Actinomycetota bacterium
TTCGTCTTGTGGGCGATACTGGATTTGAACCAGTGACCCCTGCCGTGTCGAGGCAGTGCTCTGCCGCTGAGCTAATCGCCCGTAAGGTGCATGTTAACGCCGAGGCGACGCCGGGAATCGAACCCGGGTTCAGGGTTTTGCAGACCCTTGCCTAGCCACTCGGCCACGTCGCCGATACTGAAGGGCGGCCGAGTGACCGCCCTCGCTTCGAGCGGACGACCGGGTTCGAACCGGCGACCTCAACCTTGGCAAGGTTGCGCTCTACCAGCTGAGCTACGTCCGCGACAGCGTGATGGTACCACGACGCGCATCGTTCAAGCACCTCTGACACCGGTCGATCCGAACCCGCCAGGGCCTCTCGCCGTCTCCTCCAAGGCGTCAGATTCGAGGTATTGAGGCGCCTGAACGGCCATTACGACGAGTTGAGCGATGCGGTCGCCCTCCTCGATGACGAACGGCTCCGACCCGTGATTGATCAACGCAACCTTGAGCTCTCCTCGGTATCCCGAGTCGATGAGCCCAGGGGCGTTGAGGACCGTCACGCCGCTGCGAACCGCAAGGCCGCTACGCGGGAGCACAAAGCCTCCGTACCCCTCTGGGATCGACATTGACAGACCTGTGGCGACGAGCGCCCTCTCGCCGGGATCGATCGTCACAGATTCTGCTGCGACGAGGTCAGCACCCGCATCGCCGGGATGCGCGAACTGAGGAAGTTGATTCGACGGGTCTCGGCGAACAACGGGTATCTTCATGTGACGATTCTCCCATGGAAGCGATATCGATGGCAGGCAGCGGCGGCCCGAAAGGGCCAGGCAACGACGGTAGCTGGTTCCTCGAAGCTGTTGGCGCGATTCCCGCGGCTCCGACACCGAGCGAAACCGTCGCCGCGCTGGAACTTGAGAACACCCTCGCCGAGATTGACGCCGTAGGTGCGCGCCCGGACGTCGTAACCACCTTCGACGGGAGTACCGGAACCTCGACGTCGACGTACGCTCCGACGCAGCAAACGACTCAGGCCCAACCCGATTCTGCCCCGCATCTGGCTCTGCCGGCCTCACCCCCTGCGCCCCCCCACGCCGAGGACATACGTCTCGCTCCTGTCCTTCGTACGAGACGATGGTTCCGATGGCCCACGGTTGCCTTGGGAGTCTCCATCATCGCTGCTATTGCAATTGCAGCCGTATGGGTTCCTGCCGCACTTCGTCAGGAGGCACTTGCGACTCGCCACGCCTACGCCGAGGCTTCCCTCTCGGTTCGAGAGTATCTCCCGATCAGTCAGGGGGCACTCGCTGCAATTACCGATCCAGATTCAGATTCGGAGGAATTGTCCTCTGCAATACCGGCCATCTCTGAACTCGACAGTCACGCCCACAACCTTGAGAGTGCGGCTGACGAGCCACTCCCCCGGCGCCTCCCCCTGGTCTCGATCGAGTCTGTCGAGGTGCTGGATTCCCTGCGCGACACAGCGCAGATTCACGCTTTCCAGGCATCAGATATTGCGCGGCGCCTCGGATACGCCTACGTGTACCGCTCAACGATCCCACAGCTTCTCTCGACGGGGGATTTGCCGACCGTGGCCGACGTGCGCACAATCAACACTTTGAGCGTCGACCTTGCTTCCTCTCTCGTAGAAGCCTCGATGGCTCTCAGCGATCTCCCCGACACCGAGTCATTGGCAAATCTCAACGAGGCCGCGCGCGGCGCTGTCGAACGGTATGCGTCGTGGCAGGACGATTATCTCACGGCCCTCTCCGAAGGGAGTGAGACGGCTGCTGAGTCACTCGTCTCTGAAATGCAGGAACTCAGGTCCAACCTTGCATCAGAACTCAGGGACGCCATGGCGCTGGTGCGATTCGAGATCGACCGCCAGATCGTCGGACTGGCGACCGAACTTGATGCATTCCTCGCGGAGCTCACCCAGTGGTAGAAGAATCACTGTCGAGCGCCGCGGCTTCCTTCTCGAAGTCACTCGCCTTCTGGAAGTCCTTGTACACAGATGCGAATCTCAGATAGCCGACTTCGTCGATATCCCTCAATCCGTCAAGAACGATCCTCCCGATCTCCTCTGCGTCGATGGACCCCTGAGAGATGTACGCAGCGCGCTCAACAGTGGCGACAAGATCATCGATGGCGTCCCTGGGAATGGGCCGATCAGCCATCGTGATCTCGACCCCCGTGCGCACCTTCGAAGCATCGAATGCCTGGCGCCTGCCATCTCGCTTGATCACAATCACCGCTGATGGCCGTTCGAATGTTGTGAAGCGATGTCCGCAGTGCGGACACGCTCTGCGGCGCCGGATCGTGCGTCCCTCGTCGGCGGGTCTGGAATCAACGACCCTCGTGTCATCCGACGTGCAGAGTGGACAGCGCATTCTTACAGGTTACAGGTCTCAGGTCACAGGAGCCAAGAGACCAAGAGAACGGGGCTCCGCCTGAGTCAGGAAGACGTCACGGGGATCTCGATGACCTGCCCGGCTTGGAGCAGGCCGCCGTCGATACCGTTCAACTTCTCGATGACTGCTATCACGCGCCGGGGATCCGAGTCTGCCGGACCGTGCTCCTTGGCGATCTCCCACAACGTGTCGCCGGGCTGGACGCGGTAGTCAGTCGTATGTGTGACATCGCCCGTCGCCTGAACAGCAGAGGACAGGAAGAGCAGAACCGCAACAACCGTGATGGAGATGATGGAGAGCGCCCGGAATCGTGCGCTTGCAATCACTGTCATTTGTTCGTCTCCCTGTTCCTCTGCTACCCAGTTGTCGGTCCTCCCGTCTCCGGTCGGCCCGTCTCGGATGCTGCAATTCCCGGGCATCCCCGGGAGATCTTCAGCTCCTGCAACCGACAGTACCGACCGGGTGTGACACGTTCCGATGCCTTTGGGCGCTGCACCGTTGGTTGGGGACTTCTTGGGGAGATGACCCTCACACCCGACCGAACACTTGTTCGGTCGTGAACATAAGGTATCGAACATATGTTCGTTTGTCAAGTCTAACACCTGCCCTATCGAACATATGTTTGGTCGTGGTGGAAAATCCGCTACACTCGTCGTAACGAAGAGGAGGAATCGTGCCGGATCGCTCAAGCCTTACGACGAGACAGCGAGAGATTCTCGAACTCATCAGTTCAACGGTAGCGAGGCGGGGCTACCCGCCTTCGGTGCGCGAGATCGGCGAAATCGTCGGACTCAGTTCTCCTTCAACCGTCCACTCGCACCTTTCGACCCTCGCCGCCGAAGGCTTCATTCGCAGGGATCCTTCCAAGCCGCGTGCCATAGAGGTCATCGTGGACGACGGCGCGACTCACATCAGCAGAGCCGCTGTGCGCGATGTGCCGCTCGTCGGCGCGATTGCAGCCGGCTCTCCAATTATCGCCGAAGAGGACATCGAAGAGATCTATCCCCTCCCGACGGAACTCGTAGGCAGGGAGCCGGTCTTCATGCTGAGAATCAGGGGAGATTCGATGCGCGACGCCGGCATCCTCGATCGTGACTACGTCGTCGTCCAGCGCCAGCAGACCGCGCGGAACGGCCAGATCATTGCTGCGCTCGTCGATGGAGAAGAAGCAACGGTCAAGACCTTCGAGCAGACCGCCGTTGGAGTCACGCTCCATCCGGCCAACGATTCGTACGAACCTCTCGTGCTGACAGGAGGCGTCGAGATCCTCGGCGTCGTCGTAGCCGTGTTGCGCCGAATCGACTGATCAGTCGACGGACCCAGCGAACGCGTATTCGGCGCCGCCCTCCATCCAGGCGCCCTCCTCGTCGAACCACACCCTGAGTACGCCGCCTGGAAGGTGCACATCCATCGGAGAAGCAACATCGCGAATCGTGTGAGCGATGTACGCGGAAGCTGTAGCTCCCGTACCGGAGGCTCGGGTCTCCCCCACTCCCCGCTCCCAGACGCGCACTCGGATTCCACCCCCTTCGAGCAATTCGACGAATTCGACATTTGTGCGGTTCGGAAACAACGGGTCATTCTCGATCGTAGGGCCGAGTTCGAGCACTGGAGCCGTCTCGACATCATCCACGAAAAGCACAGCGTGCGGATTCCCGATCGCGAACGGGTGAACCTCGTGTCCGGCAATGGTCAATGTACCGGTTCTGAAGGGCGCCGGACGCCCGACGTACGCCACTACATCCTCCCCTGTCATCCTCACCGGATGATCTCCGACGGCGGTCTCAACGATAAATTCGGCGCTGTCGACCCAGTCCCTGTCGTAGGCGTACCTGGCGACACACCGCAGACCGTTGCCACAGATCTCAGCTTCGGTGCCATCGGCGTTCCAGTGGCGCATAGAGACGCGTTTCGACGACAACAGCGTCGCAACGAGAACTCCATCCGCGCCGATACCCGTACGACGTCGACACCAGTCGACTACACCGTCAGGGTCCGGTGCGTAGGGACCCTCAACGACGATGAAGTCGTTCCCGAGTCCGTGCATCTTCACAAAGTCCATCCGGCAGCCTCCCCGATGCGGTTCACGACCGCTTCGATTCTCGCGTCCTCCCCATCCTGCCACGCCATCCACTGGATGCGCGGATCTCGCCTGAAAAATGTTCGTTGGCGTTTGACGAGTCCGCGAGTCGCGCGAACGGCGGCTTCGGTGGCTTCTTTCAGCGTTGACGTTCCTCTGATGAAGCCGAGCAGCTCCCTGTAACCAACAGCCTGGGCCGCGGTCCGTCCGAACCTCGGGGCGAGAGCCTCTACCTCAGCTACTAGACCGTCGTCGAGCATCCTCGCAAATCGAGCTTCGATGCGCTCACCAGAGCGATCTCCCGGATCGAACCCGAGCGAGACATGGGGAACTGTCGGTCGATACTCACGCAGCGCATCTGATTCCGGGGTATTCGCGCGTTCACTCGGCGTTAGGCCCGTGATCCTCCACACCTCAATGGCTCTGATCACGCGGCGAGGATTCTGAAAGTCGAGAACGTCCGGGGCGGCGTGATCAACTGCGATCAAGATCTCTTGCAACTCTTCGAAGGTCGCCTCCTCAAGCTCTCGCCGGATCGCCACGTCTGTCGGAGGGAACGTCATCGGGTCGACGAGCGCCCGAAAGTGCAACCCTGACCCTCCTGCTACGACGATTCGGTCCCCTGCGGCCCCCGCCTTCTCGAGAACGGCGCGCCCCTGTCTCTGGAACTCGGCTACCGAGAAGTGCTCGCTCACATCGGCGACATCGATCAAGTGATGCGGGATGCTCTGTCTTGTTTCGAGAGACGGCTTTGCGGTGCCGATATCCATACCTCGGTAGACCTGCATCGAGTCGACCGACAGAATGGATGCATCGAAATGCGACGCTACGGCTTCAGCTGTGGTCGACTTGCCAGATGCGGTAGGGCCGAGGATGGCGACGACGTTCAGGAGACCGGGCTCCCGACGAGGTAGTGCGGTGCGGCCCGGGTGATTACGACCGGGAACGAGATCCCGGGTTCCCAGACGCCCGCGACATGAACGATGCGGGCGCCGCGCGTGCGGGTCGTGGCCGTCTCGGGGTCGCGCTTCGATGGACCCTCGACCATAACCTCGAAGGTGCCTCCGACCTGTTCAAGGTTCCGTTCGTAGGTGATGCCGTTCTGGAGTTGGACGAGCCGATCGAAGCGCTCCTGCACTACCTCGCCTGGCACTCTGTCACTCATCGTGGCGGCAGGTGTGCCTGGTCTCGGGGAGAACTGGAACATGAAGGCGTTGTCGAATCGTGCCTGTTCCATCACCTCAAGGGTGCGTTCGAAGTCCTCGTCGGATTCACCAGGGAAGCCCACGATGACGTCGGTCGAGGCTGCTAGCCCCGGCACGATGGAGCGCATCATCTCGAGCTTTTCAAGGAATCGGCGTGCTGTATATCCGCGGTGCATTGCAGCGAGAACGCGGTCGGAGCCCGATTGAAGGGGGAAGTGAATCTGCTCGCACACCGCATCCGTCTCGGCCATGGCGAGAGCCACATCCTCACGAAAGTCTTTCGGGTGGGGACTCGTGTATCGGATACGTTCAACGCCCGCGACCTGGCCCACCCTCCGAAGGAGATCTGCGAAGAGCGGCTTCCGGCCATTCAGATCTAGGTCGCGGCCGTACGAGTTGACGTTCTGCCCTAGGAGCGTGACCTCCTTCACCCCCTCCGATACGAGCAATTCGACCTCGCGAATAACGTCACCCGGCCTGCGAGAGATCTCGGGACCACGCACGATGGGTACGATGCAGAACGTACAAGAATTGTTGCAGCCGACCGTGATCGTCACCCAGGCGGAGTGCTCAGACTCGCGCTGGACGGGGAGGCCGCTTGGGAGGATTGTCTCGGGTTTCGTCTCATCCCATATCTCGGTGACCGGTCCCCACTCGTCAACGTGGTCGAGCAGGTCCACGATTCTGTGGGTATTGTGCGTTCCGAATACAATGTCGACCCACTCCGCGCGCTCGTGGATGAGCTCTCGCTGTTTCTGGGCGGAGCATCCTCCGACAGCGATCCTGAGGCTCGGGTTCGCGAGCTTGTGACGCTTGAGCGAACCGAGGTAGCCAAAGAGCTTTGTGTCGGCGTTCTCTCGAATGGTGCAGGTGTTGAGCACGATGAGATCAGCGTCTTCCACGGTCTCCGTCGGCGTCATGCCGTCACGCTCCAGGAGGCCTGCGATGCGCTCGGAGTCGTGTGCGTTCATCTGACATCCGAACGTCCGGATGTAGTACCGCTGTCCCTCACGTGTACGCTGTCGAACTTCTCTGACGCCCGGCATATCGAGCGAGGTGGTCTGCAACATGACGCCCCAATGTGTCCGGCGAGCAGTCTACCGAGCGTAGTCTTTCGCACGGAATTCACGGATTACGGTTACTTCGATCTGACCGGGATACTGTAGGTCGTGCTCGAGTCTTCTTGCTATAGACCTCGCGAGCGACTTGGAAGCCATATCGTCCAGCGTACCCGGGTCGACTACGACTCTTACTTCTCGGCCCGCCTGGAGCGCGAACGCTCTCTCCACACCGTCGAAATCCATAGCGATCTCTTCGAGTTGCTCGAGACGTCGAACATAGGAGTCGAGCGCTTCCCGCCTTGCGCCGGGCCTCGCGGCCGACACGGCATCAGCAGCCTGGACGAGAACCGCGGTAAGGGTGCGGGGCTCAACTTCATTGTGGTGCGCTTCGATGGCGTGAACGATGGCGGGACCCTCACCAAACCGTCGGGCGATTTCGGCGCCTATCAGGGCGTGGGAACCCCCGACTTCGTGGCTCACGGCTTTCCCGATATCGTGGAGGAAAGCAGCTCTCTTGACTTCGGCCTCATCCACGCCGAGCTCAGCAGCAAGCATGCCCGCAATGTGAGCTGATTCGATGAGATGATTGAGCACATTCTGTCCGTAGCTCGTTCGGTACTTCAATCGCCCAATGAGAGTGACAAGCTCAGGGTGGATCCTTGTCAATCCGACATCAAGCATTGCCCACTCACCTGCATCTCTGATCGACTGCTCAACTTCGTCTTTGGCCTTCTCATGCGCCTCCTCAATGGAGGACGGATGAATCCTGCCGTCCTCAACGAGGCGGGTGAGGGCGAGCCGCGCAACCTCCCGACGCACCGGATCAAACGTGGACACCGAGACGGACTCAGGCGTGTCATCAACGATCAAATCTACGCCTGCAATGGCCTCGAACGACCTGATGTTGCGACCGTCCTTTCCAATGATTCGTCCCTTCATGTCGTCAGAGGGGAGAGGAACCGTCGATGTCGTAGTTTCAGCGACCACTTCGGATGCAACGCGCTGGATCACTCCTGCGAGGATGCGTCGTGAACGCCGCAACGCTTCCTCGCGTGCTCTGGTCTCGATATCTCGAACGAGAACCATCGCATCTCTTCTCGCTTCATCTTCTACCTTCTGGAGGAGCTCCTCCTTCGCAGCCCGCGAATCAAAACCGGCGAGGGCTTCGAGTTCGAGTCGGGCCTCTTCCTGAGACCGCGCTGCTTCAGCGGCCACCTCTTTCGCGGCACGCTCCATGTCGATGACGAGTTCCTCCCGTTGGGCGAGGTTCGCGCCACGCTGTTCGAGCGTCTCCGCACGGTGCTCGAGCGTCGAGCTCTTGGCATCGATCTCGACGCGCCGGTGTTCGAGCGTCGCGTCCTCCCTATCGCGATAGGTGTCAGCGAGGGCGCGGGCGTCCTCCTCCGCGCGCGCGAGGATTCGTTGAGCGTCCACTCGTGCGTCTGAGATGATCTCGTCAGGCGCGGGCGGTATCTTGATAAGTCTGCGACCGACCAGGAGCCCTCCGAGGAAGACGCCTGACACGACCAATCCGGGGATGAGCAGACTGAGCGTCTGTTCCATTGCTGTCCTCGCTCCCCCGTTACGCAAACGCGGCGCGCCGAGCCGGATCGGCTCGGCACACGCAGGACATACTTGGCTTAAGGCGGCGGGTTGGGGCTGAGTGACCCTAGGTTACCGGGTACCTCGGTCGCCGTATATGTCGTGTTGAATCGTTCACGTTTCGGATTCTCAGGTTTCAGTTGATTTCATGTGCCTTGTACTGCGATGCTACAACATCAACGCTGATTCTGGAACGCGAAAACCAGATTTCCTACATTTCTTCCCCAATCGCACCGACAACAGCTTCGGCTTCTGCATTCTCACCTGCATCTTCCGCCTCGTCTTCTATCACACCCACGGCGCGCAACACCTGATCCTGGAGCTGCATCGAGAGTTCCGGGTTCTGCTTGAGGTGGTCCTTCGCCTTCTCACGGCCCTGACCGAGCTGCTCGCCGTCGTAGGTGTACCACGCTCCTGCCTTCTGCACGATACCCTGCTCCACAGCAACATCGAGCAAACTGCCCTCGCGTGAGATGCCTTCACCGAACATGATGTCGAACTCGGCAAGCCGGAACGGCGGTGCGACCTTGTTCTTGACGATCTTTGCACGCACCCGGTTACCGATGTTCTCGGTTCCGACCTTGATCGCCTCGATGCGGCGGATGTCGATCCTCACACTCGAATAGAACTTGAGAGCGCGCCCGCCAGGCGTCGTTTCAGGATTTCCAAAAACGATGCCTATCTTCTCGCGGAGCTGGTTGATGAAGATCACAGTCGTTTGGGAACGGTTGATGGAGCCTGCGAGCTTGCGCAGGGCCTGGGACATCAGGCGAGCCTGGAGCCCCATGTGGACGTCACCCATATCTCCTTCGAGTTCGGCGCGCGGCACAAGAGCTGCAACCGAGTCGATGACGATAACGACCAAGGCTCCGGAGCGGATTAACACATCGGTGATCTCAAGGGCTTGTTCACCGGTATCGGGCTGGGAGATCAGCAACTTGTCAATATCGACACCGATCGCCCTGGCGTACATCGGGTCAAGGGCGTGCTCGACGTCAATGAACGCCGCAGTGCCGCCGTTACGCTGAGCCTCAGCGAGTATGTGAAGAGCAAGCGTCGTCTTGCCGGAAGACTCCGGCCCGAAGATCTCGACAATTCTCCCCCGCGGCACTCCCCCGATCCCGAGGGCGAGATCCAGGGAGAGCGCACTGGTCGAAATCGAATCGATCTTGCGTATGTCGTTCGCGCCGAGGCGCATGATGGCGCCCTTACCGAACTGACGGTCGATCTGGGCCATCGCGATCTCAAGGCTCTTCTCACGGTCGGTCTGGTCACGGTTGCTCTTTTCTACAGCCATTTTCGGCTCCCTTTCATCGATTACCGTCACGGTACCGAGCGCCTACGACAGATTACGTCGCGAATCACACGAATGACATTCATGTGTGTAAGACATGACACTAACCGAACGTTTGTTCGATGTCGAGGACTCCAACGCGCCAAGCGAAAGCCCCAGTTCTCTGGGCCACACTCCACGAATACGGACCAGAACCCTGGGTTCCAGCGCCCGCTGTTCTCTGTGCTACCTGCGGCACATACCGGACTATGAACCCTGGGTTTGGGTTTGCTCAAGGGGGAGGGAGTCGATCGGCTCATAGGTGAGGCCGGTGGGGGTTCGGCGAGTGCGCAGAAAGGTGATGTCTCGGACGGTGATCGGAACGCGGAATTCGCTAAATGAATCGAAGAGCTTTCTGAGATCCCGCGCCGGCCTGAGGCGAGAGATCGTCAGGTGCGGCGTGAAGGGACGCTCTTCGGGTGCAAAGCCGACATCGACCACCGCTTCTTCGCACACCGCAGCGAGATACTCCAACAATCCGCTCGGATCATCCACCGCTGCAAACACGACGCCTGCGTGTGACGCTCTCGGAAACGCACCGAGCCCGGAACACCAGACCTTTCCGGGCGTGGTGTCCACCGTCTCAGACAAACGATGCATGATACGTTCGGCTTCGCTGTCAGAGCACTCCCCCAAGAACCGAAGAGTGACATGCCAGTTCTTCGGCGGAGGCCTCCTGCCAGGGATCGGTGAACCAATGCCCGCCTCGGCGAGAGCCGCCGACAGAGCGTGCCGTTCATCGTTGCTGAGGTCGATTGCCAGAAATGCGTGGTCGATCACGACTCAAGAATCGCTCGCCGCACGAGATGCAGCGCGGCAGTTGCGGTGTGCGCCCGCACCTGCTCTCTGTCCCCCGGCATGTGGAGCGTCCTCACCGTGGCAACCGAAGGTGTGGCGACCGCAACGATCATCGTCCCAACTGGCTGTTCGAGTGGTTCGGGGCCTGCAGAACCCGTGACCGCGACGGCGACATCCACACCCAGGACCGAGCGCGCACCACGGGCCATTGCCTCGGCTGTCTCCTCTGAGACGACACCGTGACTTGCAATGGTCTCAGGCGGCACGCCGAGAATCCCGAGCTTGAGGTCGGAGGCATACGCCACGATCGAACCCCGGAATGTCGCGCTCGCTCCCGGCAGGCTGGTAAGCCTCCGACCGACGAGTCCGCCGGTCGCGGACTCCGCGGTTCCGATCATCCAGCCCCGCTTCTCCAGTTCGGTGCGGATGACCCGTTCGATCGTGTCGTCATCGGCCCCGAAAATCACGTTTCCGATCCGGCTCCGTACCTCGCTCTCAACAGGTGCAATGAGCGCACGGGCCTCCTCCTGTGTGTCAGCGAGGGCGGTAAGGCGAATCTTGATCTCACCCGAAGACGCGAGAAACGCCACGGTCGGATTCTTCCCGACGTCAAAGAGATCCTGAAGCTCCTCCCCGACCTTCGCCTCGGACATTCCCCAACTCCGAAGCACCCGGCTCACCACCGCGCGGCCACCGCCGGCCTGCTCCCGCAAGAACGGAAGGACGAGCTCGTCAACCATCGCAAGCATCTCCCCAGGCACTCCGGGAAGGGAGAACACCCAACACCCTTCAATGAGGATTCGGAATCCGGGAGCTGAGCCTTTCGCGTTTACGACGACATGCGATTCTTCTGGCCGATACGCCTGCCGCAGATTCGATTCCGGGAACGGCTTATCAGGCCTCATCCAGTTCCACCGCTTCCTCAGCACATGCTCATGTGTCTCGTCGTAGATAAGGGGGACGCCCGCGACGCCCGCGACGGCGCTCCGAGTGATGTCATCAGCCGTTGGGCCAATGCCACCGGTGATGATGAGCGCATCGGCCCGGCTTACGGCGAGCCTGATCGCCGCACCCATGCGATCCGCATTGTCACCGACGACGGCCTGGTTGATGTGGGTGAATCCGCTCTCAGCCAACCGGATCGCGATGTCTTTCGCATTCGTGTTGGCGATCTGCCCCAGAAGCAGCTCCGTACCGACCGCGAGCGTCTCGACGATCACGGCGCCACCACCGTCGCTGCTAGGTCGATGCCGTACGCGCCGTCGATCGTCGCGGTAACCCACTCCCCCTCGGCGCCCGAGTCGAGAAGGATCACGCCGTCGATCTCCGGCGCCTCCCGGTAAGAACGCCCAACCGCTTGGCCGTCCTCGACCTGGTCGATAAGAATGTCGAGTGTGCGACCGACCGTCCGGGCGTTCGCGGCCGCCGATATGTCATCCTGGAGTCCCTGCAGATGACGCATCCGCTCGGTGATCTCGTCGTGCGGAATCTGGTCCGGCATCGTTGCGGCGTCGGTTCCGTCTTCGGCCGAGTATGGGAAGAACCCTGCCCAATCGAGCCGCGCCTCCTCGAGAAACGCAGCAAGGCCTTCGACATCCTCATCTGTCTCCCCCGGATACCCGACAATGAAGCTCGACCGGGTCGCTGCCCCGGGAGCTGCGTCGCGGATGCGTTCGATGAGCGCGAGATGCTTCTCGCCACTCCCGGATCTCCGCATAGACCGAAGCAGAGACGGCGAAGAATGCTGGAGCGAGAGATCGAAGTATTCGGCGATCACCCGGTGACCCGCCATCACGTCGATCAGTCCCTGGCGGATCTCCCGCGGAAAGAGATAGTAGAGGCGGAGCCTTCCGAGGCCGCCGACAGACGCTGCCCGCTCGACCAGATCCTCGATCGACCCCGCGTCGTTGTCTCTGCCGTACGCGGCGAGATCCTGGGCAACGAGCACGATTTCCTGAATCCCGTCCGCGATGAGTCCTTCGATCTCGGCGATGACGCTATCGCCGGGGCGCGATCGCTGCCTGCCTCGGATGAGGGGTATTGCACAGAAGGCACACGTCTTGTTGCACCCCTCAGCGACCTTCACGTAGGCGAACGGCGTTGAAGGCGTCGGGCGTTTCACCACATCGAGGATGTCCATGCGCGAACGCCGAAATCCGGGGAACTCGATTGGGCGCCATCCGGTGAGGGCATCGAGCTCGTCGATGATATCGGGATAGCGATCGAGTCCGATGACGGCGTCAGCCTCAGGAAGCGCTTCGATGAGTTCCCGTTCGTACCGCTGCGCCATGCATCCGATCACCACGAGTTTGGCGTCTCGCCGTTTCGCCTCCGCGAGTTCGAGAATCGTGTCGATCGACTCTCGTCGGGCGTCCTCAATGAACGCGCACGTGTTCACCATCACGACATCCGCTGATTGTAGATCAACAGCATCCCGATATCCCGAATCGCCGAGAATCGCGGTGATCTTGTCGGAATCAACCTGATTCTTCGAGCAGCCGAGCGTCGTGAGCCAAAGAGTGGGGGCAGACATCGTGTGAGTGTACGACGGCGTCGCTACACACTTGAAGGGACTCTTCGAATGTAAGCGGGGTCACCTGGGTGGGAGTCGGGGTATTCGTCCATGGGACACATGAAGTTCAGCCGGTCTCTCTGAAACGAGGGCGTTGCCCAGCGGCCCCCTCTGGCCTCGCGAGCTCGGCCTTCTCCCCCGTCCTTCGGCTGAGGGAGAGGAAGCACCGTTCTTCTCTCTCCCGCGCAGCGGGGAGATGCCGAGGAGCGTAGCGACGAGGTAGAGGGGGCGAAAAAACACGGCGAGTCCACCGAGACCCGCAGACCGCTTAGTCGAGGGGCACCATCTCTCCCACTCGTTTGCGGAAACGGATGCGTTCGGTGTACCCGACGGTCTCTGCCATCGCGATCGCCTTGTCGCGGTCACGCCCGGCGTCACCTGGAACGTGAGCATCAGAAGCGAGAGTTATCGGAACGCGGTGATTGTAAAACCGTTCGAGGAGCGGCTTGCTCGGGTACATCTCTCGGGCCGGCTGGTACAGACCGGCTGTTGACACCTCCACCGCGGTGCCGCCTCGTGCTGCTGCAACCGCCAACTCCTCGTACAGGTCTTCGGGCGGTTGAGGGAGGAACACGCCCTGTTTCTTTATAACGTCAGCATGGGCGAGGACGTCGAAGAGGCCAGACGCCGCTAACTCGGTCTCGGTACGGAAGTATTCCTCATACGCCTCCACCGGCCCTCGACGGTTGAACTCGAACACCTGGTCAGGGAGATCAAGACCCCAGGCGCCGAGCCAGTGAGTAGCGGCAACGAGAAAGTCGAAAGGATACGGTTCGAGGAATTCGGCGACCGCCTCAGCAGTCTCAGGGAAGAAATCGACCTCAAGCCCGAGCAGCACGGGGAGGCCGCGGTCCTTGGCGTCGACGACGGCCTGGACGTACCGCTCAAGGGACAGGACTCGCTCAGAGGCCACGTACGACTTGGTGTACTCCCGGAGATCCTTTCGCGGATCTTCCTTCCACCACGTGCCGAGCACCGGGGCAGATTCGACGCACCTGTAGAGATGCTCGGTGAAGCCAATCTCGTCTGCACCCCGAGAGAGCGCTGTCTCGACGAACGCCTCGATGTGATCTATCGGGTACTGACCCGGCGGGGGACCCTCACCGTCGTACGGCCCATGTTTGTGGAGATGGACGTGGTAGTCACCCATTGCGGGTGACAGGTTACAGGTGACAGGTGACAGCAGTCAGGTGACAGGTAACAGCTAACAGGCGACAGCTGGCACGTGCTCACCTGTGACCTGCCTTACCTGGCTTCGGGTATCTCTATGCCGCGGTCGATAAGGTGGCCCTTGATCACGCCGATGCGCGCCCTGATCTTGGGCAGTCCCATTGCGTCCTCGATGCCCTTGTTGATCTTCACACCACCGAGATTGCCCATCTCGCCCGTGGAAGCCCCGACGCTGCCTGCCTGCACGACGAGGTCGATTCGTTGGGCCTCGATCATCTTCGCCTGACCTCGCAACGCCGCAAGCTCACGCAACAGATCCTCATCCGCACGACCCGAGTCCAGCTCGTCAGCGAACCCGGTGGCCTCTTCGCGCAGCCGGTCCCGCTCTTGGAGAAGCTCGTGCTTCTGGGTGAACGCATCGTCCGGGAGGTCAAGTATCCGTCTCTGAACGTCGGCGAGCCTCTTGGTGATATCGGTTGTATCTGGCATGAACTCACTCTACAGCGACAGGGCCGGTCGCGCGAGCCTGTTGAAACCCTCCTCCATGGCAGCGACGAGTTGATCGATCTCTTCGTCTCCCATCACTGTGGAGACAGCCGCCGTACAGGTGTTGATCATCAGGAAGCCGGCGTCAAGAAGATGGTCGAGCAGCATCTTGAGGCGACGCGACTCCTCCGGTGTGGCGAAGGTTTCGCGGTAATTCCTCGGAGCGCTCTCCTTGAGGTGCACGCGGAACATCGATCCTCCCCCGGTGACACACGCTGCGACGCCCGTCTCCAAGATCGCACCCTCGATGCCCTCCACAGCTCGTTTCGCGAGACGATTGACTCGCTCCACAGCCTCGCGGTCGTACATCTGCATCGTCACGAGACCCGCCGTCATCGTCACCGGGTTGGCCGAGAACGTTCCTGAATGGGGGAACAGCACCTTGTCAGCGAGCGGATTCATCACGTCCATGACGTCTGTACGCCCTGCAATAGCGCCGACAGGGAATCCGCCGCCGATGAGCTTCCCCATCGCGGTCAGATCAGGACGAGCGTCGTACCACTCCTGAGCGCCGCCGTATTCGGAGCGGAAAGTTATGACCTCGTCGAATACGAGAAGTGAGCCGTCCGAATCAGTCCAGTCGCTCAACGCGGAGACGAACTCCTGGGACGCGGGCATCAGCCCAACTCGATGAGGCATCGGGTCGAGCAGAACACACGCAAGCTCTCCTCTGTGCTCATCAAGGATTGCGAGAGCAAGGCCGGGGTTGTTGAAAGGGATAACGACAACGTTATCGAGCACGGAGGAAGGCGTGCCGAATGCGACCGGTACAGACACAGGGCGGTCCGCACTCCCCCAGTCAGTGGGCTTCGACATCTGGCTCACTTCGGCGTAGTCGTACAGCCCGTGGTACGCCCCCTCCACCTTGGCGATTTTGGAGCGCCCGGTGAACGCCCTTGCCGCTTTTAGCATCCCCATGACGGCTTCGGTGCCCGAATTCACGAACCGCAGTTTCTCGAAGCTATCGCTCCGCCCACAGAGGTGCTCGGCGTAGCGAACCTCGATCTCAGTCGCCATGGTGAAAGCGGTACCGCGGTTGAGCTGCTCAGTCACCGCCGCGACGACCTCCGGGTTGGCGTGTCCGTGAATCAGAGACGCCATGTTGTTCGCGAAGTCGATACGTTCCACACCCTCGATATCGGTGACCCGGCATCCAGAAGCCCGATCGGCGTACAAAGGATGAGGGTCTCGCAGCACGGTGTTGCGACTGACACCGCCGGGAAGAACCTTAAGGGCGCGCTCGTACAGTGACGCGCTCCGAGACGGCGGTCGTGGCGCGTCAGTGATCACTCTTCGCCCCCCAGGGATTCTTGGCGGATCGGAATCAGCTCTGCGCCCGTTCGTTCTGCTACGTACGAGAATTCCACCCCCGGGGCAAGCTCCACGAGCTGGAATCCCTCCGGGATCACATCGATCACCGCAAGATCGGTGTAAATACGATCCACCACCGCGGGACCCGTCAGCGGATAGGTGCAGGACTCGACGAGCTTCGGTTCCCCCGCCCTGGTGCAGTGCTGGGTGATGACATAGATCGTCCTGACTCCCGCGACAAGATCCATCGCGCCGCCAACGGCGGGGATCGCGTCCGGCGCGCCCGTTGACCAGTTGGCAAGGTCGCCGTGTTTGGAGACCTGGAGGGCGCCAAGCACGCAGAGGTCGATGTGGCCCCCTCGGATCATGGCGAAGCTGTCGGCGTGGTGGAAGAACGACGCCCCGGCAAGCGCGGTGACCCGGCGCTTCCCAGCGTTGATCAACTCAGGCTCGCCCTCGCCGAGTCCTGGCGACGGCCCCATGCCGAGCAGCCCATTCTCCGTGTGATAGATCACCTCTCTGCCTTCGGGCACGTATCCGGCCACCTGCTCGGGAATACCTATGCCAAGGTTGACATAGGCGCCGTCGGGGATGTCGAGTGCGGCTCTGCGGGCCATCTCGTCTCGCGTCAATCCAATTCGATTCGCTCCGCTCGTTGTCGCTTTCTCTGTCACGGATAGGACACTCCTCGGGCAACGAGCTCGGATTCGTGGGCCGGCTCGTCAACTGCAACGACCAGGCTGACGAAGATCCCCGGCGTCACTACGCACTCAGGATCGATCTCCCCCGGTGCGACCACATCGGCAGCTTGGACGATCGTGGTTTTCGCCGCCATCGCCATGATCGGGCTGAAATTGCGTGCGGTCTTGTTGTACACCAGGTTGCCGTGATGGTCGGCGGCACGGCACTTGATGAGGGCGAAGTCCGCGGTGAGACCGTACTCGAGCACGTAGCTACGACCCTCGATCGTGCGCTGTTCCTTCCCGTCTGCGAGGGGCGTCCCGACAGACGTCGGCGTATAGAACGCGGGGATGCCCGCGCCGCCCGCCCTGATACGCTCCGCGAGGGTGCCCTGGGGCACAAGCTCGAGCGCCGTGCGCCCGCTCCGATACAACTCGGGGAAGACCGTGGAATTCGCCGTTCTCGGATACGAGCAGATCATCTTCGAGACTCTGCCTGCCTTGATCAACGCCGCCAAGCCCACCTCGCCGCTCCCCGTGTTGTTGTTGACTACGGTGAGATCATTGGCTCCGTGGTCGATGAGAGCGTGGATCAGCTCAATAGGGCTCCCCGCCTCGCCAAAGCCGCCCACCATGACGATCGCCCCATCAAAAATGTCCGCCACTGCTTCGCCGGTTGTCTCTATACGCTTGTTGATCATCGGGTGTGCTGCTCCTCCAAGACGTCCGACGCTACCAATCGTAGGCTGTTCACTCGGTCCACTCGCTCACGAGGCGCCTGCGACCGCGATCGTCACCGGAACCTCATCTCGAATGCCCTCCACCCGCTGGTAGTCGTACAACCCCGCCTCGTCATAGATGACTCGATCCGCGTAATCATCGAACCAAATCGCCTCCGGATTGCGGCCGACGATGCACACCTTGCCACGATCCGGTGCCTCCTCAGCATTGCGCAAGATCTTGAAGATGAGCACCCCGTTCTCCGAGAGCGGCACCCCGGGGATCGGCTCGTTCGTGACCGCGACAACCTCTATTTTTCCCTTGTAGTGGGTGATTGAGAGACGAGCGTGCGTCTCGACGCCGGACAGCCCTTTCTGGGACTCGTTGAGGATGCTCCACGCAGTCTCGATCGGTACGTTGAAGGCCTTATACGCGACAATGTCCCTGCCACAGAAGAAGTAGTGGTTTCCGACTCCGATCCAGTTGAGGGCGCGCTGCATGACCCGTATCGCGTCCGGGTCGTCGTTGACGCCCTTGATGATGGGCGCCTGGTTCTCGACGTTGATCCAGCCACGGGAGACCACAGCGTCCATTGCGCGCTTCGTGCTCTCGTGCCACATCAGTGCGCCGTTCGGGTACTCCAGGTACGCACCATCAGGACCCTTGCGGAGGAATTCGTCCGGATGGTTGAAGTGCACCATGAGACGAAAGCCGACATCGGGGTAGGTTGTATGGAAAGTGTCGAGCATCGACAGGAACGCATCATCGAAACGGCGCGGATAGAACGCAAGCTCCTTGGTTCCCAGGCGAATCGACTCGATGCCTGCCTCCGCAAGAGCGCTGAGCCAGGCCGCTATCTTGCTGTTGGGTAGCACCATCGGGTCTCCCCCGGATAGCAGAATCTCGCGGAGCTTCTCGCGACCGGTCTCTGGATGGCGCCCACCATTACGTTCCACGGCGTCGTTATGAATCCGTACATAGTCCGTGATCTCGCGAATCTGCGCCAGTCCTTTCTTGGAGACGGTGCCGTCCTGGCGTTCGATGTCCTTCCGGCCGATCAGTTCCTCGCGGTAGCAGAAGCGGCAATGCGCCGAGCAGGTAGAGATCACGTAGAGAAGGCCCATCTCGTACTTGTGGAGGAGACCCTCGACGGGGCTGTAGTCCATCTGGAACCCGGGATCCTCGGAACCTGCAAGATTGAGTGTTTCATCGGGGCTCGCCTTAACGAGCCGTTGGAGCGATGCACTATCTCTCGCCAACTCGAAGTAGTGGCGGGTGATTTTGACCGGCATCCGATCTTCGACGTCGCGGTCCGTACCGCGAAGGCTCAACAGCTCCGATATCTCATCACTCGAGTAGAAGCCCTTCATGTCTGCGGGCGCCCTGTTCTCGAAGAATGGATCGAGTCCGTTGATGATCTGTCGGTCGTACTTCGGGTTCTCGACCGTGTCGAGGAAGGCCCGTTCCCTGGTAGTCGGTACGTACTTCTCTGATCTACCCATCGTCATCCTCATTCCCTTGCAGCAAGCACTTACGCACTACTGTAACGCAATGCATATCCGCTAAATGCTATTGTAACAACATGCTCAGAGATGATCCACAGGTTTCGATCTCCGCGCTCGTCGCTGCGGCGGGTGATCGCCTCACCCCGACCGAGCGCAGAATCGCCGAGGCTGTCCTCCAAGATCCGGCTCTCCTGGCTTTCGGAACCGTCTCGACTCTGGCGGACCATGTGGGCACCAGTCGCCCCTCAATCGTACGGTTCGCCCACAAGCTGGGATTCAGCGGCTACACACAGCTCCGGGAGAGCCTGCGCAGCGGCCTCTCGCAGCAGCTTTTCAGGCCGAGCGACCGCATCAGGCAGGATGACACAACAGGAAGCCCTGCTCGATCCGCGCTCACGGAAGCGCTCTCTGGTGTGTTCGACGCGATCGACGGTGATCAGTTGTCCAAGCTTGCGGCGCCCATCATCCGAGCCGACACCGTATGGATCATCTCGGGTGAGACGTCCCGAGCAGGCGCCCACGCCCTGCTCAGTGGACTCTCGATCGTCCGACCGTCCGTGCGCCTCGTTGAGGAACACTCCACCGGCGTAGACCTGGCAGGCGCAGGGCGCCGAGACGCTGCCGTCGTCATCGACTTCTTCCGGTACAGGCGCCACGCGATCCGGTCGGCTCGCATGCTCGCTGAGCTCGGAGTCGAGATTGTTACGATCACTGACAGCCCTCTCTCTCCTCTCGCTGCCCTGACCGACACCTGGTGTGAACTCAGGATTCCGGCGGTGGGGCCGCTCGACAGCTCTCTCCCTGCGGTTGCGATGGCGGAACTCCTTGTAGCACAAGTCGCTCACGAACTCCACGACGAGGCGACGGACCGCATTGACCGCATCGAAGAGTTGTGGGAGCGGACCGAGACATTCCTCCCACAGGATCGCTAACGACGGCGACTAAAGAATCACGGCCGGGCGCCAGCCACGTACCGAGTTGATGAGAGCAACAGCATCCGCCGCCCGCGCCTCGGCGATGGTCACATGCCGTTCCATGATCGTGTGGGACTTGAGCAGCTCACCGCGCAGGATCCCGGGGAGGAGCCCATCCGACACGGGAGGCGTTACCCACTCCCCGTCGATGAGAAATACGACGTTGGCAATCGTTGATTCAGTTACACGGCCGCGCTCGTTGACACAGAGCACGTCGTCGGCATCGGGTCTAAGGGTTGCGGAGATCTCCGAAACCATCTGCCACACCGTTCGGTACTGCTCGACGGTGAACAGCTCATCAACTGTGACCGTTCCGAACTCGGCGATTCGACCCAGGTCGTTGCGGATGAGATCGACGATCATCAGGTTCTCTGCACGGTTCTTCTCTGATGATCTCAGCTTCTGTCGCTCTGCTTCGTCCTCGCTCGGCGATCTCCCTCTTGGCGCCGTGCCCTTCATCGGTCTGGTCGCTATTCGCCCTCCCTTGACCGAGAAGAACCGCTCCGGTGAGGCAGACACGATGTGGGTGTCGTCATGCCAGAGGTGCGCCGCGTACCTACCTTGCTGCGCCGAAATGAGGTCGGCGTACATCGATTCGGCCTGGCCGGAGAACGCTGCGCGAAAGGGGAACGTCAGGTTGACCTGGTAGCTGTCACCGAGCTCGATGTGCCGAAACACGGCTGTGAAGGCTGACCCGTATTGTGTTCGGTCGTAGGCCGGCACCCATCTCGACACGGAGTAACCCTCGGCCGTCGTGGGGGTTACGCACGGTGGATCTACGTCGACCGAATCGCCGAACACGCCAAACCAGAAGAGCGGGCCGTTGTACCCGTCCTGGACAACGAGAGCATCATCGAACCCGGGAGCGGCGTCAAAGGTCACATATCCCGCTACCCAATTACCGACGGCAGCTTCCTTGGCCGCCGAGCGAATCGCACCGACGACTTCCGAAGCCTCAGAGGCGACGATCTCGCGGAGGTTGTTCTTCAACATGAACGAGCGCCCGGACCCTGCATCATCGAATCGAGCGCCAAACATCGGAGGAGGATACGAGCATGCCAGACGCCAGATGCCAGATTCCGGGCATCCGGCTCTGACTTCTCCTAGTGTGTGAATCACCCAACAGAGGAACACCCGTGCATATGCAGGACGACTTCCCGCTGCTCATGAGCACCCTGTACGACAACGCCGTCTGGCAGTACCCCCAGCAAGAGATCGTATCGGTTGAAGCTGACCGATCCATTCACCGAACGACGTACGCAGACACCGATGTGCGTATACGCAAGCTCGCAACTGCGTTCTCGCAGAAGCTCGGAACCACCCAGGGCGACGCAATCGGGACGTTCGCGTGGAACAACCACCGTCACCACGAGCTCTACTGGGCGACGGCAAACACAGGCCGCATCTGCCACACGATCAATATCCGGCTCTTCGCAGACCAGATTGAGTACATAGTCAACCACGCTGGGGACAAGGTCATGTTCATCGATCCCGACCTTGCGCACCTCATTGCACCGCTGATCCCCAAGTTCGCGACAGTCGAGCACGTCATCATCATGGGACCCACCGCCGAAGGTTCGGGCATCGAAGGCGCCATCGCCTATGAGGATTTGATCGCCGACGTTGCACCTCTCGCTGAATGGCCGCGCCTAGACGAGAGAAGCCCGATGATGTACTGCTACACCTCTGGTACGACGGGGAACCCGAGAGGTGTCGCCTATACCCAGCGTTCGACGTATCTCCACACAATCTCAAACCTGGCAGCCAACCCGATCGGCGCGGAGGACAATGTGCTCCCCGTTGTCCCGATGTTCCACGCTGCTGCGTGGGGGTATCCCTTTCAGGCAGTCACCGTCGGGGCAAAGCTGACGTATCCCGGGCCTGACCTGTCGGGGGCGGCAGTCGTGAAGTTGTTCGTCGACGAACACGTGACGTTCTCAGCCGGGGTTCCGACAGTCTGGCTCGGAATCCAGCAGCACCTCGAAGCGAACCCCGATGTCAGCATTGCGCACATGCGGGCACTCTTCTGTGGCGGTTCGGCTGTCCCGAGAGCGATGATCGACTGGTTCGAGAGGAACGCCGATGTTCGGGTCATCCAGGGATGGGGCATGACAGAGACGAATCCGATCGCGTCGGCCGCGACTCTCAAACCGTGGATGGAGGGGTGGCCGTGGGAGGAGCAGCTCGATGTACTCGAGACCGCCGGTCGTCCTATTCCAGGGCTTCAGGTGAAGATCGTCGATGAGAACTTCAAGACACTGCCGAACGACGGGGAAGCTTTCGGTGAGCTTCTGATCCGAGGCCCGTGGATCGCTGCCGAGTATTACAACGACCCGCGGTCAGACGAATCCTTCGTCGATGGCTGGTTGCGAACGGGAGACGTCTGCAAGATTACCCCTGACGGCTACATCAAGATCACAGACAGGGCGAAGGACGTCATTAAATCCGGGGGTGAATGGATCTCTTCCCTTGACGTCGAGAACGAGATCATGGCCCATCCCGACGTGAGGGAAGCCACAGTAGTCGGGCTCAAGCACCCCAAGTGGCAGGAACGGCCTGTAGCGTTCGTCGTCCCTCGCGAAGGCTTAGCCGTGACTCCTGACGACATCCGGGAGTTCCTCGCCCCACGGATCGCCAAGTGGTGGATACCGGACGAGTTCATCTTCATCGACGAAATACCAAAGACCGGCACCGGCAAGTTCGACAAGAAAGTTGTACGGGCGGAGTATGAGGATCTTCTGCTGGAGGCTGAAACCTGAGACCTGCCGGTGGCCTACCGTAGGACGCTCTCCAGTTCATCCTCGGTGATCAACACGCTGCGGGCCTTGGAGCCCTCAGAGGGGCCGACGATGCCTTTGCCTTCAAGGATGTCCATGACTCGGCCCGCCCGTGCGAATCCAATGCGTAGTTTGCGCTGGAGCATCGACGTCGAACCGAGCTGAGATCGCACGATGATGTCGATGGCTTGGCGCATGATCTCTGGATCCTCGCCGTCGAAAGCGTCGTCATCGGAAGCCGTCTGCTGCGCCTGTTCGAAGACCTCTGCATCTCGGTATTGGGCGTCACGCTGTGCCCGCACCCATTCGACGACTGCTTGGATCTCAGGCTCGGACACGAACGACCCTTGGATGCGCTCAGGCTTAGGGTCACGCGCGGTGACAACGAGCATGTCCCCCAAGCCGACAAGCTTGTCTGCGCCTCCCTGGTCGATGATGACTCTGCTGTCGGTCTGGGAGGCGACGGAGAATGCGAGACGCGACGGAATGTTTGCCTTGATGACACCCGTGATGACGTTCACCGAAGGACGCTGTGTCGCGAGGACAAGGTGGATGCCCACGGCGCGAGCCATCTGGGCGATGCGAACGATCGAGTCCTCCACAATGCGCCCGGAAACCATCATGAGATCGTTCAGCTCGTCGACGACGATCACAATGTGGGGGAAGCGGTCGAACATCTCCTCATCGAGGGCGCCTGCATCGTACGCCTCACGGTACGAGTCGATGTCCCGCACACCGGCGTCCGCAAGCAGGTCGTACCTTCGGTCCATCTCGGCCACGGCCCACTGCAACGCATCGGCTGCTTTCTTCGGACTGGTGATCACTCTCGTGAGCAGATGTGGCACATCGTTGTACTGACCGAGCTCGACTCTCTTGGGGTCAACCAGGATGAGCCTTACCTCGTCCGGGGTTGCTCGCATGAGGATCGAGGTGAGCAGGGAATTGATGCATGAAGACTTCCCCGCTCCGGTAGCGCCTGCAATCAGCAGGTGAGGCAGTTCGGTGAGGCGGAGCATGCGGGGGGCGCCAGAGACGTCCATGCCGAGACTCACGAGCATCGGATCGTGGTCTGAGCTTGCAACGTCGGACGTGAGCACGTCACCGATCGTGACAAGGTATCGCCTGCGGTTCGGAACCTCAACCCCGATGGCGGACTTCCCTGGTATCGGCGCGAGGATGCGAACATCGGCCGCGGCAAGGGAGTACGCAATGTCGTGGGTGAGACTCGTGACCTTGTTCACCTTCACGCCCGGCGCTAGCTCGATCTCATACCTTGTCACGGTAGGGCCCGGAACGATGCGCACGAGCTGCGCGTCGACGCCGTGCTGGCGGAGCGTCTCCTCGAGCGTTTCACCCGTCTCTGTGAGTCCCTGCCCGTCGTGGCCCTCGTGGTTCGATAGCTTGAGGATTTCAAGCGGCGGGAGCTCGTACCCCTCGGTTCTTACAGGCTCGGGCACCTTCGGCTTCATCGGCGCCGGCGCCACCGATTGGGGATCGGCAGCCTTCTTCGCCTTCTGCTTCTGTGGTGAAGACTTGACGCTCGCAGGCACGCTCGGCTGGGACACGGGTGCCACCGCGACGGCCTCTGCCCGCTGCGCGCGCGCGATGCCGACCCAGTTCCAAAAGCGCGAGAAATATGCGCCGATTGACCGGAGAACGTCTCCAAGTGACGCACGAGTAATCAACAGCGCACCGACACCGACGAGAGCGACGAGCACGACGAACGTCCCCCAGTAGCCAACCACTCGCTCAAGCGGGTACGCGATGAGGGATCCGACGACACCGCCTGCATTCTCGACCGAGTGCTCCGTGCCGGCGATCGGGAGGTTCCCCGTCAGCAGGTGAAACAGCGACAACGATCCAACGAACAGAACAGAGACGCCCACGATGGCCTTGGGGTGATCATCTCGCGCCACGACGCCGATGAGGGAGAGCCCGGCAATCATCAGAGCCAGCGGGACCACGAACGCCCAGACCCCGAACAACAAGCGGGTTACGGTGGACGCGGTCGTCCCGAAGGGCCCTGCGAGTTCGAAAAATGAGAGAAGCACGAGAACGCCGACGGCGATGAGAGTGATGCCCCACACGTCTGCTTTGTGGTCACCGAGCTGGTCGCCGATCTTTCGCGGGATCGCCCCCAGCGCGGAGGCTCCCCTCGAAACGAACGACTGCTTCTTCTGTTTTCTTCTGGCGGTGCTCCGCCCCGTGGCCCGACCCGTCGTAGTGCGTGTCGCCATGGGAGACGAACTGTACCCCAGGTTTCGCTCAGAACAAACCACCATCCGCGCGATTTCTCGCGCGGAGAGTTACAACCGTGTAATTCCCAACCAGTCTGGCGTAGATTCCGGCCATATATGGCCGGAATCTACGCCAGACTGAGAGGCGGTCCGGATTAGACCTCGATGACGACGGGGAGCACGACGGGACGCCGTTTGACCGACTTCTTGACCGCTCGAGTCGCAGAGTTTCGGACACGAGTTCGCAGATGATCGGGGTCGATGGGGCGTTCCAAGGACGCTACCGACTGTTCCACGCGCTCCCTGATGAGCGCGTGAAGGTCGCCATCATCGGTGGTGACGCCGTGAGAGTAGACATCGGGCCCAAACAGGATCTCCCCCGTCGAGAAATTGACGCCGATGGACACGACCAGAACACCATCATCCGCCAGATGCCGTCGGTCTCGAATGATGCTGTCCGCTCCCCCGACCTCCGTGCCGTCGACATAGACGTAGCCCCCTGGGATAGCGCCCCGCTCGACGCGCAAGTTTCCATCCTCAAGCACGACAACGTCGCCGTTCTCGCAAATCTCGATCTCAGGGATGTTCATGGCCTTGCCGAGCGCCGCGTTCGCGACGAGGTGGCGGTACTCACCGTGAACCGGCACGAGAGCATCGGGGCGAACGGTGTTGTAGAACGTCTTCAGCTCCTCGGCCGCGGCGTGTCCGGATACATGCACGTGGGTGTTCTGTCCGTGGAACACGGTCACACCGGATCGGTACAGATTGTTGATGACCCGAGACACGCGGGTCTCGTTTCCTGGGATCGGAGTCGCAGAGATGATGACCGTGTCGTCTGCGTCCAGAGTCACGGACCGATGATCACCCGCAGACATCAGTGACAGCGCTGCAAAAGGCTCTCCCTGGCTACCGGTCGAGATGATCGCCGTCTCGGCGTCAGGCATTTCCATAAGTTCCTTGAGTTCAACGAGAGAACCTTCCGGAATCTCGAGCACCCCGAGATCCACGGCTATCTCCGAGTTGCGGAGCATCGAGCGCCCGATGAAAGCGAACTTGCGCCCGTCGCGCACGATGGCGTCGATCGCCTGCTGGACGCGATGGACATGGCTCGCGAAACAGGCGACGAGTACACGGCCTTCCGCCTGCGATACGATCTCAGTGAGACGCGTTCCAACCGTCACCTCGGAGGGCACGTATCCCTCGCGTTCTGCGTTCGTAGAGTCCGCGAGCAGGAGACGAACGCCGCGCTGACCGATCGTCGCGAACGACCGAAGATCCGTTGGAACACCGTCGATCGGCGTCGGGTCGAGCTTGAAGTCCCCTGTGTGCAACACAATGCCTTCAGGTGTGTCGAATGCGACCCCTGCTGCGTCAGGAATCGAGTGGGACACAGGGATGAACGTGAAGCGGAACGGCCCATGATCGATCCATTCATAATGCTCCACCGAACGCAGGTCGGGGGTGATTCCGTGCTCCGTTATGCGGGCTCGAGCGAACTCGACGGTCAGTCGCGTCCCGTAAATAGGCACATTGACATCTTTGAGGAGGTAGACGAGGGCGCCGATGTGATCCTCATGGCCGTGCGTGAGAATGATGCATTGCAGGTCGTCTGATCGGTCGAGCACCGAACTGAAGTCAGGCAGCACGAGGTCGACGCCGAGCATGTCCTCTTCGGGGAACATGAGTCCGCAATCGAGTAGGGCCAGGTCGCCATCGATGTCAATCGACGCGCAGTTGCGCCCGACCTCGCCCAAACCCCCGAGGAAGCCGATCTTGACAGTCACGCGGACCGGTATTCGTTGATGGGCGTCAAAGCATCACCTACCGCAGCAACCGTTTCGGGCTTCGCCGGCATCAGCGGGAGACGCGGTTCTCCAACCGAGTCCCAGTAGGCGGTGAGGGCGCCCTTGAGCGGCATCGGGCTCGGTTCAAGAAAAAGCGCCTCGTTAAGGGGCGTGAGAAGCCTGTGCATCTCTTCGGCCTTGGCGTCATCGCCGGAGAGGATCGCATCAACCATTGCAGCGATCTCTCTCCCCGCGAGGTGGGAAGCTACAGACACGACGCCTACCGCGCCGACATTGACGAGATCCTTGGTCAGGGCGTCAGATCCTGAGTACACGGCGATTCCCTCAGGGAGAGCCTGAATTGCTCGCCGAGACCACTCGATGTCATCGACAGCGTCCTTGACGGCAACGACGTTCGGGTGCTCGCAAATCTCTACGAGCGTGTCGATCTCAATGAGGGTCGCCGTCCGCCCCGGAATGTTGTAGATCATCACGGGCAGATCCGTCGCATCCGCGATCGCGACCATGTGGGCGACGATTCCGTGCTGGGGCGGTTTCGAGTAGTACGGGGTGACAACCATCACGCCGTCAACACCGACCTCGGCGGCTGCCACAGCAAAGTCGATCGATTCCGCCGTGTCGCTATTCGTACCTCCCGCGACGACCTTCACGCGGTCTCCTGCGGCGTCGACCGCGGCGGCGAAGAGCGCGACTTTCTCAGGTTTCGAGAGCGTGGGGGATTCTCCGGTCGTGCCCGCCACCACGATCGCCTCTGTTCCGTTCTCCGCCAGGTGCCGAACCAGCCGCCAGAACGCGGCGTAGTCAATTGGACCCTCCGAGGTGAACGGGGTGATGATGGCAGTGGCAACCCGACCGAACACTGCTTCTGGTCGATGTTCCATACGCGTAAAGTTACCACGAGCGCTCGAATTAACCTCTCACCTATGTCAAATCCCGAGAGACCGGACACGAGTCCCCACGTCAAAGATGTCACCACGGCGGAGTTCCAGCAGGAGGTGCTTCTGCGATCCCGCGAGGTCCCCGTGTTGGTCGACTTCTGGGCTGAGTGGTGCGGACCATGCAAATCGCTCTCCCCTCTGCTCGAGCGAATCACAGACGAGGCTGGGGGCGCGTTCGATCTCGCAAAGGTTGATGTCGATGCAAACCAGGAGCTCTCCGCGCAGTTCATGATCCAGTCGATCCCGACGGTTGTCGCTATCAAGAATGGGAAGGAAGTGAGCAGGTTCTCCGGCGCTCTCCCCGAGGCATCGATCCTCGAATTCCTCCGAGGCGTGCTACCGACCGAACTCGATGTAATGGTCGACGAGGCGCGCACGGCCCTTGTCACAGGCGACACCGCCGGAGCGGAGCACATCCTCCTTCAGGTACTCGATCAGCAGTCCGACCACCAGGACGCCGGAACGAGCCTCGCCGCTCTCCTCATCGATCGCGGTGACACCGCAGAAGCGTTGATAGTCCTGGGCAAGCTCATACCAAGCCCCGACGTCGACCGGCTCCAGGCTGCGGCGCGCCTCCGCCAGGCTGCCGGCGACGACATCACTGTCCTCGAAGCCGCCGCATCGGCGCCGACTGCCGACGACAACGCTCAGATCGACCTCGCCCGAGCGTTGGCCGCCCGATCTGAGTACGAACCTGCGCTCGACAAATTGCTTGCTGTAGTGGCGGCCAGGGGGTCAGGCAGAGAAGACGCGCGTCAGGCGATGATCGACATCTTCGAAGTACTCAGCAACGAGCACCCTCTCACCGCAACGTACCGCAAGCAGCTCGCATCAGCGCTAAATTGATTGAGAAAGCATGCAGGGTTCTTCTCTCTCCCGCTAGCGCGGGAGAGTTGGCTGAGCGCAGCGAAGTCAGAGAGGGTCTTCGAAGCGCGCCGTGTAAGGCACAGGACCTCTCTCTGACCCTCGTACCGCGGGCCATCTCTCCCCGGCCTGCGGGGAGAGAAGAAGAGCGGATTCAGATCCCGAGCAGGGTGTCTAGGCCGACTGCGAAAGTCTCCTTCTGAGCGGGAACCGACCGCATCGCGAGCAGGACGCCAGGCATAAACGCCGAACGATCCGATGTGTCGTGGGTGATGGAGAGTCGCTCCCCCTCCGCTCCGAACATCACTGTCTGATGCGCAACCGCGCCAGGTAGCCGGATGGAGTGCACGGTGATGTTATCGATGATCGCCCCGAGCGCACCGTCGTAGAGCTCTTCCGACTCGACCTTACGATCCTGATGCGGAGCAACCGCTGCGATCCGCTGCGCCGTTGCAATCGCGGTTCCCGACGGTGCGTCAGCCTTCTCATCGTGATGCATCTCAATGACCTCAGCCACGGAGAAGTGCGGAGCAGCCATCTCAGCCATCTTCATCATGAGAACCGCGCCGATGGAGAAGTTAGGCACTACGAGACAGTTCCCCGGCCCATTCGCCCATAGGGTGTCGAGTTCGGCGAGACGATCGGTGTCGAATCCAGACGTGCCCACGACAACGTTCGCTCCGAAGGATCGCCATACGGCAACGTTGCCCATGACGACGTCCGGCCTGGAGAATTCGAGGATGATGTCACAGCCGTCAAGTGTTCCCCGGTCACTGCTGATGGTAAGTCCCGCGATGCTGCCCTTTGTGTGAGGGTCATAAAGCGCGATGAGATGCAAGTCATCGGCTGCGTCGATGGTCGCGGCGGCAAGGCTCCCCATCCTGCCAGACGCTCCGGCTACGCCTACCTTCATCGAACGTGCTCCTCGAGGTCTTCAGTGTCGAACGGGCCTACTGCACCGATCACGTAGGGACCATCGTAAGCCGCCTTGGCGACCTCGATTACCTCTTCATGAGTGACAGCGGAGATAGCGGCGACAATCTCGTCGACAGTGAGGTGCTCCTGCCCGACAATCTCGGTCCGGCCGATGAGATTCATCCTACTGTTCGCGTCTTCGAGGCCGATTGCGAGAGAGCCCTTCACATGCCCTTTCGCACGATGTAACTCCTCGCTTGTGACCCCCGAATCGACCACCGAAGCGAGCTGCTCGCGAACGATCTTGAGTACCTCATCCGCCTGGCTCGGCGTTGTGCCGACATATGTGGCGGAGGCGCCCGCGTCTGCATACGGCAGTCGGAAGGTATACACCGCATAAGCAAGTCCTCTCGTCTCCCTGATCTCGTGAAACAGTCGAGACGACATGCCGCCACCGAGGATGTGGTCGACAAGTGACAGCGCGTATCGACGCTCATCGTTTCGCGCGATCGAAGGTGCCCCGATTACGAGATGCGCCTGCTCCGTGTCGCGCCTGGTCACCCTGACGAGGGACACCGGTTCAGGGGTGCGAAGGGAGCGATCAACCGGACGCCCCTCCCAGTCGCCGAAGTGCGTCGCGACGAGCTCCGTGAGATCGTCAGGAAGATTCCCGGCGATCGCCACGACGACTGAGTAGGGCGTATACCTCCGCGCCCAGTAGCCGTTGATCGTGTCACGCGTCATATCGGTGATCGATGCCCGCGTGCCGAGCACAGGAGGAGACAATGGATGGTCCCCCCACATTGCATGGATGAATTCTTCGTGGGCGACGTCTGCCGGGTCATCCTCGTTCATATTGATCTCTTCGAGCACGACGTTACGCTCTGTATCAATCTCTGACGGTCTGAATGCGGGATGCTGAAGCATCTCGGCGAGGATTTCGACGCCTATCGAAAGGTCCTCGTCACGCATCCTTGTCCAGAAGCAGGTGTACTCCTTTGATGTGAATGCATTGTGCATCGCGCCGATCCCGTCGAAGGTTTCGGAGATTCGGCGCGTCGGCCACTTCTCCGATCCCTTGAACAACAGATGCTCAAGGAAGTGGGAGGCGCCGGCTTCTTCAACAGTCTCGTCTCGGCTTCCGGTATCCACCCAGCAGCCGATCGCGACCGAACGCGTCGAGGGCATGTGATGTGTGATGAGCCTGAGACCGTTGGGGAGGGTTGTGATTTCGTGTTCCATCGTCGGCCGATGATAGGAACAGACGCCGCTACCGGAATCCGCGCCACCCGTTCTCCGGGCTACAGACATCGCTGGGCGGTGTCTGGTACCCAGGGTACGCGACGTCACTCGTCGGGGATTGGTTTTCGGCGATGCTGCTTCGTGGCGCCGCGGGCGGCCTTGGCGTCGAGTCTGCGCATTCGAGCCGCTCTTGACGGCCTCGTCCTCCGCCTCGGGGGTGGATCCGGTTTAGAAGCCTCGGCGAGGATCGCCTGGAGTCTCGCTACGGCGCGCTTGCGGTTCGTTGCTTGGGACCGCGACCCGTCCTCGGTGATCCGGACCTCGGGACCGATTTTCGCGACAATCCTCTCTCCCACAGCGTCATCGAACGCCCTCGATTTCTCAACGTCGAATGTCAGCTCGGCGCGTGTAGAGCTGCGGTTCGCGTGCTGCCCGCCCGGACCGCCCGATGGCCCGAATCGCCACCGGAGTTCACTGGCTGGGATGTTGAAATCCATGGCGTACCGTCTACTCGCTGAGGTGGACAAATGTGCGCTCCGCGCCTACTCCAACCACCAGGATGAGCGTGATCTCGTTCGGACCGTCAACGAGAGCGTCCGGTGGGATCATCGCGCCAAACCTCGTCACGCCGTCTTCATGAACATCAGATCTCGTGACCGTTGCGATTTCGCCGTTGACCGCGACGGCAATCACAATATTCCCGTCGAGTGGATCGGATGCCTCTATCTCGCCCCTGATCCAGGTCGGCAGAGCCGGAGCATCCTTGTCGACATCTCGGTAACTTGCAAGATTGCCGATCGTCGCATGCACGCCCCTGGTCGGCTCGATCACGAGCGCTTCGAGGCGGCGACCGAGAAGGTCGGCGTGGCCCGGAGGCGCGAGACCGAACGCTCCGCCGTCGCCGAACAGCTCGACCTTTCGAGACGCTACCGATCGAGCCTCTGATCCGTCGACGCCAAAGACGATCGTTCCTTCCGTTCCGCTGATTCTGCTCTCGGTGCGATCGGGACGCCCCTCTGCGAAGAGAGATACGCCATCGGTGGCCCACGGTATTTCGATGTCGAGCATGTCGGCGATCGTCGGAAGAATGTCGACGATCTCAGCGCGATAGTCGTCAATGACCCCGCCAGGGTCGTTCGGGCGCTTGATGAACAGCGGAATGGCGGCGATCTCGCCGATGGTCGCTTCGTTTACGACACGACGATGCGCAACACCCGGTCGCACCGCAACGCCGTGGTCAGCCAGAATTACGATCAGCGATTCGTCATACAGACCTACTTGTTCCAACCGTTCGATCACTTCGCCGACGATTCCATCCACGAACTCCACCTGCATCAGATGTCTCTGATACGCCTGGGAGACGAGCCACTCGTCATCTCCCCAGCCGGGGCTTCGACTTCCGGGCGCCACGGATGAGGAGAGAGAGACCTGTCCGGAGGGCAGGTACTCCCACGGGACATGCGGCAGAAGGGCATGGAGAAAATAGAGGCTCGGCTCGCCGGCTGTCATCTCGATCGAATCAATGAACCGGTCGATCGGTACGAGGCGACCTTCGACGTAGGTGACCTCCTGGAACCGGGCGATCATGTCGAGCTCTGATCCTTCACCGCCGGAGAAGTCCGACCATGACGAATCGATCGGGGGGAGGTTCTCGGTCATGCCTCGTGGGAGAAACAGGTGGCCTGCAACGACACGAAGGTCATCAATCAGCGTCCTCCAGCGATCGATTGGTGTAAGAACCTGACGTGTGGAGTTTTCGCACGCGTACTCAGGACAGAGATCGGTCACTGCCTCAAAGACATGGAGGTCGTAGGAGTCCGCGAGGAGCGTGAACAGCGTAAGCGGATAGTCCCCTGCGGTCGGATTCTTGTTGTCGGGCGAGACCCTCCCCGAGAGGATTGCAGGCAGCGCGTCCTCCGTCTGTTGATGAACGGTGATCGCGTTTCGGAACCAGGCGCCGTCACGCGCAAGGCGCGCGAAGTTGGGGTAGACGCTCTCCTGGAGATTGCCCTCGCTGTCCATGAGCGAAGCAACCGGAAACTCGTCGAACACGATCATCACAACAGGAGCGGGGGCGCCGACAGGGACTGAAGCCCCCTGTGCGATGGCAGACGACGAGAAGATGAGTTGGGAGACTGATGTCGTGAACAGGAAGAGGCCGAGAACCACAAGCGGTGCAACCGCAGCGAACCTCCCTGCGGACCGAATCGATTCGAAGCGGAAGTAACCGCGAGCAAGAATGACGCCTGCAACCAGAGCTGACCCAATCACGCTCCATGTCGGCAGGTCTCGAAACGGGGTCAGCTCCATGATCTGAAGTGCGAGTACGCCGCCGAGCGCCGCGAGGACAGCCCCGTGCACGATGCGGCCCGTTTGCTCGTGGATCTTGCGAATACCGAGGACTGCAAATCCGATGGCGAGGGGCAGAACGACGGTGAGAAGCAGGGAGAGAAGGACGATGTCGATGGGGGACGCCGAACGCGCTAGGAAGAATTCAGCGTTCCGACCGAGGAGGTCGAGCAGCGGTTGAGCTACAGCGAAGACGAAGAGAACGACGCACGACACGACCACGTCGAGCGGCCGTATCGGATCGCCCCTGCCTGCGGCGTCGGCGGTCATGTTCAAACGATAGGTCGCAAAGCAAACAAGCGGCGACCGCTGCCCGGGAGCTGACTCTCGCTCTCAATAACGAATCGGTCCGCGAGATACGAGCGCAGCGCTGCTTCGTTGTAGTCCCGATGGATCTCGTGCGGCTTCCTATTGGCTGTGAGGCCGAGCACCATCGGATCGTTCCGCGGAACGAACTCGAGAACAACCCTCGCGTTGAAGGCGGCCAGCCAGTCAATAACGGCGACCAGCGGCACGTTTCGCCCGATGACGAGATGGTGGATCACAGCCAAGCAGAGAATGAGGTCAGGAGAGGATCGCTCGGAGAGCGGTGGCCGTTCCAACCCCCGCCATCCGATTCCAGGTGAGGGGTCGGCAACGTCATGGACGAGAGGGAGAACGTTGTCCGGACCAGACGCCCTCAGCGACGTGTACAGCTCGTCGAGAACAGCTTCGTCGCCATCGAGCGCGAGTACATAGTCAGCCTTCTCTGCTGCCAGCTTCGAGAAGTGGCCGTCGTTGGCGCCGAGATCCCAGACCACCCCCTGGGTGCCCGCACCGAGAATGTTCGCGACAAACTCAGTCTTGGCGTCGCGTTGGGACGACACATGGCCACAGTCGGTCGAGTACCGATTCCACCGCGTACGACCTGGTTCCCACGCAAGCTTCTCAACGATGCGGCGCAGGCCTTTGACGTTGGCTTCGATCATCTCTCTGCTGAACCCTGCTTCCTTCAACTCGGAGCGAACATCCCGACCACCGGGGCCCTGGTTGCGCTCCGCACGGGCGGGGAGGACGACGTGAAGCAGTGCGCTCCTGCGCATCAGGTCGCGTCTCGACATGACCCTTCGAAGCTGCTCGGCCGTGAGACCGTCGGATTGGCCTCGTAGCCAAGCCTGAAACGGGAGCCCCACGCGGGCTGTGAGCATCAACGGGTAGAGATACTGTCTGAGGAACTGCCGATATCCGACCCAGACATCGCCCTCGGCGAGGATCTCGAACGAACCTATGTCGATGAATACCGGGCGACACCCGCGCCACTGAATATTGAACGGTGTCGAGTCCTTGAGGATCATGCCTTCTGAGAGCGCCCCAAGAAGGAGGTCCAGTTGCAGAAGAGCAGCGTCTCGTAGCATCGAGAAAGTCCACTCGTAGGGATACGAGATCACGGGGATGCGTTCGTGACGAAGAATCGCGGCCCACTCTCCTCCATCATCCGTCGAGGCGCCCGACACGAGCTCTGTTTCGACGATCCGGCCTGCCGCGACTTCGTGTGCGAAAAACTCGGTTTCGGCTAGTCGTTCCCAGTTCGCAAGGGAACGGGCATCGATGCGACGGAAGACCTCACCATCGCGATGAAAGACACTGCTGCCAGGGTCACGAAAGGAGCCTGGATCGGTACGCGACGAACCCGGGGGGTCATGTTGGTCTGTCACGCGTGCGGGTGCGCCCTACTCCGTCGAGTGCGTCGGCACGGTCGAATCTTCGGACACAGCGTCAACAGCATCTTCATCCGGCGTTTCGGACTTGCGCTTCCTCGTGAAGCGACTGCCCATGGTCTTGAAGAGCACGGCAAGGCCTGCTGCACCGCCAAGCACGGCTTGCACGATGATGGTGCCGGTTCCGGGATCGAGATATGCAAATACGTTCATGTTCCGGTCCCCCTCATGTATCGGGATGGAAGCACCAAGTCTGACACTCGCCCGCCTTTACCGCAAGAGATCTCCTCACGTTCTCCGGGCTGCAGACACCGCTAGTCGCAAAGGATGCCCTCTCTCTCCCTCGTTCCTCGGGACATCTCCCCCGCTTCGCAGGAGAGAGTAGAACATTGTACTATCGAGAGTTATGCGCGACCGTGAGCAATCTGTTCTCTCAGAGATTCTGCCGCCCGAGGAGCGGGCCATTGAAGCTGTTGTTGCGCGGTACCAGCGGGTGGCGCCTGCTGTGACTCGCTTTGCTCGGTCACTTTCGGGGAACGAAGACCTCCAGGTCAGGCTTGGGACCCAGGCAGCGGCAACCGAGAACACGATTATTCTTGACCCTGGCGTGTTCCAAACCGCGTACGCCCGATCTGCCCCGGTGACACCCTCGGAAGTGGCTCTCACCTCGGCCCTCCACGAGGTAATCCACCTCATCGCTACCGATCTCGACGAAGAGAGACCGATACCGAAGGAGTGGCACGCGTTCCGGCCCGAAGCCGACCACGACGAAGACGACTTCGAGGGTGCAATGGTGCCCGTCGGGCTCTTTCAACTCAGTGAGATGGAGGAAGACCTCATCCGGCCTGACGTCACCGAAGATGACATCGATTTTGAGGAAGAAGACGAGCCTGACCCGAACGCAGTACCGCTCCTCTCGGCTCTCAACGCCATCGGAGGGCCCGCGGCTGAGGCGTTGTTCCTCTCGATTGAAGATGCACGCCAGGAGCGACTCAACTTCGACGTCTACCCAGGGGCCGGGTCCGTGCTCAAAGACCTGTACCGCGCATCAGTCGGCCACGCGATGGCCCACGCCAGGCCGTTAGGCCAGTTCGCATTGGCGTGCTTCATGGTTATCGGCGGACACGAGGAACGGAACTCGGTCCAACGAAAACTTTCGCCTCACGTAGCCGTTGCGATGGACGATGCAATGCCCTTCCTCGACCGCGTCCTCGAGCTCGATGACCCGTGGTCCGTAGGAACGGTCGCCCTCCAACTGCTCTCGGTCGCCAAGGTGCACAACCTCGTCCAGGAGGGTGCAGCATCCACCACCCAGCAAGGACGCAGTGCGGAGATGGAGGCGGACCAAGCCGCTATCGCGGACACGGTCGACGCCGTGCGCATGGTCACACCGTCACTCGCCAATCGTGAATCCTACGAGCAGACCAGGACTGCGGCCCAATCGGTCTCGGCGGAAGAGGGGAGAATGGGCGAGGCGGAGACCGCCGGCGACCCTGCAACCGATCAGATCATGAAGGTCTCGACTGCGCCAACCGTCTATCTCCCGACAGGGCAGGGTGGGAAGCTGATCGTCACGGACATCCCGAGGCGATTCATCGACTGGGCGCCACAGGGGAGAGAGATGCTGGCCAAGGCGTCGACGGACTGGGGAGTAGCACAGCATCGCGTCTCGGGCGAACTGTATCCGCTCTTCCTCGCGAACCAGAGACGCGGTCTCCGATCAGGTTTTGACGCGGGCGACCTCTCTCCGTACACACCACTCCTCCTGGGCGCCGGACTCTACGAACGGATGTTTGAACGCCGCGACCTCCCATCGAAGCGCTCATACGCCTTAAGCCTGCTTGTCGACGGTTCGGCGTCGATGCTCCAGCCGAGAAAAGTAGGTTCACGAAAGTCGCCGTGGGCAATGGCGGCAGCTCTGCTCGGGGCGTGGACGCTCGCGCGCCTTGCGGACGAACTCCAAATCGACTTCGAACTCGCGATCTTCAACCGGTCCTTCGCAACGGACATCCAAGACTCGGAGGCCACATACCGCGAGAAGCGTGCGAAGGCGACAGCCGCGTTGCGCCAGGCTCAGGGCGGACATGCTGAACGGCTCACTCGTACCGTGAATCACTATCTCATCAAGGGGTTCAGCCAGAGGTGGAGAGGTTCCGAGGATGTGCTTGCAGGGCTGTTCTACGCCGCCGCCGCGCCGCAGGACGCTGCAAGGGAGGCGCGCCGGAATCCCGACGAGTCGCCCCCGGTATCGATGTTCGAGAAGGCGGCGAACGTGGACGAGTTCAATCTCGCCCATGCTGCAGAACGTCTCGCGACCCAGAATGCCAAGCATCGGATCCTCGTCGTGCTCGCAGACGGAATGACGCGCGGGTCCGTGCAGACACTGGCCGAGACCGTGGCGAGTGTCGAGCACTCCGGCGCGACGGTGCTTGGCATCGGCATTGGTGACGACACCGTGCGATCCGCTTACTCACGAGCCCAAGTCGTCGAACATCCCCGCGAACTTGCTTCAGCAATGGTCGAGGGCGTTCGTTCGACCCTGTACAGAACGATCGCTGCGGCCGGCGTGGACACCTGGTGGGCCCACGCGGGCGAACGCGAGCTACACGACCAGACCACGTAGGAGAACCTATGACTGAAACCGTCACATTCGTTGACCCTTCGGGCATCGGCCCGGATGTCGATCTCCCTGTCACAACAATTCCGAAGGACGTACCGGACAGGAATTATCGGCGCGATCACATCCCGACCGAGGACCCGTACTACGTCGATCTCGGGATGATGTATCGACTTGCTCGACTGGAGCAGGTACGCAGATCGCACTTCACCGGAACCCCTCTGCATCTCGCCCTGAGGGGGCACATGGGGACTGGAAAGGACCACGATCTCGAGCAATTCGCCGCGAGGTTACAGACGCCGTACTACCGAATTCCGTTGACCGGCGAAGTGCGCGACATCACACTCATCGGCTCGATCAAGCTCCACGGCGACGGCAAGGGCGGAACCGACAGCAAGTGGGAGGACGGTGACATCACTCGGGCGCTGCGCGGTCCCTCCCTCATCAACCTCTCAGAGCTCAACGCCGCAGGCGCCGAGACGTTGTTCGCCCTCCACGGCCTGTTGGACCGCCACCAGGCGCTCGAGCTCCCAACCGGGGAGATGGTGCGGTTGCGCAACGACGTCCGCATCTTTGCAACGTTAAATCCAACGGACCTACGCGATTATGCGGGCACGCAGACGCTCAACAAGGCGTTCGCGGACCGGTGGGTCTTCTGGGAGAAGGTTTTCCCGACTGCGGAGGAACTCCAGTTGATGCTCGTGCGCAGGCACCCCACGATGGACCCCGAGGTGACAGAGCTTCTCACGAAGCTCGCCGTCGAAATCAACACGTCGTTCACCGCCCTTGATGCACGCACCCGGGTCGAGACCCCGATGTCATTGCGAGCGGTCCTCGACCGCTTTCCGGCGGGTCTCCGCATGTATTCGGAATCGGAGGATCCGATGAGGTGGGCGTGGCAGGAGTTCATTCTCCCCCACATCGACCCGTACGATCGCGACCACTACGAGACGATATGGTCCGCAGTAATTCGCACTGGTCCGGCTCGCCGACCATTCTCAGACTGATGAGGTTGCATCATGCCGTCATTTGACATCGTCTTGCAGGTAGACATGCAGGAAGTCCGCAACGCAGTCGACCGGGCTTCAGGTGAACTCGTCAACCGGTACGAATTCTAAGTCGTGACCGTAGACCCGGAGATGCGTGGGTAGCCCAGTAAGCGGATGGATGCGGCACGCGTGTATCCGTTTATGGGAAGGATGCGAAGGGGACGAGCTGACCGAACATATTGCCGGAAAGGGGTATCCACTTTGGTGCAGCAAAGTCACTGAGCGTGGCAAGTGGACTTATTCGCCCCCGAGTTGGAGTCGATTACCCAGGAACGTGGGCAGCGTTTGTGGAGTGGTTTCGGGATGACGGGGCTTGTCGGGAGTACTTGGTGCGGCTGCGATGGCCTGACGGCTTCGTGTGCCCGCACTGCGGATCGGACGTCGGTTGGCCTACCAGCGATGAAAGATTCTCATGCGGCGGGGTGTATCCGGAGGATATCGGTCACGGCCGGAACGATCTTCCACGGCACCAGGACACCGTTGACGACGTGGTTCGCTGCGGCTTGGTATCTGACCAACCAGAAACACGGTGCGAGTGCTCTCGGGTTGCAACAGGTCCTCGGTCTTGGCTCGTATCAGACGGCATGGACCATGCTGCACAAGTACCGCACAGCAATGGTGCGACCCGGTCGTGAACTCCTCAGCGGTGACATCGAGGTCGACGAGACCTACGTCGGCACCGAATCCGGCACAGCGGGTCGCCACGTCGAAACCAAGGACATCGTGGTCATCGCTGTCGAAAAGCATTCCCCCAAAGGGCTCGGGAGAATCCGACTCCGTCGGGTCGACGACGTCTCAGGTTCCAGCCTGATCGGGTTCATCCGTGACGTCACACAACCCGGATCAGTGATCCTCACCGACGGATGGCAGGGATACGCCGAACTCGCCAAGTCCGGATTCGTCCACAAGCGGACCTCGCTACGCGCCGACAACGACCCCGCCCACGTCGTCCAGCCGGGCGTTCACCGGGTCGCGTCACTCCTCAAGCGGTGGCTGTTAGGCACTCTCCACGGCGGGGTGAGCTCGAAGCATCTCGATGCCTACCTCAACGAGTTCACATTCCGTTTCAACCGACGCACATCGCGACAGCGAGGCATGCTCTTCTACCGGCTCATCGAACAGGCCGTCGTCACCGACCCAGCCCCATACAAAGACATCATCGGCGGCGGCCTCAGCAGTCGCCTCGGCAACCACGCAGAGTGACAACTGTACCGAAGTGGATACCCCCTATGTCGGATATGAATGGCGGCGTGCCAGACTTGGAAGCGGGAACCGTCGGTGTTTGACGTAAGGGATGACCAGATGTCCAGATTGCGTTCTCGTTCGCATCTCGGAGTGATAGCCATAGTACTCATGCTCGCTCTCATTGGCGCTGCGTGTACTGCGGAGTCGTCTGATTCTGACCGTGTCGTGAACTTCTACGAGTCGCTTGATTTGGAGTCTCCATCTGCGGCGGTCGAGACGTTCGCTGATGCGTTTGCACGGAATGACTTCATGACGGTATGGCTCACGTTCGACGTGACAACCCAGGTGAGGGTTGGGGTCTCATTCGACCTGTTGCAGTGGCGCAACGTCATTGACGCTGATGCTGTGCCGGACATGGCGTCCGAGATGGCTTCAGTCTTGTCGTTCGACAACCTTGAGACCACCGACCGGTGGTACCTCTTTGCCGAGATCATGATGATTGCCGATCGCAATGATGCGTATCTCATCGATCTGAGCGGTGATGTCACCCTAGGTGAAGAGTCACAAGTGGGCGACGATGTCGAGGTTTTCAGTGTCGTTGAAGGGATCGATGGAGAAGTACGGTTCCGTTTGGTGCAATCGCCCAGCGGTAGGTGGCGTGTCTATCAAGTCATCGTTCCCGGCGGGGACGAAGCCGCCATTCCATGGTCGGTTCCATCCGGCTGAGGTCACGCATCGGCGTGAAGCCTGAACATGTAGGAGCGCCCATATCGCACATATGGGTGGCCACAGGCTGAAGTTCTAGATCGAACTGGATGAAGTTCGAGTCATAACTTTTGGTCGGACTACGCGGACATCCACTAGCGTGAGCGCACGACGTCGAAACCGATCGCGCCGTTGGGAATCGAGCTACGGACACGCCTCAGGCGGTGTCGAGAGATCGGGGGCGAAAGACTGCGTGCCGAAGGAGTCCCTGCGTCCGGAGTCGACGCTCGTACGGCTGACGGTTTGCGCGTCTTCTACGGCGGTCGATGAATTTCGTACGACACTGTGCCCTAATCATCACCGAAGGTGCCCGGCTTCCGCGCTGCGCTCAGGTCTGTGTCCATCGACGTCGTTGCGGTGAAGGATGAGAGACCGCAAGGAGGGATGACGATGTCCACCGAGTTCACAATTAGGGAATCGGGCAAGAACGAGACAGTCAAAGTATTCAACGATCGCATCGAACGGACTGTCAAGAACCGCATCACGAATAATGACCATCAGATGATTCCTCTGCGAATCGTGACATCAGTACATCAGGACCGAAAGACGGTACGCACGGACAAGGCCCGCGTCGTGGTAGGTATCGAGACCTATGAGTGGAAGGTCAAGAATGCAGAGAAATTCGTCAGAGCGGTGAAGGAGAAGTTTCTGGCTCTGTAAGAACCCTCGGCGTCAGTCGCGGAAGTTGATGAATTGGAGGGGTAGTCGGAAGTCGAGGCTCTTTACCGCTGCGATGACGTCCTGGAGGTCATCCCGTTTCTTGCCAGACACTCGAAGCTGGTCGCCCTGGATTGCGACTTGGACCTTGAGCTTCATGTCCTTGATGTCCTTCACGAGTTCTTTGGCCGCGTCCTGGGCGATGCCTTCGTTGAGCGTGAACACCGCGCGGTAGCGGCCTCCGCCGATTTGCTTCGGCTCTCCCCCAGCAATGGATTTGAGCGATACGTTCCGCCGGATGAGCTTTCCCTTGAGAACGTCAACCGCGGCATCCAGTCGACCCTCCGATTCTGACTCAACTGCGATTCCGTCGTCGGAGAGCCGGACACTTGTGTCGGTCCCCTTGAAGTCGTAACGAGTTGTGACCTCACGGGCTGATTGGTCCACAGCGTTGCGAACTTCCTGCATATCTACTTGGGAGACGATGTCGAACGATGGCATGGGCGTATCTTACTGATGGGCGGAGTGCCTACTCCTGCTCCTCTTCGTTCTCGGCTGCTCAGTCCTTGACTGGTTCCGGCATGATGCCTTGCGCTTTCATCTCGCGGACCTCGCGGACGAGCCTGCGCCGTAGTCTGAAAGCCGACGCCTGAAAGCCGAAAGCTAGCTGATGTGCAGCCCGAATGGGCTGCACATCAGCTAGCTTTCTTCTCATGCCGTACCGAATGAACGACGAAGAGGTCGACGGGCAGATCGATGCTCTCGTGGCGCGCGTTGTCGCCGGAACCGCAGGGCTGACGACCGACGCCGACCTCATCCGAGAAATCATCGTGACGTCCCTCAAGCTCATCAAGGACAGGACGAACCGCGGCGACGTCAAAATGATGAACACAGCGCTCAAGGAACTTCGGTATTCCTCCCTCGTGTTTCAGTCGCACAGCGATAGGCGAAAGGTCGCGGTGTATGGATCAGCCCGCACCAATCCAGATAATCCGAACTACTCGATGGCGGAGGAATTCAGCAGACGGATGGTGAAGGACTTCGACTACATGGTCATCACGGGCGCCGGACCAGGGATCATGGAAGCATCGAACAAAGGGGCCGGCATCGAGCACAGCTTCGGCGTAAACATTCGGCTGCCCTTCGAGAGCGGAGCGAACGAGTACCTGGCGCCCGGCAAGGTCATCAACTTCAAATATTTCTTTACGCGTAAGGTGCAATTCGTCAAGGAGTCTGACGCGTTCGCTCTCTTCCCCGGGGGCTTCGGCACGCTCGACGAAGCCTTTGAACTGCTCACACTCATGCAGACTGGCAAGTCAGACATGCACCCCATCGTCATGCTCGAAGCCGAGGGCACCGGCTACTGGGATGCGTGGGAGACACTCTGTGAGGCACTCACCGACCAAAGCATGATCTCGAAGGAAGACACCAACCTGTACATGATCACGACGAGCATCGACGAAGCGATCGAGGAGATCGTTCGGTTCTACCGTGTCTATCACTCGCAAAGGTTCGTGGACGGTCTCCTGATACTCAGGCTCAACTCCGAAGTGTCTGACGCTCTGCTAGACGAACTCACAGAGGAGTTCGCTGACATCATTCGGAGTGGAGTAATCCAGGCGGTTCCTGCAACCCAGGATGAAGTAGACACGGACGACTACGTCGATCTTCCGCGAATCGCCTTCGACTTCAATATGCACGGTCATGGGCGCCTTCGGGCCATGATTGATCGGCTGAACGACTCCGTCGCGTAGCCAGGCGGCATCCGCCAGCACACCCGGGTGCATTAGAATCCCTTTATGCGCAAGATTCTCTCAGATTTGGTAGCGGAGCAGCAGCACCTCGATCAGTACCTCCAGACCCTGCGCGATCGACAGTGGGCGGCGCCGACTCCCGCCAAAGGCTGGTCCATCCAGGACACCGTCAGCCACCTCGCCCATGTCGAATCCTTCGCAGCCGAAGTACTGGCTGAGGGCAGAGGCCGCGTCGAAGCCGAGAAGATCAACGAATTGGACGAATGGACCTCGCGAGGCGTCGCGCTGGGCCGAGGGCGTCGGCATCAGGAGATCATCGAGTGGTGGCGGTTCGGGAGGGCGGACGTCGTCGATGCTCTCTCCCGAATACCGCCGTCCGATCGAATCCCCTGGCTCTACGGAGAGATGAGCGCCCGCTCGTTCGCGACCATGCGGCTCATGGAAACCTGGGCACACGGCCTCGACATCAAAGCGGCGATACTCGAACGCGTCGTCCCTCTCGACCGACCACCGGAAGGTATTCCCGAGGACGTCGAGTGGATTGATCCGCTTGCGGACACCGTCAGGCTCCGTCACATCGCTCGCCTCGGTCAGCGTTCTCTCCCTTTCTCGTTCAAAAGGGCCGGCGAAGAGTTCCCAGAATTCGGAATTCGCGTCGAAGTCATGGGCCCGCTGTACGCTACATGGCGATTCGGTCCAGAAGACACCGACCAGGTGATCAAGGGCATGGCAGGTGACTGGTGCCGCTTGATCGTCCAGCGCCAGGATGCTGAAGACACGGGTCTCAAGGCCGTCGGAGAGTACGCCGAGATCGCGCTCCGAGTCGCCACGGCGTACTGACGTGACCATCCCGCGCCTCGTCGGAATGGTCCACCTCGGGCCACTCCCCGGCTCACCCGGATTCCTCGGTGACTTCGATGCTGTCGTCGCTGATGCCGCTGTGGACGCGACTCTCCTCGCCAAAGCGGGTTTCGATGGAGTCATGGTCGAGAACTTCGGCGACGCTCCATTCTTCGCATCGGACGCGCCGAAGGTAACGGTTGCCGCGCTGACCACGGCAGTAAACGCGGTCTACGAGGCCTCTCGCCTCCGCGTGGGCGTCAACGTGCTGCGCAACGACGGTCTCGCCGCTCTGGCTGTTGCTGCTGCGACGCCTGCATCGTTCATCCGTATCAACGTGTTGTCGGGCACGATGTACACCGATCAGGGCCCGATCGTGGGTGAGGCAGCCGAAGTTGCGCGCCTCCGAAGCCAGATTTGCCCGGATGTAGCGATCATGGCGGACGTGTTCGTGAAGCACGCCACACCGCCTCAGGGGCTGACCCTCGTCGCCGCGACCGATGACCTCGTCGAACGCGCCGGAGCGGACGCCGTTGTTGTCTCAGGCCGGGGAACGGGATCCCCCACGGACCTCGATCAACTCAGAGCTGTTACCGAGAGCAGCCGGCTACCCGTGTATCTCGGTTCCGGCGTGACGATGGACAACGTCACATCGATGCTCGCCTTGGCAGACGGCGCGATCGTCGGCACCTCGATCAAAATCGACGGCGTATCGACCAACCCTGTCGACCTCGACGCTGCGAAGGCGTTCATCAGAGCCGCAATCTGAGAGCACAGAACTGACACCTGACATTTTCGGGCATCTGGCATCTGGTGTCAGGTCACAGGTCACAGGTCGGAACGGGCTGGCTGTCACCTGTCACCTGTTATCTGTCTTACCCACAAACCACTGTGTAAGTCGATTTTGTCA
>JASJYA010000104.1 GCA_030125685.1 Actinomycetota bacterium
TGGCTGTCGCCTGTCACTTGTCTACCCTTGCCGTATGAGAGATCGATCTTGACCGTCGTCGTAGATGGTTCCCCGCTCACGGTTGAAGACGTCGTCGCGGTTGCGTACGGGAGCGCGATCGCCGTGCCTGGTGACGACCTCGACGGGCGCATGGAACCGGCACGGGCCCTTGTTGAACGTGTCGTCACTAACGACGAGATCGTCTACGGGATCACGACCGGCTTTGGGGCGTTAGCCAATACGCGTATTCGCGCTGAGCAGGCGACCGAGCTTCAGTACGACCTCTTGCGCTCCCACGCCGCCGGTGTCGGGCCGTATCTCGATTCTCCGGTTGTCCGCGCCATGCTGCTCTGCCGTGCCCGCTCGCTTGCACAGGGTCATTCAGGTGTGCGTCCCGCCATCGTTCGATTCCTGCTGACGCTCCTCGAACGAGACATCCTCCCCGCCGTCCCCTCCCAGGGATCCGTGGGAGCATCGGGCGACCTTGCGCCCTTCGCCCATCTGGCGCTACCGCTCATCGGAGAGGGCGAGATCCTCATCGACGGGGAGGCGGTTTCTTCCGCGCCCATCCTCGAGGCCGCAGGCATCGAACCGCTCGATCTCTTTCCCAAGGAGGGTCTCAGCCTCCTCAACGGAACCGAGGGGATGCTCGCGCACGGGTGCCTCGCGGTGTACAATGCCCGTCACCTCGTTGACACGACAGATGCAGCCGCCGCACTCAGTGTCGAAGCTCTGATGGCGTCTTCTCGCCCCTTCGAGAAACGCATCCACGACCTGCGGCCGCACCCCGGCCAGGCGACCTCTGCGGCACGGATCCGCATGCTGCTCGAAGGATCCCAGATCGACTCGTCTCATCATGACGACTTCGCGCACAAGGTGCAGGACGCATACAGCCTCCGCTGCGCTCCCCAGGTGCATGGCGCCGTGCGCGATACGATCGACCACGCGACCACGGTGTTCAACCGCGAACTCGGTTCGGTGGTCGACAACCCGATCGTCTTTCCCGAGGACGGCGACGTCGTATCGAGCGGTAATTTCCACGGCCAGCCGCTCGCCTTCGTGCTCGATTTCCTGGCGATAGCGGTCACCGAGCTTGGATCCATCTCGGAGCGGCGCACCGATCGGATCCTCGACCCCGACCGTTCGTCAGGCCTCACCCCCTTCCTCGCCACAAGCCCCGGCGTTTCGTCCGGGTACATGATCACCCAGTACACGGCGGCTGCGCTCGTCGCTGAGAACAAGGTACTCGCACATCCCGCGTCGGTGGAGTCGATCCCGACATCGGGGCTCCAGGAAGATCATGTTTCCATGGGGTGGGGCGCCGCGCGCAAGCTCGACACGATCCTCACCAACACGGCAAGGGTCATTGCCGTAGAGCTGATGTGCGCCGCCCAGGGCGTCGAGCAGCGGCCGATGGACCCTGCGCCAGGCACGGCCGCTGTTCGTGACCTCGTCCGGACAGTCTGTGCCCCGCTCACCGAGGACAGGCCGCCTGGACCAGACATCACCAGGATTGCCGACCTCATTGAATCCGGCGCGTTCAGTCGCATCGAGGTGACGTGATGGCCCAGAGCGACAATTCGGCGTTCGCGTACGGGACAGGCGCCCGCACCGTGAGGGCGCCGCGCGGTACGGAGCTCAACACGAAGGGTTGGCTCCAAGAGGCCGTCCTGCGCTGCCTCCTCAACAACCTTGACCCCGAGGTGGCGGAGAATCCCGAAGAGCTCGTCGTATACGGAGGGAGAGGGAGAGCAGCTCGATCCTGGGAGGCGTTTGACGCCATAGTGCGGTCTCTCACCGAACTCGAATCTGACGAGACACTGCTCATCCAGTCGGGGAAACCCGTCGGCGTGTTCCGCACCCACGAGATGGCGCCCAGGGTGCTCATCGCGAACTCGAACCTCGTCCCCGACTGGGCGACGTGGCGGCATTTCTGGGACCTCGAAGACGCAGGTCTCATGATGTACGGGCAGATGACGGCGGGTTCGTGGATATACATCGGGACCCAGGGAATCCTCCAGGGCACCTATCAGACGTTCGTCGCCATCGCGGAGAAGCTGTTCGGCGGCACCCTCGAGGGCACGCTCACACTCACTGCGGGCCTTGGGGGGATGGGTGGTGCGCAGCCTCTCGCGATCACCATGAATGAGGGGGTGTGCCTCGCTGTTGACGTCGATCCCGAAAGCATCGAGAAGCGGATCGCCACGCGGTATGTCGATGTACTCGCTCCTGATCTCGACACCGCCGTTGAGCGGGCGCTCGCCGCAAAGGAGGCGGGTGAGGCCGTCTCGATCGCAGTTGTCGGCAACGCTGCCGAGGTGTTTCCCGCACTGCTCGCACGGGGCGTCGAGTTCGACATCGTCACGGACCAGACATCCGCCCACGACCCATTGAACGGATACGTGCCTGGGGGGTTGACACTCGTCGAGGCGAGCGCCCTGCGCGTCGAGGATCCCGATGAGTACGTCATCAAGGCTCGCGAATCGATGGCGAGGCACTGTGAGGCGATGGTCGGATTCCAGGATGCAGGCGCCGAGGTGTTTGACTACGGCAACAACCTTCGAGGCGAGGCCGCCGAGGGAGGCTTCGACAACGCGTTCGCCTATCCCGGGTTCGTGCCCGCATACATCAGGGACCTGTTCTGTGAAGGCATGGGCCCGTTCCGCTGGATTGCGCTTTCAGGAGAACCCGCAGACATACAGGCCACGGACGACGCGCTGCGTAAGCTGTTCCCCGAGAACGAACCGCTGATGCGGTGGCTCGACATGGCTGCCGAACGGATCGAATTCCAGGGCCTGCCCGCACGTATCTGCTGGCTCGGCTACGGCGAGAGGCACAAGGCCGGCCTAGCGTTCAACGAGTTGGTTCGCACAGGCAAGGTGTCGGCCCCGATCGTCATCGGTCGTGATCACCTCGACTCCGGATCCGTTGCTTCGCCGTACCGTGAGACAGAGGACATGGCGGACGGGTCTGACGCTGTTGCCGACTGGCCCATCCTCAACGCACTCCTCAATACGGCGTCGGGGGCAGCGTGGGTTGCGGTTCACCACGGCGGAGGTGTCGGCATCGGCAAGTCGATCCACGCAGGCGCCCAGGTCGTCGCGGACGGCACCGATGACGCTGCGCTCCGACTGGAGCGAGTGCTCACGAACGATCCGGGCACCGGTGTCATGCGCCACGCAGACGCTGGGTACGAACTAGCGATCGAGGTCGCTCGCGACCGAGGGGTGAATATCCCGATGCTTGACGGTTGACCCGATGGATCTTCTTGTCACCAACATCGGGCAGCTCGTCACGAACGACGAGAGAAATGGTGAGCTTCTCGGTGTTATCGAAGGCGCTGCGGTGGCGATCGAGGGGGGTGACGTTGTCTGGGTTGGTCTAGACGAAAGAATTCCTGAGCGGTACACGTCGCATCAAGTCTGTGATGTAGCCGGGGCCGCGGTGCTTCCCGGTTTCGTTGACGCTCACACGCACGCCGTGTTCGCGGGCGACCGGAGCCACGAGTTTGCGATGCGCCTCAGCGGCGCAAGATATGAGCAGATCCTCGCAGACGGGGGAGGCATCTACTCGACCGTGCGAGCCACAAGGGAAGCGACGCTTGACGAGCTTGTTGACGCGTCCCTTCCGCGGATCGCACGGATGCTTGCAGCCGGTACCACCACGATTGAGGTCAAGACCGGGTACGGCCTCGACACGGCGACCGAGGTGAAGATGCTCGATGCGATCGACCGCATCTGCAACGTGCTCCCAATCGATACGATGCCGACGTTTCTCGGCGCCCATGTGGTGGCGCCCGAGTTCGCCGATGACCGCGGGGCCTACCTGGATCTCGTGACGGGGGCGATGTTGGACGCCGTTGCGGACCGGGTCGCTTTTGTCGACGTCTTCTGTGACACAGCGGCCTTCACCGTCAGCGAGACACGCCGGATCGCTGAAGCAGCTCAGGAACGGGGCCTTGCGCTACGGGTCCACGCCGATCAACTCGCACACACCGGCGGCGCGGCACTCGCGGCTGAGGTCGGCGCTGTTGCAGTCGATCACCTCGATTACTCATCTGACGAGGACCTTGTCTCCCTCGCGCGGGCCGGGACCGTTGCCGTGCTGCTCCCCGGCGTCTCATACTCCATGCGCGAACCTCCCCCGGATGGCCGCCGCGCCTGGGATGCGGGACTCACGGTGGCGATCGCGACGGACTGCAATCCCGGCACGTCGTACATCGAGACGATGCCTTTCATCATCTCACTCGCCGTTGTGATGTCGGGGATGACCCCGGATGAAGCGGTGTGGTCCGCAACGAGGGGAGGCGCCCTTGCGCTCGGTCTCCATGATCGAGGGGTTGTCGCGCCGAGACACCTTGGCGACCTTGTAGTTCTCGACGCGCCTTCTTACGATCATCTCGCATATCGGCCCGATGGTGAGCTCGTCGCCCAGGTCATCAAGCGCGGCAAGGTGCTTTAGCATCATCTTCAATGTCCACCAGGTGTTACTTCGATGTCGAACATCCGATCCGCTTCGCACACCGCGGATCCCGGGTCCTGTGTCCGGAGAACACCTGGAACGCATTCGACCTCGCCGTTGAAGATCTCGGATATCGATACATCGAAATCGATATCCAGATCACCAGCGACGGTGTCGTCGTGGTGTTCCACGACGACACGCTGGAGCGCTGCACCAATGGCGTTGGTCGTGTGGCTGAGTGGCGGTGGGATGATCTGACGCACCTCGACGCCGCGTACACCTTCAGCCCTGACGGAGAGTCCTATCCGCTCCGAGGAGCAGGCATCGGGATTCCCAGGCTCGACGACACATTCGACCGGTACCCCGAAGTGCGCTTCAACATCGACCTCAAGGCGCCGAAGAGCGAGTGGGCGGTTGCTGAAGTGATCAAGAAGATGGGCAGAGAGGACGCGACCTTGGTCGGGTCATTCTCAGACAGGCGCATCGAGCGGTTTAGGAGGGTCACCAAGGGGCGGGTTGCCACTTCCGCGGGCCCGCGGGATTCCATCGTCATGTACGCGGCTTCGCGAATTGGGCGAAGTGTTCCGAGCCGAGCCGACGCCTATCAACTGCCATACAAGACCCGCGGGATCGGCGTTGATCAGCGGCTCATCGATGCGATCCACTCCGGTGGCAGACAGATCCATCTGTGGACGGTGAACGAGGCCGAGGACATGGCGAGGTTCCTCGACATGGGGGTCGATGGCATCATCACCGACCGGCCCGACACACTCAATGAAGTCATGAAGGGAAGAGCGGATGCAGAGGGGTGAATTCGTAGGCGAGATTGTCAGGCTCCAAGTGCAGCGCGTCCCTATTAAGGTCAAAGGAGCAGGTTACCTCCCCGAAGGGATCCTTGCCGTCGAGCGGGCGTCGATCGACGCCTCAGGGATGCTTGGATGGCATGACGGCGCCTGGGTGGTTGATGCTCACAACAAGGCCCATCCATCAGCACGAGGCGGCGGAAATAGGCCACTCTTGGTCGGGTTCACAGGCCACTACGAAGCAATGGCGGAGCGGTTCGGTAAGGCGCCGCTCGGCATTGCGGGGGAGAACATCATCGTTGACGGTCCCGCGCTCTGGCTTGCAGACCTCGGTGACGGATTGATTGTGGAGACTTCCGAAGGCGAGTTGCTCCTTGATCGGCCCCGCGTTGCGGCGCCGTGTGCCGAGTTCACGAGCTTCATGCTCGGCCTCGACGAGGTGGCCCCCAGCGCCGTGATCAAGGACGAACTCGCAGCCCTCCACGACGGACGGCGCGGGTTCATCGTCACAGCAGATCGAGCGTCCAAACCCGTCGAACTGAACCTCGGAGATAAGGTGTACCTAACTCGGTCGT
>JASJYA010000105.1 GCA_030125685.1 Actinomycetota bacterium
GCCGAGTGTCTCGGTGGGTCGAGTCTTTTGGTTCAAGTCCTGCCGGGCCCACTCGATCTTTTCGTAATCCGGTCGCATCTTGTGACTGTCGGTATTCCTCGCGAGTTTCTGTGTTGCGGTGCGGTCGGTGGTGTCTGGTTCAGTCTGGATGGAGTGGCCGAGTGTCTCGGTGGGTCGAGTCTTTTGGTTCAAGTCCTGCCGGGCCCACTCGCCACTGCCTTCTGTGGGCCGTCGCGGCACATAGCGGTTCTCGAACCCTGGGTTCGCGATCTGGGTGGTTGGGACCGCCACGCCAGACCTCGGGCTTCCGGTGTCTGCGAGATTGCTGACGCGTGGTGCCCGAGTTCGGTTACACTCGCGCCACCCAGCACCCAACGAGAACGTTCTACGCGGAGGCCTCGTGCGAAAATCCTGGCTACCAGTCGGCTTTTTGTGGCTGGTGTACACGATTCTCATCCTCGCCCTCGTGAAGTACGTCAACGTGCTGCCGACCCAGTGGGCCGAGGAAGCTCAGGTCGTGGACGAAGCATTCCTCCTCCTCATGTATCTTGCAGCGCCGGTCATGGCGATGGTCCTCGCCGTCATGACGTGGGGCATGATCGCGTGGCGATCCGACGGCGCAGACAGGGAGGACGGCCCCAACACGCACACCAACCGCATCGTCGTCACAACATGGCTCGTCCTCACCTCCGCTCTCGCGATCGGCGTTGTCATCAACCCTGGATTCATCGGACTTGCTGAGATCAGAGGGGAACCCTCCTCTGACTACGTTATTGAAATCGAGGCCTCCCAATTCTTCTGGGAGGTCACGTATCCCAACGGCGCCACGTCTTTCGACGAACTCGTCGTTCCCGCTCACATGCGCGTTCGATATGACGTCAACAGCACCGACGTCCACCACTCCTTCTGGGTACCGGCGTTCCGTGTCAAGATCGACGCTGTGCCAGGGATCACGACCCGGGTCTTCGCAACGGCGACGGCGGAAGGATCGATCGAAGATGACATCAACCTTCGGATCCAGTGCGCTGAGCTGTGCGGTGCAGGCCATGCGGCAATGGCGATGCCGGTGCGCGTGGTGAGCGACGCGGAGTGGAACGAGTACATCACGTCCATCGGTGGAAGCGGGTAGGGGCAGAATGATTGAGTCAACACGATGAAGTACCTTGTTCGAGCCATCGTCTTCGGCCTCGTCGGCTACGTTTCGGGCGTATGGCTGACACTTGCGGTTCGCGGCGGCGACCCAACCGATGAAGTGGCTGTTGTCTTCGGTTTCATTCTCGCGCTCCTCGGCTGGTTGGCCGGCATCGGCGGACTCGAAGCCTTCGGGCGCCAGTGGATCGGAAAGACACCCAAGCTCAGCGAAGACCACACCTGGAGGCGCTATTTCCAGTTCTCCGGCGATCACAAAGTCATCGGAATCCAGTACGGCGTGACGCTGTTCGCGGTGCTCCTCATTGGAGGACTCGTCTCGATGATCATGAGGATCGAGCTTGCGGCGCCGGGGATGAGCATCGTCGATCTCGAAGAATTCAACAAACTCATGTCTATGCACGGCATCTTGATGATCGCCGTTGCTGTAGCAGGCATCATCGGCGCCTTCGGGAACTATCTTATCCCGATTCAGATCGGCGCCGCAGACATGGCCTTTCCGCGGCTTAACGCGCTGAGCTTCTGGCTCGTTCCACCGGTTGCGATCGGCCTCCTGAGCGCCCCCCTCCTTGGATCGTTCGATGCAGGCTGGACCGCGTACGCGCCTCTGTCTGTTACAAACGACTCGGGCCAGATCCTGTTCAACTTGGCCCTGATCGCTTTCGGGCTGTCTTCTATCCTCGGCGGCCTGAACATCCTTGTCACCGTCATTACGATGCGTGCACCCGGCATGACGTGGGGAAGGCTCCCGATATTCACATGGGCCGGCTTCGCGACAGCGCTTCTTACGTTCAGCGTTACCCAGTTCTTCGCAGGCGCCCTCACGCTCATCACGATGGACAGGGTGGCGGGCACGAACTTTTTCGGCCCGGAGGTCGGTACAGGCATCCTCTACCAACACATTTTCTGGTTCTACTCGCACCCGGCCGTCTACATCATGGTGTTGCCCGGTCTCGGCGTGGTCCTTGAGCTCGTCACCACGTTCTCCCGAAAGCCCCTGTTCGCTTACAAGACGACTGTCGGTGCTCTGCTCACCATCGTCGGCCTTTCGGTCGTCGTGTGGGGGCACCACATGTTCACCTCCGGCATGGCGGACTTCCTCCACGGTCCGTTCATGATCCTGACTGAGGCGATCTCCATCCCGACGGGAGTGATCTTTCTCTCGATCATGGGGACGCTCTGGCAGGGAAAGCTGTGGTTCCGGGCACCGCTCATCATGACGTTCGGATGGCTCTTCAACTTCATGATCGGGGGTATCACCGGCATCTTCCTCGCGGACGTCGCGACAGACATCTACCTCCACGACACGTACTTCGTGGTGGCCCACTTCCACTACACGATCGTCGGCGGCGCGATCTTCGCTCTGCTTGCAGCCTTCTTCTACTGGTTCCCGAAGGTCACCGGACGGATGTACAACGACAAGCTCGGTTCGATCTTCGCCGTATGGGTGACGGTCGCGTTCAACTTTACCTTCATGCCCTTGTTCTGGGTCGGCATCAACGGCATGAACCGGAGAGTCGGCGATTACCCGGAGGCTTACGCTGCCGCGAACAAGTTCGCATCGATCTCCGCGTTCATCCTTGGCGCGAGTTTCCTGCTATTCGTCGGCAACATGCTCTGGTCCGCGGTCAAGGGGCCGAAGGCGGGCGCGAATCCGTGGAACGCTCGGACGCTCGAGTGGCAGGTGTCTTCACCGCCGTCACATCACAACTTCCTCTCTCAGCCGGTGATCGTCGGCCATCCCTATGACTACGGGGGAGACGGCTCGCCACACGTGATCTTCCCTGACGCAGAAGAACCACCCGATGAGGTAAGTCTCGAGGAGGCGTCGGTATGACGACCGAGGCGATGACCGTTGACCGAGAAGGGTTCAAGCGAGCAGCCCGCAAGGGTGTGACCGCCGCGGCGCTTCTCTCCGTCTTGACGATCATCGAGTACTCAATTGCGATCGGACTTCCAAACCCTCTGCTGCCGCTGATCCCTTTCGTGGTAGTCAAGGGTTGGATCATCCTCGATACGTTCATGCACGTACGGGCCGTGTTCGGGGACGGTGACCACTGATGGCCATGGACGTCGAGCGTTCAGAGTACCGCCAGGACATGTCGTTCCAGCCCAGGGCGAACCGAATCGGCATGTGGCTCTTCCTCGTATCAGAGACATTCCTCTTCGGGGCGTTTCTAGCTGCCAGGTACTACTCGACAGGGACGTTGAGGCCGGAGGAGCTCAACCAGGCGCTTGCGCTCTTCCTCACGGTTGTGTTGCTCGGCTCATCTGTCAGCGCGTACCTCGCCGAGACAGCGATTCGGTTCAACCACAGACGAAAATTCATCATATTCACCGCCGTCACGATCGCGCTCGGACTGCTTTTTCTCGGGGGTGTGGTCGTCGAACTCAGAGAAGCCATTCATCTCTTCCCGCCGGGCACGCCGTACGGCTCCTCCTACTTCATGTTGATCGGGCTGCACGCGTTTCACGTCGTGACCGGCCTCATCGCGCTCAGCATTGTGCTTCGTCTCGGCGTCATGGGCCACTTCAGCTCGAAGGACTACTGGGGCGTCGAAGGCGTCGTCAAGTACTGGCACTTCGTTGACCTTGCGTGGGTCGTCATTTACCCGACGTTGTATCTTTTCTAGATGACCGAACCCGCACAGGGGGAGAAGACGTACAGCTTGCGACGGAAGTGGATCGAAGCGGTTCTGCTCATCGCAGCCTCGACGTTCGTTGTGTTTGCTCTCTCCTCGATTGCGTTGCTGATCTACACGGACGGGACGCGTGATCCGATTGTCCACGTGCTCGAAATACCTCTCGGCTCATGGGATCTCATCGAGCAGGGTGAGAACCCGCTCGACATTCCGCCGACGTGGACGTTCTTTGCAGACGACACGCTCGTGCTCGACAATCGGGACGACGTGGCGCACACCCTTGGCGCCTGGTTTGTACCGCCGAACACCGTGAGGCGTTTCGAGCTTCAACCCGCGTACGGCGGATTCTTCGCATGCAGCCTGCATCCGTCAGGAGGCGTCACACTCGACATTCAGCCAAGGGATTACGACTTTGCGCTTATACGGTGGCCCGTTTTCGGCTTCGGTGTCGCCGTCGGTGTCATCCTCTGGATCGGGCTCAACGTGATGCGTTCCCTCGATAAGGAGCCGGATGTGAGTGAGTATCTGGCGGGAAAACAGGTGACAGGTGACAGGTGTTGCCTTCGGCAGTAGTACGTATGCCGTAGTACGACCGGGTTCGCAGCGAAATTCGGCGGAGGCTAACGATGAAGACGCTCGATACCGATGCCACCGCCATTTCAATGGTGCAGCAGTCGTACTACGTGATACGTGATACGTACTACTTCTGGGCCTGTCTTCCGGCATCCGGAATATGGAATCTGTGTTCTGAGTTCTCCGTTCTACACGACGTACCGTAGGAAGGAACTCCATGTCCATACCACAGCTCCCCGATGATTGGGACGAAACTCGTACGACGCTCCAGGCATACGCTCAAGCACTCACCGCCATCCCTCGCGCCGCAGGCGTCTCGGATGACCGCTGGACCCACGTCGCCATGCAAGTGGTGCCGAACGGCCTGAGAACAGCTCCGACGCCTCTCGCTGACGGCACGGACCTCATCGGGACCATCGACCTCGTCACCCACGAGATCGTCGTATCAGCCGGAGATGACGAGGAGCGCCTCGATCTGCGTGCAGCTCCCTCTCCGGCAGACATCGGTGAGGCGATGCTCGAAGTGGCGTCGCGCCACGGCACCACGATTGAGCCTGATAAGGAGCGACTCGCGGACACCGAATCCAAGACATATGTCCCCGATCACGCCGAGGCGTTTTTGGCGGCTGCCGTCTTCGTCGCCGGCGCGTTTGTCGAGATGAACAAGTCGGTTCCGGGAGAGGTAACCGGGCCGCACCTCTGGCCACACGGCTTTGACATCGCAACAGAGTGGTTCTCGACGCGCCGTGTGCCACACGGCGAGAGCGACGCATCAGCCCAGATAGCGATCGGCTGGTACCCGGCTGATGACGGGTACTTCTATGCGAACCCGTGGCCCTTTGAGGACACCTGGAGCGACACACCCGTCATCCCGGGGACAGATTGGCATCTCGACGGGTGGCAGGGAGCGGTTCTCAACTCCGCAGGCGTCGAGCACGCCGAAGTGGTGGCGTTCGGGCTCGCCGTCCACGACCTCGCTCGGGAGACCCTCAGCGCCTGACGACAGGCGACAGCCAGCACGCGCCGACCTGTGACCTGTGACCTGTTGAGCTACTGTTCTCTGGTCTAAGTTTGTGAGGGAACGACCGTGACGCGTAGGGAGAGATTCATCAAGAAACTCGTGGCGTTACCCGATCGTCCGGAGCGTGATGCGGTGGATCCGAGCGATCCCGATTCACAAGAGCCACGACGGAGGTCCGACATCCAACGACCAGATGTTTCGGTCGACGTATGAAGCGTTGGGCGAGGGGGATCTCATCACGATTTTCCCCGAGGGCGTCACCGTCGATGATCCCCGGATCGCGAACATCAAGACCGGGTCGGCGAGGATCGCCCTGGGGGCGCGGGCGAGCGGCGTTGGGAGCATCACACTGCTCAGCGCAGGCATCCACTACGGCGACAAGGCCGCGTTGCGTTCGGAGGT
>JASJYA010000031.1 GCA_030125685.1 Actinomycetota bacterium
TCCTCCTCCCACCGTGCCTTGACGTTGAATAGAGAGATGAGCGCGCCGAACGCCACTGCGACCATCAGACTGCCCGACCGAATTGTGATCCCGAGTCCGAGCAGCATCACAGCGGTGTAGATGGGATGGCGCACGAACATGTAGGGACCCTTGGTGACGAGGTTCGTGGCGCCATTCGGCAGAGGTGAGGGGGTGAGGCCACGACCGAGATACAGCGAACCCCAGGTCCCGACACCGAGACCGGTGATCAGCAGAGCCATCCCAACCGTCCGCATCGTGCCGCTCGGTATCCAGGCAACATCTCTCGGAAGCAGCACCATCACGCCGAGGAGCGTGAACTGGACTGCCACGAAGAGCCATGCGGTCGTTGACTCCCTGCGGGAGAACGCCACAGTCATGATCGAACCAGATCCCACGTTGCGAATCCGGCTGCCGCTAGAGCGAAAACCCACAGAATCGGTGTGGCAGTAACTACAGCTGCGATGCCGAAGACCACGGCGACACCGAGGCGCATGCCGCGGTCAGTGGTCGATATCCGACCTCGGAAGCGGTTGCCGGATGCTGGTGCCTCGAACAATTCGGTGAGCTGGTCTGGTGACCGCGATCCGACGGAGCGACCTACCTCGGCGCCGTCGCGGAGTGCGATGAAAGTTGGGACGCCCCGGACACGATGGAGGGAGGAAGGCTCCGGATCAGTGGTGCTGTCGACTTCCATCAGCCGCACTCTGCCGTCGTAACGGCTGCCATGATTGTTCCGGTTGTGCCGCCAACGCCTGTCAGTCCGCCGACGATGAGGTCGATGCCGAGGATGACTCGTGCGATGCGGTCCCAGCTTGCTTCGTTCTTCTTCATGTTGCTGCTCCTTGTGAGAGGGGTTCTTACACAAGACATGACGCGCCGAACTCACAATCGGTCACATTGTTTAGCTATCAGGTTTCAGCTGTCAGGTTTCAGCTTCCCAAGCGCTGTCCGCCCACAGGTAGAAGCCGAACGCGATCGCGCATCCAAGAGCGCCGGCGGTCGCGAACGGAATGATGGTGCCGTCGTACGCAGCATCGATGGCGGCGCCGACCACCGCTCCACCGAGCGTCGAGATCGTTCCGATCACGGCTGCAGCCGTACCGGCTGATCTCCCCATCGGGATCATCGCTGCTGCATTGAGATTCGGGATCATGAGTGCATGTGAGAGCAGAATCGGCGCTAATCCGGCGAGGAATAGCCAGAAAGGCGGTGTTCCGCCGGTAGCCCACGCGATTGCGGCGAAGGTGAATGTTGATGCGGTGTAGCCGATGAGGGTCCACCTGAGCAGGGTTCGCAGAGGGAAGGTGTTGAGGAGACGGGCGTTGAGCAGCATCCCGAGGCCGATGACAGCGGCTGAGCCGCCGAAGATGATCGGGAACCAAGCGTCGAGGCCGAATATGTCGTCGATGATGAGTTGGCTCGAAGCGAGATACGATGCGAAAAAGCCGAACACCGCCGTTTGGGCGAACGTCAGGCCCATTGTGAGCCGGTTCCGAGTTACGGCCGATACCGCCTGGAGGAGCTGCCGTGCATCCAGCGGGATGCGCATCTCTGCGGGAAGCGTCTCTGGCAGCCTCCTGGACCACAGGATGACGCCGACGCCGAACGCAGCGATGACCCAGAAGATCAGTTGCCACGACCCGAAGGCGAGTACCAGAGCACCGAGCGCCGGCGCCAGCACCGGAACGGCGATGAACACCGCCATGATGTAGGACATGACCTTGGCCATCGTCTGGCCCTCGTAGACATCTCGCACGATGCCGTAAGCAACGACGCGGGGTCCCGCGGCGCCCACTCCTCCAATGAATCGCAGGAGGAACAACATCTCAAGGCTTGGGGCGAACGCTGCGCCCACCGAGCTTGCGATGTACAGGGCGAGGCCGATGTACAGGACGCGCTTGCGCCCGATCGCGTCAGAGAGCGGTCCCCAGATCGGCTGTCCGAAGGCGAGCCCTAGCAGAAAGAACGTGACGATCGGCGCGAGAGCGTTCGAATCTGGTGCGAGACCGAAGTGCGATCGCATGGGGCCGAGCGCAGGGAGCATCATGTCGATGGCGAGGGCGACAACGGCCATGAACATTGAGATCAAGACCGTGAACTCAAGACGACTCAGGCGAGATTCAACGGTCTCACGGGCAGTCTTCACGCGCAGTTTCCGCATGTCGTAGTCGAGTTCCCGGCCATTTCCTGAATGTATCAGTACTTCCGCAGCCGTCGTACTTCGTACTACGTTGCTTCCATGACCACGCTGCACATCCTCGACGGCACATACGAGTTGTTCCGAAATCACTTCGGGGCGCCACCTCGCGAGACGCCTGAGGGGTGGGAGATCGGTGCGGTCGCCGGTCTCGTGTCTTCGACGCTCAGCCTGCTCGCCAGCGGCGATGTCACACACATCGGCGCCGCGTTTGACTCCGTGATTGAGTCGTTCCGCAATGACATGTTCGACGGGTATAAGACGGGTGAGGGCACGCCGCCGGAACTCCACGCCCAGTTCCCCGTGGCAGAGCGCGCGATGGAAGCCATGGGCGTCACCGTGTGGTCGATGATCGAGCAGGAAGCTGACGACGGTCTCGCGGCCGCGGCGACGAAGTTCGCAGCCGAGGTCGATCGGGTCATCGTCATGAGTCCCGACAAGGACATGACTCAGCTCTTCGGGAACCCGAAGATTGTCGGCTACGACAGGCGCAAGGGTGCGTTCATCGACGCTGACGGAACGAGGGAGAAGTTCGGGGTGTCGCCCGAGTCGATTCCGGACTACCTCGGGCTTGTAGGGGACACTGCAGACGGGATCCCAGGGATGCCGGGCTGGGGCGCCAAGTCTGCCGGAGCGCTCCTTGCCCGATACGGTCACATCGAGGCGATACCGGCGTCAGAGGCGGAGTGGGACGTCAAGGTCAGGAGTGCGGCGAAACTGGCGGAGACGCTGCGTGATCGGATGGAGGACGCTTTGCTGTATCGCGACCTCGCGACGCTGCGCACTGACGCCGACATTCCCCAGAGTCTCGACGACCTTGAGTGGAAGGGCGTCCACCGTGGTGCATTCAAGGCCCTCTGTGACGAACTCGGCTTCACCGGCCTCAAGAACCGCCCTACCCGCTGGCAGGGCGAGAACTAGCTGTGCGGGTCCCTCTCCGCTGGAGCGGAGAGAGACCCCTTCTTCCCTGATACCTGACTGGAGCCTCACGTAGCGCTATCGGGGAGGGATTCTCCTTCTTCCCTGATACCTGATGCCAGACAAGCGCCCATTGGATCCCACAGGATCCAGATCCCGCGACCTTGCAACCTGCTCCTGGAACACGAATTCCGGGTAGGCCTCTCCGCCGTGCTCAGAGCGGTCGAGTCCTTCGTGCTCTTCTGCGGCGGTGACCCGCATGCCGACGGTGATGTCGATGATCTTGAAGACCGCGAAGCTTGTGCCGAACGCCCACCCTGCAATCGCAAGTGCACCAACAAGTTGAGCACCAACATTCGCATCCGAACTCAGCAGCCCCACAGCCAGTAGCCCCCACAGCCCGGCGGCGCCATGTACGGAGATGGCGCCGACGGGATCGTCGATGCCCACTCTCTCGAGCGCCATGACCGAGAACACCATGATCACGCCGGCGACGAGTCCGGTGAGCACTGACGCTCCAAACGAGAGGCTTGCTGTACCGGCCGTGATACCCACGAGGCCGGCGAGGACCCCATTGAGCGTGAACCCGACATCGGGCTTGCCTGCGATGAGCCACGACGTCCCCATTGCACTGAGGGCGCCGGCGGCGGCAGCGAGGGTCGTAGTAACGGCCGGTGAAGCGATGTCCTGGCCCACCACCGCCAACGTCGAGCCTGCATTGAAGCCGTACCAGCCAAACCAGAGAATGAACACACCCAAGGCGCCGAGGGTCACTGAGTGGCCTGGGATGGCGCGAGCCTTGCCGGACTCGTCGTATTTGCCGATCCGGGGTCCGACGATGAGGACGCCTGCGAGAGCGGCGGCGCCACCGAGCATGTGCACGACACCCGACCCTGCGAAGTCGAAAAAGCCGATCTCAGACAGCCAACCACCGCCCCACACCCAGTGGGTGACGATGGGGTAGATGAAGCCAGTGATCAACGTTGTGTAAATGAGGTAGGACGCGAACTTCACGCGACCCGCAAGCGCACCAGAGACGATCGTCGCCGTGACGGCAGCGAAAACGACCTGAAAGAACCATTCGCCGGCCCGTGTCTGATCGTTGAAGAAGAACACTTCGCCATATGCGACGAATCCACCGACCGAGGATCCGCCGTACGCGAGGGCGAACCCGAACGCCCAGTATGTGATGCTCCCCACAGAGAAGTCCATCACGTTCTTCATGATGATGTTTCCCGCATTCTTTGCACGGGTGAAGCCGGCTTCTACCATTGCAAAGCCTGCCTGCATGAACATCACCAGAACCGCTGCGACGAACAGCCACATATTGTCGACCGCTGCGGCTATCTCACCGACTGTCGCTTCCTGTGCCACCGCGCCGGTCGCCATCGGTCCGACGACGAACGTCGCTGTCACTCCTGTCAACAGGACGAGTCTTCGTTTCATGGGTGTCCTCCACTTCGGGCTACGTCTGTCCTTGTGATGGAGAGAACGTACGGCACGCTCATTACCCCGTCGTTACCTCAGCGTTACGGTTTTCGCTCGAAGCTGTTACAAGAGTGTTTCCCACAACAGATGCCAGACGCAAGAGGGCGGACGAACCCGCGATCCGTATGAGTTCGGCATGTGCTGGAATAGCGGCATGTCTGTGATCGAAGTCCAGGACCTCGTCAAGCACTACGGCGAGATCGAAGCTGTTGCAGGGGTCGATCTCTCTATTGACGCAGGCGAGGTGTTCGCCCTTCTTGGGCCCAATGGCGCCGGGAAGACCACGATCGTCGAGATCCTTGAGGGCCACCGCACGAAGACCTCGGGTTCGGTCTCCGTGCTCGGATGCGACCCCGCCAAGGCCGGGCGAGCGTATCGCGAACGCATAGGCATCGTGCTCCAGGCGACCGCCGTCGAGGAGCAGCTCACGGTTGAAGAAGCGATTGATCTGTACGGTTCGTTGTATCCGAAGCAGCGTAAGACGGGTGAGCTCATCGAGCTCGTCGGACTCGAAGAGAAGACCCATTCCAGGATCAAGGCACTCTCAGGCGGTCAGCGGCGAAGGCTCGAGTTCGCCCTCGGGATAGTCGGGGACCCTGAGGTCATCTTCCTCGACGAACCGACGACAGGATTCGACCCATCTGCTCGCCGCCAAGCCTGGTCCATCGTCGAGAACCTCACTGCACTCGGCAAGACAGTGCTCTTGACGACGCACTACATGGATGAAGCTCAGCGTCTCGCAGATCGTGTCGCTGTGATCGTCAAAGGCAAGATCGTTGCTGAGGGAACCCCGGAGACGCTTGGCGGACGGGAGAGCGCGACTGCCTTGATCACGTTCGAGGCGAATGGTCGGTCGATCGAAGAGTTGCCGTTGAGCGCCGGTGTAGCGACCCTGTCTGAGAACGGTCGCGTCACGGTGCGCTCGATGGATCCGACAAGGGATCTCCATCAGATCACCGGTTGGGCGATCGAACGAGGTGTGGAGCTCTCCGGCCTCACCGTCACTCGTCCCTCCCTTGAGGACATCTATCTTGAACTTACAGGGGGGACAGGCGGTGTCTGAGCGGCCATCGACGTTCTCGCTCCTATTGAGCCAGACCAAGTATCAGAACAAGATCTTTTTCAGGAACCCGATTGCTGCGTTCTTCACGCTCTTCTTCCCGCTCATGATCTTTCTTGTTTTCTCGCTCGTGTTCGGGAACGAGGAGATCCCGTACTTGGGTGTGACCACCGCCCAGTACTACGCGCCCGCGATGGCTGTGTTCGCTGCCGTGTCGGCCACGTACACGAACCTTGCGGTGGCCACTGCGTACCAGCGCGATCAGGGCATCCTGAAACGGATCAGAGGCACACCGCTGCCACCCGCGGTGTATATGGGCGGCAAGATCGTCAGCGCGATCATGATCGCTACGATGTCGGTGCTGATCATGATGACGATCGGTGTGGTGTTTTATGGCGTGCAGATATTCGCAGCGACTCTTCTTTCAGCGGTCGTCACCTTCGTCATCGGTGTCGCCTCGTTCGCTGCTCTGGGCTTGTTGATCGCCGCCGTGGTATCGAGCGGCGAGGCAGCAACGGCAGTGACAAACGCAACCCTGCTCCCTCTCGCATTCTTCTCGGGTGTGTTCATCCCGCCGACCGAAGCCATGCCTGCTTGGCTTGACGCCGTCGCTAACTTCTTCCCCCTGAAGCACTTCGCTGAACCGTTCGTTGCGGCGTTCAATCCGCTCACGGTCGGCGCCGGATGGGATTGGGCTTCGCTCGGCTACATGACGTTCTGGGGCGTCATCGCCGGCGCCCTCGCCATCCGGTTCTTCAAGTGGGAGTCTCCCGTTGGCCGAGGGGGAAGATCGAAGCGCCGGAAGAAAGGCGCGGCCGTCGCGTGAGCGATGTCGTGGTTCGCCAGGCGACTGAAGCCGACATTCCTGCGATGAACGCCGTCTACAACGAGTACATTCTCGATTCGCATGTGTCATTCGATCTGGAGCCGTGGAGCGATGCGAAACGATTGGAGTGGTTCCGTGCGTGCGCTGAGGACGGATACCCGCTCCTCGTCGCGTGCGAAGGCGACGAGATCATCGGGGTGTCCTGGTCCGGACCGTGGCGTCCGAAGAAGGCGTATCGCGGCTCGGTCGAATCCACCGTGGTGCTTGCGCCCGATGCGGGTGGTCGCGGCGTGGGAACACAGCTATACACAGCTCTTCTCGACGCCTTGCGATCCGACGGCTTTCACCGCGCCTACGCGATCATCGCGCTCCCAAACGACCGATCGATCGCTCTGCACCGCAAGCTCGGTTACCGAGAGGTTGGCGTCCTTGAGGACGTCGGTTTCAAGGACGGCAAGTTCCACTCCACGATGCTGATGGAACTCGCGCTTGACGACGCCTAACTCGGAGCAATGACGTCTATCCCGAGGCCGCGTGCGCCTACTCCCATCCGGTCGTCGTACGTGATTATGCCCTCAAGCTCGTCACCGAACTCCATGGCCGTAGCAAGATGGATTGCGTCGAGGCTGCGCAGCACCGAGGGTCCGATCGTTGCCGCTCGCTCGTAGATCGTCCGAGACAGCCCGATGATGCTGATGGAGTCGAGGACGGCCCGGCCTTGCGCCGTGGTTTCAGGAGTGTGCCGCCGGATTGCCCTTAACAGCTCGGTTCGCAACAGATCGTTCGACACGACCTCCGAGTCGGCGGAAGCCATCCAGCGGCCGAGAGCAGCCGAACCCGGCTCCCTCAGCACGAGCTTCGCGGCAGCCGAGGCGTCGAGATAGAACATTGCTAGATACGATCCTCGCGCTGCTCGTCAATTACCTCAGAGAGTGGTGCTTGACCTTTTCGCCTGGGAGCGGGCGGAGGGAGGTCGCTCAGGCGTCTCGTCGGTGGAGTGGCGAGCCCGGCTTCGATCAGCTCCTCGATCCGGTTCTTGCGTATGGGGACGAGGCGTGCAACAGGTTTGCCGTGTTCGGTGATCGTGATGGACTCACCGGCCTTTGCGCGCGCGACCACCTTCGAGGCGTTCTGTTTGAGTGCTCTGATACCGACTTCGCTCATGTTCTACATTGTAGAACATTTTCGTCGAGATGTGAAGAGGTCTACGCCTTGGCTGAAGTGCCGACTGAGCGTTCTTTCCCGATCAGATCAGGTACTGACACAACCCTCGTTTCAAGTATTTCCCATCACCCTTTGAGCCGTGGTACTCGCCGTCAGAGATGAGCACCCTGCCCCGCGACAGCACTTTGTCGATCTGGCCCTGGACCTCCGTGCCCTCGTAACAGCAGTAGTCCACATCCATGTGGTTGTGCTCCACTGACATCGTGTGGGTTGCGTTCGGATCCCAGATGAGGATGTCTGCGTCGGAGCCGATGGCGATCGTGCCCTTCTGCGGGTACAGGCCGAACATCTTCGCCGGCGCCGTCGCCGTCACCTCAACGAACCGGTTCAGGCTGAGGCGACCCTCACCGATCGCTCCGTGGTAGATCATTCGCATCCGGTCCTCCACCCCGGGGAGGCCGTTGGGGATGGCGGTGAAGTCGCCCAAACCGAGACGCTTCTGGGTACCCAGCAGGGGATGATCGTTCATGCAGAACGGGCAGTGGTCGGTGGAGACGATCTGAAGGTCGTTCGTCGCAAGGTACTTCCACAACGCTTCCTGGTGCCCCTCCTCCTCGTTGCGGACCGGTGTCGAGCACACGTACTTCGCGCCCTCGAAATTCGGCTCGCGCAGGTTCCTCCATCCGAGGAAGAGGTACTGCGGGCAGGTCTCACCGAAGACGTTGGCGCCCCTGCCCCGGGCGCTCGCCACCTCCTCAACCGCCTCCTTGGCCGACATGTGGACCACGTAGAGCGGCGCACCTGCCAACTCGGCGTACGCAATGGCGCGATGGGTCGCCTCGGCCTCGGTGACAGGGGGCCGGGTGATCGAGTGGTGGATCGGGTCGGTCTGGCCGCGAGCCAGCGCTTGCTCTCGCAGGACGTCGATCACGATGCCGTTCTCTGCGTGCATCATGATCGTGCTGCCGTTCTCTGCCGCCTTCTGCATTGCTCTAAAGATCTGGCCGTCGTCGGAGTACAAGACACCCGGATAGGCCATGAACAGCTTGAAGGAGGTGACCCCCTCGTCCATCAGGATGTCCATCTCCTTGAGCGCCTGGTCGGTGACCTCGCCGACGATCATGTGGAATCCGTAGTCAATGGCGCAGTTCCCCGCGGCCCTCTCCATCCAGGTCTCGTAACCGTCCATCACTGTCTCGCCGTGCACCTGAACTGCGAAGTCGATGAGTGTGGTGGTACCACCCCAGGCCGCGGCGCGGGTGCCGGACTCGAAGGTGTCCGAGGCGCTTGTGCCGCCGAATGGAAGCTCCATATGCGTGTGGACATCGACCCCTCCCGGCATCACGTAGCGGTCCGTCGCGTCGATCACGGTACCGGCGCCCTCCTCCCACGGATGGGCGTTTGCGGCAGCGATCCCCACGACCTTCTCGCCGTCGATCAGGACGTCTGCGGCCATGAACTCGGTGGCCGTCACCACCGTGCCGTTCTTGATCAGGATCGTCACTTGGTTCCTCCTTGGTCCTTAACCGGAATGTAGCCACCCGGGATCGACTCTGCCTGGAGGCCGGTTAGCTCAAGAGGCCAAGGTCGGTAAGGAGGGCGACGAGCTGTTGCCCGGACATGCCACCGCGTTGAATGTGGGCGACCGCCCCATCTGATGTGTAAATGACGGTAAGGGGCATGCCCCTGGCGCCGAACGTCTCTACAGATAGGCCTGATTGGTTTCGGCCTCCGATGTCCTTCGCGATCGGCCACTCGCCTGTGATGCCCCACTTGTCAGCGTCACCCCCACCCCTGCCGTTGTCCTGCGAATTGATACCAACGAAGTTGACCCTGTCGCCGATCTCCTGACTGACAGCGAGGAACTCAGGAATCTCGTGCTCGCACACGGTGCACCACGACGCGAAGAACACGGCAACCGTCGGCTGGCCGTTGAAATCCGAGAGGGTGTACCGACCGTCGCCTACGAGTGCAGGGAGGTCCCACGCCTCAGCCTCGGTCGAGCCGGCCTCCGGTTCAGGCCACGTCGAGACGAGCAGCACGAGAAGTGCCAGAGCGGCCAGGCCGATGACTACGCCGTTGCGGATCAGTTTCTTCTTCTGCGCCTGTTTCCGGCGCGCCTGTTGTTCGACGCGTTTTCTCCCCTTGGTGTCAGTAGTGCTTCTCGCCATAGATTTCTCAACTCACCACAACACGATCAGGTTCGTCACGATCCAGCGAATGTCGGAAATCCGACAAATTCAATGTCTCAGGTCGGCGACCATCCGGTGACCGCGATCATGCATCCGATGAGACTCCAAGGAGGCGCTCGCGCTTGATCGACTTTGTGCCTGAGACAAGCAGCAGAATGGCGACGACCCAGGCGATGAGGCCCGCGACGGCGGCCGAGATCACGGGCGAGTACAGCAAGCCGGACGCAACGACGTAGCTCATGATGATCACGGGAAGCGTGACGAGGCTTGACGCCTGGTGCGCTGACGCCGCCGACCGTACCCGAGCGGAGAGCCGCAGGATGAGAGCGAGCGCGATGGCGATGAACGGCGGGATCACCCAGAACACGAGCAGCAGCCACCCCGCGGTCGGGAAGAACCACCCACCGATCTGGCGGCCGACGATCACGTTCACGACCAACGAATAGAGGGCGAAGCCGACGATACCGGCAAGGTATCCCGGGATCAGGCTGGCGAAAAGCTTCCCCACATAGATCTCCCCCACGGTCAGAGGGCTATGCGCCAGGTACTCGCCTGTTCCGCGTTCGCGTTCGCCGACGATCGAGTTCGCGCCGACAGCAGACGAGATGGTGAGGGGAACGACGATGGCGATCGGGGCGAGCAGATACACGGCGAATGCGTAGGACGCACGGGCCATCGGAGTATCGCCCTGGATGTTCTGCTGAATCGTGGCAGGAAGCGTCCCGACGATCTCACCGATCTGGCTAACCATCGGGGAGTTCTGCACGACGCTGAGCAGACCGAGCATGATCGCAGGGAGGACTACGAAGAAGAGACCACCGAGGATCACCAGAGGTATCCAGTAGTCCTTCGTCTTGAACAAGCGGTACAGATCGATTCGGATCACCGCCTTGATCATTGGCCACCTCATCCTGTCTCCCGATGAGCTCGCTGCATCTCGAAGTACAGATCCTCCAACGTCGGTCTGATTGGCTCGACGCGCGTTGGCCGGACACCTCGCTTGACAAGTTCGATGACAAGGTCGGGGATTCTGTCAGTGGTGTCGAGAGTGACATGAAGCGCCCCGTCGTCGCGGACCGCGAGGACGCCGTCGAGCTCGGAGATGAATCTGAGAGATGCGCGATCCTCGGCGTCGATGATGACGACCGGGTCTGCCATGTAACGGTTTGCGAGATCCTCGGGGTGGCCGGAGGCGCGGACTTCACCCTCCTCCATCAAGATGACCTGGTCCGCGATGCCTTCCGCCTCGTGGAGGAGATGGGTGCACATCACGATTGTGCGGCCGCGACCTGCGATGTCTGAGATGAGTCCAAGCACGGCTCGGGAAGACTCGGGGTCGAGGCCGGCGGTCGGTTCGTCGAGCAGCAGGACCTCGGGGTCGTGGAGCACAGCTCGTGCAAGCGCGAGGCGGGTTCGCATACCTGTCGAGTATCCGCCGACGTCCTGATCGAGGGCGTCGTCGATAGCGAAGCGAGCGGCAGCGTCCCTCGCTTGGGCCTCGTCAGCCTCGAAGATGGTCGCCGCGAACTTGAGATTCTCCCAGCCAGAGAGCTGATCGTAAAACGCTGGCTTCGGCGGGACGACGCCAACGCGAGCCCGTACTTCGTCACCGTCGGTCTGCGGGTCGAGGCCGAGGACGCTGATCGCTCCAAAGTCCGGCTTCATCGCACCTGTGGTCAGGCGCACGGTCGTGGTCTTTCCTGCACCGTTGGGGCCGAGCAGGACGGTCACAGAGCCGCGGGGCGCCGCAAAGTCGAGACCGTTGAGCGCGACGACGTCCCCAAACGTCTTTCTGACTGAGGAGAACGAGATTGCCGGGGTCATCGTGGTGTCCATCGGCACTCAAGCTACAGCCCTTGACGAACTTCGGGTACGAGAGCCTTCAGCTTCCAGCCTGCGACTCGGTCTGACTGCTGATGGCTGATAGCTGTAGGCTGACAGCTGTCATGTGCGGTCGCTTCGTCCAGGTCGAGAAGCCAGAGTTTTACGCCGAGCACTTCGGTGCGGAGTTCATCCGCACCGAGACTCTCCGCGTGAGCTACAACGTTGCTCCCACATCTCAGGTGTATGCAATCGCGGATCATGACGAAGCCCGGGTCTTGACTTCGTTCCGGTGGGGTCTGATCCCCTCGTGGGCGAAGGAGAGGAAGATCGGTGCGCGCACGATCAATGCGAGATCTGAGAGCGCTGCGGAGAAGCCCATGTACCGCAGCTCCTTCACGAGACGGCGCTGCATCGTCCCTGTCGACGGGTTCTACGAATGGCGGCAGATGGCCAGAGGAAAACTCCCGCACTACATCTACGCGGCCGACGGCAAGCCGCTCGCCGTCGCTGGGCTGTGGTCCGTGTGGAGCGACCCGGAAACCGACGAACGGATCCTGAGCTGTACCATCCTCACCGGAAGGCCGAACAGCATGGTTGAGAAGATCCATGATCGTATGCCCGTGATCCTCCCTCCGGATCGGTGGGAAGCCTGGCTGGACCCGACGAACACCGACAAGGAGTTGGTCAGAGGCCTCATGGGCGTGTATCCGGCCGGGCTCATGGCCGAACACCCGGTTTCGACGTTGGTCAACAAGGTTCAGAACAACACCGAGGACCTCATCAGGGAGCTCGAGACGCCGGGGTCGACTGAACAGTCCTGACCGTGGCATCATTCGTGATGTGGAAAGACAACTCCCCGTTTGTGTGATCGGTGCAGGCATTAGCGGTCTGACGACTGTGCAACACCTCCTCGACCGTGCTATCGCGTTCGACTGCTTCGAGGCCGGGAGTGATATCGGCGGCGTCTGGCGTTACGACAACGACAACGGTAGATCCCCCGCCTACGCCTCGCTGCACATCGACACATCCAAGGATCGGTTCTCATTCGCCGACCTGGCGATGCCGGCGCACTGGCCGGTGTATCTGCATCACTCCCAGGTGCTCCAATATCTCGAAAGGTATGCACAGGTGTTCGGCCTCAGGGACCACATCACCTTCAGGACTGAGGTTCTCAACGCCGCGCCGATGCGCGGAGGGTGGCAGGTGACAGTCAGGGATCTCGTGACGGGGGAGTCGGCGTCGCGCGAGTATCGGGCGGTCATCGTTGCATCGGGACACCACTGGGATCCGAACCTTCCTGCGCACGAGGGCCCGTTTGCGGGAGAGACGATGCACGCACAGACATACCGAGTCCCGGAACGGTTCATCGGCAAGGACGTCGTTGTTGTCGGAGCCGGCAATACGGGCGCAGACATTGCCAGCGAACTCTCCTGGCACGCGAACTCGGTGACGCTCTCGACTCGATCAGGCGCCCACGTGCTCCCTAGATACATCTTTGGTCGCCCGCTTGATAGCTACTCGACCAGGCTCTCGTCACAACTCCCGATCGGCGTCCAGCGCACCGTCTACCGGACTCTGCTGTTTCTCGCGCGAGGCTCGCAGGCGTCCTATGGATTTCCCACGCCCCACGGCCCGATCCTGAGTCAGCATCCGACTGTCTCGGCCGATCTCCTCGGCCTCGTCAAGGATGGACAGGTCGGCGTTCGGGGCGATATCTCACGGTTCACACACGATGAGGTGGTATTTGTCGACGGGCGCAGGGTGAGAGCGGATGTGATCATTTACGCCACGGGTTACAGAATTTCGTTTCCGTTCCTCGACGAGAAAGTGATGGCGCCCCAGGCAAACAAGGTCGAGCTGTACAGACAGGTCGTACCCGTCGACACGCCGGGTCTGTACTTCATTGGACTGATTCAGCCCGTTGGAGCGCTGCCTCCTCTCGCGGAGCAGCAGGCGCGGTGGGTCGCCCAGTTGCTCAGCGGCGCGACGCTCCCGTCTGAAGGGGAGATGCGCGCCGACATCGTCACGGATGTTTTCGAGCGCTCCCAGCGGTACCAGGACACGCGTCGCCACACGATCCAGGTTGACTACTGGCCGTATCTCGACTCAATGCGAACGCTGTGTGATAAGAACGACGAAGCGTCCTCCACGCCTTGAATCAGCGTCCCTGATTCGGCGAATCGTGATCGTCAAGATGCCGACCAGACTAGATTGGTCTGCGAGACCGGGGGATAATACGCTGAAATGACCGAACGCGTGAACGCACAATCTGACCAGCGACGCCTGTGGAAGACGGTTGCGTTGCGGTCCCTCCTCCTCCTCGTCGCGGCTGTGGTGCTCTATGTGCTGTGGCCGCAGCTCGTCGATTTCCTCTCAGCCACCCAGGAGCTTTCCGGTATCGACTGGTACTGGTTCGTGCTGATGGGAGTGCTCATGTCGGGTGCGTTCATGGCGGCGTGGGAGCTCATCTACTCAGCGGTTCCCGGCACATCGCGCTTTGTTTGCAGTACGAGCCAGCTCACGGCGAATGCACTCGCCAAGGTGGTTCCCGGCGGCCCCGTGGCGGCAGGTGTGACGTATTTTCAGATGCTCTCCGTCTCCGGAGTCTCCCGCGGACATGCCGCAGCAGCTCTGGCGGCCGTCGGGTTTATATCGAACCTCGTGCTCTTCTCCCTGCCGGCGATTGCAATCGTGCTCGCGGCCGTCTCTGCTCCGATCCCGAGCGGCCTTCTCCCCGTCGGGGTCGTGGGAACGATCCTCTTTGTCTCGATGTTTGGGGGCGTGTTCACCGTCGTGAAATACGACAGGCCCCTCCTGTTCTTCGGCGGGTTGGTCGAGACGGTCGTCGGGTGGCTCGCCACGAAGCTCCGCAAGGACTGGAACCCAACAGCGAAGCAGTTTCTCGATCGGCGGACCGAGGTTGTAGAAAGCCTCGGCGCACAATGGCGGCGGGTACTCGCTGTTGCGGTGTTGAACTGGACGTTCGACTACTCGGTGTTGCTCGTCGCTCTTATCGCCGTTGGCTCGCGCCCACGACCGAGCCTCGTGCTTCTGGCGTTCGCCGGTGCTGCCGTTCTCGGGATGATCCCGCTCACGCCGGGCGGCCTGGGTTTCGTCGAGATCGGGCTTACGGCGATGCTCGTGGCGTCAGGGATACCAGGTCCCGACGCGACGCTCGCCGTGCTCACCTACCGGCTCTTCCAATTCTGGCTCCCCGTTCCTGCCGGCGCCGTGGCGTACGTCCTCTTCAAGCGCAAGTACGGAAGGCCCGCAGACCTCGAACCCTCGACGCCCTGAACGAACGCGCTCAGTGCTGGTAGCCTTGTGGGGCCACTGACGCCTCGCGGGAGAGCCGGTCGACCGGCGCCGAAGGAGCAACCGCCCCGGGAATCTCTCAGGCAGACGGACCGCGAGGAAGAGGCGCCTCTGGAAAGCAGGGTTCGCTCCCTCACCGAAGGTGAAAGCCGCCTCGGCGGCGAAACTCTCAGGTTGTGCGACAGACGGGGCACGTTCAAGACGCGTGCCTATGCGCCCTGTCCAGAGGAGCCGACCGATGTCCGAGCACAAGCCGCAACGAGGATTCGTTGACCGCCATGTAGGTCCAGACGCCTCCGAAGTCATCTCGATGTTGGAAGCCGTCGGAGTCGGCTCCTTCGACGAGTTGATCTACCAGGCGGTCCCGGACGCAATTTTGTCACACCGGCTGCCCGATGTCCCCGGCCCGTTGACAGAGACCGAGGCTCTCGAACGGATGCGCCGCATCGCGGATAAGAACAAGGTGTATCGATCCTTCATCGGCATGGGGTACTACGGAACGATCACGCCCGGCGTCATCCAGCGCAATATTCTCGAGAATCCAGGTTGGTACACCGCCTACACCCCGTACCAGCCTGAGATCTCCCAGGGAAGGCTCGAAGCGCTCATCAACTTTCAGACGGCTGTGAGCGACCTCACCGGGCTCGACATTGCGAACGCGTCCCTCCTCGACGAGGGCACCGCAGCCGCCGAGGCGATGACGCTCATCAAGCGCGTGGGCAGGAACGAGAACATGGAGTTCTTCGTTGACCGCCGCGTACATCCCCAGACGATCGAGGTCATCAGGACCCGCGCCACAGCTCTCGGTTACGAGGTGATCGTCGGCGATCCGGCGCAGGATCTTGAAAAGTCCGGTGTATTCGGTGTCCTGCTCCAGTACCCGGGCACGCACGGAGACATCCCCGACATTGCTCCGATTATCGAGCGAGCCCACCGCGCCGACGTGCTCGTGGCGGTTGCGACAGACCTCATGGCGCTCACCTTGATTACACCTCCAGGGGAGCTAGGTGCGGACATCGCCGTCGGTTCATCGCAGCGTTTCGGCGTTCCGATGATGTTCGGCGGCCCCCACGCGGGCTTTATGGCCATCCGTGACAAGTATCGTCGCTCACTGCCCGGCCGTCTCGTCGGAGTCTCGGTGGACACCAAGGGTCGGGCCTCATACCGCCTCACGCTCCAGACCCGCGAGCAGCATATCCGCAGGGAGACAGCCACGTCGAACATCTGCACCGCCCAGGTGCTCCTTGCTGTCATGGCGGGCATGTACGCGGCGTATCACGGGCCGGAAGGCCTCGCCGAGATCGCTTCGACGATTCACGTCAAGGCGAACACGCTCGCCGCAAGATTGAAGGCAGGTGGTGTGCGCGTCGTCAATGACACATGGTTCGACACTCTCACCATTGAGGTCGACGACGCCGATGAGATTCTCTCCAAGGCTCGGAACCGCCAGATGAACCTGCGACATGTCGACGCGAGAACCGTTGGTGTCTCGATCGATGAGACGACGACTCACGAGTCTCTCGATGCGCTGTGTGAAGTGTTCGGTGTCGGTCTCTCAGGTGGGGATGCTTCGGGGATTCCTGATTCTGGTCGCAGGACGACTTCCTTCCTCAATCACCCGACGTTTGCGCGGTACCGCTCAGAGACCGAGATGCTCCGCTACCTGCGGAGGCTCCAGGACAAGGATGTCGCCCTTGACCGCTCCATGATCCCGCTCGGCTCATGCACGATGAAGTTGAACGCTTCCTCCGAGATGGCGCCGATCACATGGCCCGAATTCACAGACATCCACCCCTATGTGCCGCTTGACCAGGCGGTGGGTTATCTCGAGTTGATCTCCGATCTCGAAGCCTGGCTTGCATCGATCACCGGCTATGACGCCGTGTCTGTCCAGCCGAACTCAGGCGCTCAGGGCGAGTTTGCGGGTCTCCTCGCGATTCGCGGCTACCACGAAGCTCGGGGTGAGGGGCATCGCGATATCTGTCTCATCCCTTCCTCCGCCCACGGGACGAACCCTGCCTCCGCCGTGATGGCAGGCATGAAGGTGGTGGTCGTGGAGTGCGACGAGGAGGGCAATATAGACGTCTCAGACCTTGAGGCCAGGGCGTCCGAGCACGCTGACAACCTTGCAGCGATGATGGTCACCTATCCATCGACCCACGGCGTGTTTGAGTCGGCCATAGTCGAGATCTGTGACATCGTGCACGACAATGGTGGGCAGGTGTATCTTGACGGGGCGAATCTCAATGCGATGGTCGGCATTGCGGAGCCCGGAATGTTCGGCTCAGATGTGAGTCATCTCAATCTCCACAAGACCTTCGCGATTCCCCACGGAGGAGGCGGTCCCGGCGTCGGCCCGATCGGCGTCAAGGGGCATCTCGCGCCGTATCTGCCGGGCGACAGTCTCGTGCCGGACGGTCGCCTGGAAGGCGAAATAGGGCCGGTGTCGTCGGCGAGTTGGGGATCCGCCGGCATTCTGGCGATCTCGTGGATGTATATAGCCATGCTCGGACCGGAGGGATTGCGCAAGTCGACCGAGATGGCGGTGCTGAACGCCAACTACCTGGCGAAGAGACTTGCCCCGCACTACCCGGTGCTCCATACAGGCCCGATGGGACTCGTTGCGCACGAGTGCATCATCGACATCCGCCAGATCCAGGTGGAGACGGGGATCACGAACGAGGACATCGCCAAGAGGCTGATCGACTTCGGATTTCACGCTCCGACGATGTCTTTCCCTGTTGTGGGCACGTTGATGATCGAACCGACAGAGTCAGAGTCCAAGTACGAGCTCGATCGTTTCGTCGACGCAATGGTCGCGATCAAGGCCGAGATCGACGAAGTGGCGGCGGGTACGGTTGCAGCTGAGGATTCGGTGCTCCGCCATGCTCCGTATCCCGCCGAGGACGTGTCGGCAGACGACTGGCGCCATGCTTTCTCGAGAGAGAAAGCTGCGTACCCGGTACCTGGGCTACGTCAGTGGAAGTACTGGGTTCCGGTGAGCCGCATCGACAACGCCTACGGCGACCGCAACGTGATGTGCGTGTGCCCACCCATCGAGGACTACACCTAGCCACTCCATACGTTCTTGCGTCACTCAGGCCGGTATACCGGCCTGAGTGACGCAAGAATCCTAGAAGCCGGTGATTGTGAGGTTGGCGCCGAG
>JASJYA010000032.1 GCA_030125685.1 Actinomycetota bacterium
ATCGAACATAACCACAGAATACGAACCGGGTACGACAAGAAACGAACACAGAACAGAGACGGGTACGTGGCATAGGCTGTGGTCGGCGTGCAACCGTTCTTGTCGCTGGGGAGTGGTTTGGGTATGGATGACGAGGTGATCTACCGGAAGAACCGGAACGACTTGATTCGGTACGCCTCCGTGTTGGTGGGGCCGACGTCAGCGGAGGACGTGGTTTCGACAATTGTTCTGCGAGTCCTGGCTCGGCAGCACCTTGCAGATCTGAGGGAGCCACGTCCGTATCTGTTTCGAGCAGTGCTCAACGAATGCCGCACTCGACTCGATCGGGAGAGGAATCACTCGACCCTTGACAACGTCGATGGAACGCAGTCGGTGGAACAGCAGCCTGAGGTGTTGGCGGCCGTCCTTGCGTTACCGGTACGCCAGAAGGCGGCCACATACCTCGTCTACTGGGAAGGCCTCTCGGTGCAAGAGACCGCCCGCTTGATGGGCATTCGCCCGGGAACCGTGAAGCGTTATCTGTATTTGGCCCGTCGAGTACTCAAAGGAGCGTTAGATGCCGATTGAACAAGAGCGAGACGATGTAGCACGCGCCTTCCAGGAATCGTATCAACATCTTGTTGAGCAGACGCCGATAGCCTCGGCCGAGTGGCCACCGGCCCCAACCGTCCTCCGCATCACGAACTCGCTTGTTCGTCGGGCATGGTCGGGATGGCAGGCAGCGGTCGCAGGCTTCCTGTTGACGGGCGCCTTCGGCATTGGGTGGCTGGCTGCTCCAAGCCCCGGAATAATCGTCACCGATCCGTTCGAAGTGCAGTCGGTCACAGTTACTGCGATCGGTATCCCCGTCCCTGATTCTGCGACAGCCAAATTCACTAGCCCATTCGACGCGGCGATCGCCGCCGCCATCGCGCAAGATCCCAACCTTGTCGATCCGCACGTCACGCGGCTCATCGGAATCTACGCCGATGATCAGAGCGTCGACTTCCGCGCTCTCGTAGAGGCTGACGGATTCTGTCACTGGTACGGCGTCACGGGACGTGTACAGGATGGCGCGCTCGCGTGGAGAGCGGCGCCTGCGCTCGCGTGTGGTGGATAGCTATCCGGTACAGCGGGCCGCCGACGGATCCCTTCCACGTGAGTCGCTCAGGTGCGACAACCGATCCGGGTGCTGGGCCAATTCGCACCAGAAGCCGGCCACAAGAACCGGATACACGGAGCCGTTCCTCGTTTCGATATCACACCATGAGCGCTGGGAACCGCTGTTCTTCAAACGTACAGAACCTACGCAGACTCCTCTCGTTCCTGCCTTGGCATGGTTGCAGCAGGTTCCCGACGAGGTCGAGGCTGAGACTATGGCGACCATCGACGCGGTTGCGGACGGGCCACCACCGCTATTTCGCGGCAGCCTCCGCGATGTCGCAATGCACCGTGAGATGACCGGATGGCTCGAAGCTCGAACGAAGCATCAGAAGCGTCTCTACCGACTGTTCTGTCTGCAAGACCGAAAGGCGCCAGGGCTGCCTGGTCCGTCCTTGGTGATGGTCACGGGCGGGGCCAAACCAACTGAGGCTGCGTTCTCCGATTCCTTCTATCGCAATGTCAGGCGGCTCGGTGACGAGTACCTCCGCAGTGACCCGCGGAGCGTCATGTGAGATATCTTGATCAGGAGGCTTGGCCCGCCAACTCGTGCGCTGCTTTTTGCACCTGCGGCGCCAGATCGTCGACCGAAACGGTCGGTATGACGCGCAATTCCAGTCCTAAGACGAACGCCATGTCGAGCACGGTCGACAGCGTGGGGTTGGCGGTCTGCGCCGAGAAGAGCCTACGTACGGACTCAGGCTTGCGCCCGACCAACCGAGCCAGATCTGCCTTGGTGAGTCCCATCGCCACGCGTCGTTCGTCAACTGCTGACAAGATCCAGTCGATCGCGTCGATGTGGTCCCGTTTCCTGTCATAGAGAAGACGAAACTGCGAGTTGGCCAGATGTTGAGCCCGATATCTTTCGTATGCCGTCGCCAAGGGCGCCTCCTTCTCTTCGGAGAGCGTAACATGAATATTACGCTCATGGAAGAACGGTTTCGGTGTCTGAGCGCCCGGGAGAAGGATGTCGCCATCTGCGCTCTGTGGTCTCGCAGGGTTCTTCCCAAGGACGTCCGTTTCGGCTATCCGCGAAGACGTGTTCGTACTAGGAATCGATCCGAGGTTGACAGAACAGAGAGCTGAGCAGTCCACCAGTGGGCCGATCATCGGCGCGAGCCCAGCCAGCAAACACAACGGCGTCTCCGTTTAGCACTGCAGGTCGCCGGAATGATTGCCGACACCGACGACAAGGCGACTGCCCAGGCATGGTTCCAGGGACTGAACCCTCAACTCGATGACCACTCGCCGGCGCGGCTGCTGCGTGAGGGCGACCTCGACGAAGTCGGACCTGCGATAGCCGCGGCTGCTCGTGCCTTCTTCGTCAGCGGACGACCACCGATCTCGAGCCGGCCGTGAACGACGAGAGGTATCCGCGCCAGATTTCCAATGTCCAACAGGAAGGGATCAGCGCTGACGACCCGGATCTCAGCGAGGCTCTCACCAGATTCGGTCTGCGACACGATGGCATCCAATGAGTCGGACCGGTGTCAACCAGCTACTTTCTTGAATCTGGAAAACTGCACCCCCCTGACCGAGACGAACTCAACCTCTGGCTCACTGAGAGAGAAGCGTTCTGATGAGTGGGATAACCCGTACCAGAGATGATCCGCGATCCTTTCGGACCCTACCACGAGCGCTCTACGTTGTGTATACTGGTTCGTATGACAACACCCGTCCCGACCCGGTTCAGCGACCAGGAGCTTGCAACCATCGATCAACTCGTGTCTGATGGGGTCGGAGAGAATCGGTCCGATGTCATTCGGCGGGCTGTTGAGCACTTCGATGACGCTGTGAGACGGGCCCGCGTCGGAGAAGTGATCGCCAACTCCTACCGCATTCATCCTCAGTCGTCCGATGATGACACCCTCGCCATGGCCAACGCCGTTGCTATGACTGAGGCAGAGCCGTGGTAGCCCAGGGCGATCTCTGGCTTATGGAACCACCGAACGGCAAGCGGCGACCGGTTCTCATCGTTTCGCGCAATGAGGCGATTCCCGTGCTGAACAACGTCGTAGTGGCTCCCGTCACCAGCACAGTTCGCGCAATCCCAACCTGCATACCTGTCGGACCCGACGAAGGAATCGACCACGAGAGCGTCGCGACCTTCGACAATCTTGCTGCTGTCCCAAAGGCGGTTCTCAGCATCCACCTTGGATCGCTCGGCCCCGATGGGCGGAACCGATTATGCGACGCCCTTACCGCCCTGGCCGACTGCTGACTCGTCGAGAGAGGCGACCGCGCTGTGAGGCTGATCATCCGATATCCGATATCCGATGTCGCTCTCATGTTGGGGTTCTTCCCAAGGACGTCGGTTTCGGCTATCATCGAACACATGTTCGTACTAGGAATTGATCCGGGGTTGACGCGCACCGGATACGGGATCATCGAATTCAGGGGCGCGATGGAGCGTGCGGTCGTTGCTGGAGTGATCCGCACCGACCCGGATCTCGCGGACGCGGAGCGCTTGGTCGAACTCCGTCGTGACGTCAAGGCGATCGTCGCGGAACACGAGATCGACAACGCAGCGATTGAACAGGTATTCGTCAATCGGAACCGCCATACAGCTATCGCTGTTGCACGAGCATCCGGCGTGATCATCGAAGTCATCGCGGAGAGCGGCCTCACGGTCGCCGAGTACACACCTTCGCAGATGAAGATGGCGGTGACAGGCTCAGGATCGGCGGACAAACAGCAGCTCAGAGCGGTCGTCGCGATGCGCCTCGGGATCTCAGGAGTTGAGGGGCCTGCGGACGTCGCCGACGCCCTCGGTGTCGCGCTCTGCCACGCACAACACCATGCGATCAGCGTCGTGGAAGCGACCTAGATATCAGGAGGAATAGTGATCGGACGACTGAGGGGCCTCATCCTTGAACGTGGGCACGACGCCATCGTCATCGAGGTTGGAGGCGTCGGCTACGTCGTGGCCGTCACCCCCCGCACGCTCAGCGATCTTCCCGGCCTCGGCCAGGAAGTGGTTCTCCACACCCACCTCCACGTCCGCGAAGACCAACTCGCGCTCTTCGGCTTCGACTCCGCCCCGGACAAGGAGCTCTTCAGCCTGCTGCTCGGTGTATCCGGCGTCGGCCCGAAACTCGCGATGGCGATCTTGGCGACCATGACCCATGAGCAGCTCAGGATCGCGGTGACAACCGATGATATTGCAGCCCTTACGGCCGTACCCGGCATCGGGAAACGGAGCGCGCAGAAACTACTTCTCGAACTCAAGCCGAGACTGGACGTCCTCGACGGCCCATCAATCGCCACAGGGCCGTTGGGGGAAGTTCGTGAGGCGCTCGAAGGACTCGGTTACAGCGCTGAGGAGATCCGCGGTACGCTCGCGGAGATGCCTGAAGATCTTCCAGTTGAAGAAATGGTGAAACGCTCCCTTCAGCAGCTCGGGAAGGCGGGCGCCTGATGCGAGAGGAGGGCCTGCTGACATCGGTGAGAACCGAAGAGGAGATTGCTGCCGAGGTCGGTCTGAGACCGCGCGTACTCGACGAGTTCATAGGTCAGGAAGCATTGAAGGAGCGGCTCTCGATCCTGATCGAGGCAGCAAGCGCCCGCAACGAGTCGGTCGACCATCTGCTGTTCTCCGGCCCCCCCGGGCTTGGGAAGACGAGCCTTGCGGCGATCGTCGCAAACGAGATGGGCGCCACCTTCCGGTCCACCTCCGGCCCCGCTCTCGAGCGCCCCGGAGATCTTGCGGCAGTGATCACGAACCTTGAGCAGGGCGATGTGCTCTTCATCGACGAGGTGCATCGGTTGCCCCGCCAGGTCGAGGAGGTGCTCTACCCCGCAATGGAGGACGGCCAGCTCGACATCGTGGTAGGGAAGGGCCCTGCGGCCCGGTCGATCAAGATCGACCTCCCTCCCTTCACCCTCGTAGGTGCAACGACGCGTGTCGGGCGTGTGGCGCCGCCGTTGCGGGACCGATTCGGGTACGTCGCGAGGATCGACTACTACGGCGCGGAGGATCTCGCTGCGATCGTCGTGCGATCCGCAGCGCTGCTCGGCACGCCTATCACGCCGGACGGTTGTGAAGCGATTGCGCGACGTTCAAGGGGTACTCCGCGAATAGCGAATCGACTCCTGCGCAGGGTGAGGGACTACGCGTCTGTTCGAGCGGACGGTTCGGTGGACGCCGAGACCGCGGATGCAGCGCTTGAAGTGTTCGAGGTGGATGAGGCTGGACTGGACAAGGTCGACAGAGCGATCCTCGTCGCGATCATCGAGAAATTCGGTGGTGGGCCGGTTGGGTTGTCAACGCTTGCGATCGCTGTAGGCGAGGACACCGAGACGGTCGAAGACGCTTACGAGCCCTTCCTCATCCTTGAAGGCATGCTCCAGCGCACGCCCCGGGGCCGGATCGCGACGCAGCGCGCCTACCTCCACCTCGGCATCGAACCACCACCCCCCGGTGCGCAGGGACAGTTGATGCAGCGGCCATAGGCTGTCACGCATGCGAACGGACCTATTCGATTACGAGCTACCGGCGTCTTCGATAGCTCAACACGCTATCGAACCACGCCACGATGCGCGCCTCCTGGTTGCTTCGAACCTCAGCGAGGTACCGTTTCACCGGCTTGCAACCATTCTTGAACCAGGGGATCTCCTCGTGGTGAACCGCACGAAGGTGCGAGCAGCGCGCCTCATCGGCCGCAGGGTTCCCACGGGAGGGAAGGCCGAGATCCTGCTCACGAAGCGCGTCGATCCCCGGTACTCCGATGAGGGGCGTTGGGAGGCGCTGCTTCGCCCTGCGAAGAAGCTCGGCGTCGGCGCCGTCATCGAGTGCGGCGCCATCACGGCGGAGGTGCTGTCCGATCCGGTCGAGGGCGTTGCAACGGTGACGCTCACCACCGGTGGCGACATCGAGGAGGCTATCGCCGATGCGGGGGAGCTACCCCTTCCGCCGTACTTCCATGGCTCGCTCGATTCACCGGAGCGGTATCAGACGATGTTCGCGAAGACCGTCGGATCCTCGGCTGCGCCCACGGCGTCACTGCACTTCACTCAACAGGTCGTGGACGATCTTGTGGCCTGGGGCGTCGAATTCGCTGAGGTCGAACTCCTGATCGGACTCGACACATTCCGTCCCATGACGGACGGCAGGGTGGAGGACCACAGAATCCACTCTGAACGGGTCATCGTGGGCAGCGACGTGGTGGATGCGGTCGAGAGAGTGAGAGAGACCGGTGGCAGAGTCGTTGCTGTAGGGACGACGGTTGTGCGCTCTCTCGAGTCCGCAGCTACCTCCGACGGTCGCATCGGGACGTTCGAAGATGAGACCGACCTGTTCATCAAGCCCGGCTACCGGTTCGGGGTTGTGGACGCGCTGATCACAAACTTCCACGCACCCCGTACGTCACTTATCGTGATGATTGCGGCAGTGCTCAACGACCGCTGGAGGACCGTGTACGACCATGCCTTGAAAGAGGGTTTTCGCTTTCTCTCGTTCGGCGATGCGATGTTTATCGAGGTCGTAAGGTGAGAATTAGCGAGGTGAATAGTCCCGTGGCCTGGTCTTGCAGCGCTAGCGACGGTGCAGCCCGGGTTGGTGTGATGACGACACCCCACGGCGAGGTAACGACGCCGAACTTCATGGCGGTCGGCACCAGAGCGACCGTCAAGACGCTTGATGCTGAGGATCTGGAGCGCCTCGGCGCCCAGATCGTCCTTGCGAACACGTATCACCTGATGCTGCGACCCGGTGAAGGAGTCGTGGAAGGTCTCGGTGAACTCCACGGATTTATGGCGTGGGACCGGCCGATCCTCACGGATTCCGGCGGCTACCAAGTGCTGTCACTCAATCCGCGCGTCACCGAGGAGGAGGTCGTGTTCCGATCGAGCTACGACGGTACAGAGATCAGGCTGAGTCCGGAACGCTCGATCGCAGTGCAGGAAGCACTCGGGGCGGACATAGCAATGGTGCTTGACGTACCTGTGAATCTCCCCGCTTCGCGATCCACAACCGAGAGCGCTACGCACAGGACGCTGCGATGGGCTGCGAGATCGAAGGCGGCGAAGACCAGGAGCGACCGCGCCCTGTTTGGGATCGTGCAGGGGGGCGCCGAACCCGATCTCAGAGCACTCTCCGCGAGAGAGACTGCAGATCTTGGTTTTCCAGGGTTCGGAATCGGGGGACTCGCGGTCGGTGAGACGGAGGCGCAGCGGTCCCGCGCGATGGACGCCGTCATCCCTGAGCTTCCGAGGGACGCTGTGAGGTATGTCATGGGCGTCGGAGACACGGAGGGCATCCTCGATGCAGTCGGGAGGGGAGTAGACCTCTTCGACTGTGTCCTCCCCACCCGGCACGCCAGGCATGGCACTGCCCTCACACGCGACGGAGACCTCTCGATGAGGCGTACAGAGTGGATCCGTGACGATGAGCCGATCGAGACAGGTTGTTCCTGTGTGGCGTGCCGTTTGTACACTCGCGGGTATGTCAGGCATCTTGTAGTGACCAAGGAGCTCCTGGCGCACCGTCTGCTGACGCTTCACAACCTCGCGTACACGTACAGACTCATGGCGGACATACGGAGACACATCGAATCGTCATCCTTCGAGGCGTTCCGTGATGACGTGCTCGGACGCCGCCGAGCCCGGATTGTCGGAGAAAGGATTGAATAGCGTGAGAGCTACCATCAGGCGGCTTTGTTCACAGCACCGCAATTCACAACGGAGGCCGAGGTTTTGACCCACGTAGCAACTTATCTCAATTGGCAATCCGGATTGCTCATAGCCCAGGAAAGTTCCGGCGGCTCCGCTCTCGGCTTCCTCTTTCCGCTCGTGATCATGGGCGGTCTCTTCTACGTCCTCCTCATTCTCCCTCAACGTCGCCGCCACAAGAAGATGGACACGATGCGCGCGAGCATCACTGTCGGGGACGAGGTGCGAACCATTGGGGGGATCATCGCTACCGTCGTGGCGGAGAACGACGATGAGTTCACTCTCGACATCGGGGGCCAGAAGATGCGAGTCATCAAGCGCGCCATCGCTGAGAAGCTCGGAGTTGACGAGGAGTGAATCGCAAGAAGGCTTGGATCACCCTGATCCTCACTACGGCGATCGCTTGGGGATCGCTGGCCGGGATGCTGGCGGTTGGCTGGGCGCCGAAACTCGGGCTCGACCTCCAGGGCGGATTCGCCATCACACTGGTGGCGCCCGAAGACACCGATGCTGCGACGCTTGAAACAGCCGCGGAAATCATGCGGCGTCGAGTCGAGAATCTCGGTGGGGTGCAAGAGCCCGTGATCGCGGTGGTCGGTGAGAGAGCGATCGTTGTCCAACTTCCGGGTGTCGACGACCGTGCGCGAGCTCTCGAAGCTGTCGGTACGACGGGCGAACTCTCCTTTCGGCCTGTTATCGGCGAGTACCTCGCTTCTCCCGCCCTCTTCGATCCCGACGGCACGGTACCTGAGGGCGATCCGGCAACGAACCCCGTCTTGCAACTGCTCAACGCAGCCGATGCTGAGACGGGGATCTCGATCGTCGATGACATTGCGAATCGCTCGTATCTCGAGCACGACGACCTTCCGTTCGTATACGAGGTTGGCGGCATTCCGGTGGAACTTCAGGACGGATCCATCGTCGAATTCCCGACGGGTGCAGATGTTGTTGACGCTCGCGCTCAGTTCTCCTCCACAGGCTTTGGTGGGCAGTGGGTCGTCGTCCCTGTGTTCACAGATGAAGGCGGGGAGAAGTTCAGGCAGTCGACCGCGTATCTCGCCAGCTATCCCGCCGGTGATCCGAGAAGACAACTCGCGATCGTGGTCGACGGTGTTGTGTCTTCTGCGCCCGCCGTGGCGCCTGAAGTCTCAGCGAACGAGGGTCTCGATCCGAACGCCGTGATCATTACCGTGGGGGGTGGCGAGAACCCGGAACAGGATGCGGAGGATCTCGCCGCGATCCTGCGATACGGGGCGCTCCCGACGACGTTCGAACGTGAGCGAGTCGTGGCTGTGTCCGCCACGCTCGGCGCCGACTCCCTTCAGGCTGGACTGCTTGCCGGACTCGCCGGATTGCTCCTAGTAGGTGTGTACATGCTCTTCTACTACCGATCGCTCGGCATCATCTCGATCGTCGGTCTCACAATTTTCGGCTCCTACCTCGTTGGCATGATCATCTTTCTCGGAAAGGTCCAAGGTACGACTCTGACGCTGGCGGGGGTCACCGGCGTGATCGTGTCGATCGGTATCATGTTCGACTCGTACATCGTCTATTTCGAGCGAATTAAGGAGGAGTACCGAGACGGTCGCGCGCTCCGTCCTGCAACCTCACACGCATTTAGCGGAGCGTTCAAGACGAACCTGACCGGCAACACAGTCACACTTCTCGCTGCATTGTTGTTGTTCATGCTTGCCGTCGGCGAAGTTAGGGGATTCGCACTGATTCTTGGGATCGCGACGGTCATCGATGTGCTGGTCGCCTACTTTTATTTGCGCCCCGCGGCCTACCTCATGGTCCGTGGCCCGCTCGGTGACGGAGGCGTGTTCACGATTGCCGGTGCAATGGGCAAGGGTGAGCGCGCCGAGGTACGAGAGACGGTTGAGGTGTCTTCGTGAGCGTGTTCTTGCGCATGTATCGAGGGGAGACGAAGTTCGATTTCGTCGAGCTGTCGAAGCGCACGCTGATGGTGTCTCTCACTCTCGTCGTGCTTTCGTTACTGATCATGGTGATCCGACCGTTCAACCTCAGCATCGACTTCACCGGAGGAGTAATCGTCACCGTCGAGAACCGAGCAAACGCATCCGTGGTGGACATCAGAGCCGACCTGCGCGAGATTGGCTCTGCAGACGCCCGAGTGCAGATCACCGGAGACGGGTTCATCACGGTGCAGACGGAGGCGCTCGGTGCAGAAGAGATGGACATCCTGGTCGTCACGGTCGCCGATACCGCGGGAGTGACCATCGACGACGCGAACGTGTCGGCCGTCGGGCCGACGTTCGGCGCCGAGGTGACGAGGAGAGCGATACAAGCCCTGGTTGTGTTCCTCTTCGTTGTCTCCCTGTTCATCACCTGGCGCTTCGAATGGAAGATGGCTGTGGCTGCACTCACTGCGCTCCTCCACGACCTCATCATCACGGCCGGTCTCTATGCGCTTGTTGGGTTCACTGTCACACCTGCGACGATTATCGCCGTACTCACGATTCTCGGCTACTCGCTGTACGACACGGTGGTCGTGTTGGACAAAGTAATGGAGAACGTCGCGGACATGCACGAGCGGTCGACGTACTCCGGCATCGTCAACCAGTCTATGAACCAAGTGCTGATGCGATCGATCAATACGTCGATGACCTCTCTTCTGCCCGTCGGATCGCTCCTCCTCGTCGGTGTTCTCGCAATCGGGGCCGAGACTCTGCAACAGTTTGCGCTCGCACTCTTTATTGGTATGACCATCGGGACGTATTCATCGATATTCGTGGCTGCGCCGATCCTCGCCCGATGGAAAGGGACGGAGCCGGAATGGCGGCGCCAGATACGTCGATCGGGGCGTACCGGCGGGGAGCTCGCTGCAACTCCGAAGGTCGAGCAGGAGAAGGCGCCATTCGTCCCTCCTCCGCCGACAGCGGCCGCGAGGCCGCCAAAGCAGAGGCGGAAGCGGCGGTAGTATAACTGAATGGGGACTCAGTCAGACACCGAGGCCGATACCAGAGCCGTCACCCAGGACTCCAAAGAAGCTCAGGTGGCGGGGACGCGCTCGTTCGTCGATCCGGGCGTGCGCGGTCGAACGCCCGACCAGATGCTCGAGGACATCATCGCTACTTTCCTGGATGCACATCCTGAGGGGAACACGGAGCTGATCCGGGCCGCTTATTCGGTTGCCGTCGAGAGGCACAAGGGCCAGAAGCGAGCAACGGGGGACCCTTACATCGTTCATCCTCTTGCCGTCACCGAGATCCTTGCTCGATATGCCATGGACTCAGCCACGCTGTCGGCAGCGCTCATGCATGACACGGTCGAGGACACGGACCTGACCCTCGAAGGGGTTGTCAAGCAGTTCGGGGATGAGGTTGCGCTGCTCATCGACGGTGTCACGAAGCTCGATCGAATCAAGTTCTCGAGTAGGGAACATGCCCAGGCCGCGACCATCAGGAAGATGGCTGTGGCGATGGCGAAAGATATCCGCGTCTTAGTGATCAAGCTTGCGGATCGGACTCACAACATCAGGACGATGGCGCCGCTGCCGGAGGAGAAGCAGCGCCGGGTCGCTCTCGAGACCCTCGACATCTATGCGCCCCTCGCACAACGCCTCGGGATGCAGGAGATCAAGCACGAGATGGAGGAGGTCTGCTTCGGTGTTCTGTACCCCGGTCCGAAGGCTGAAATCGAGGCGAAGGTCGCTGCGAGATCGCCTGAGCGGGCCGAGTACATTGAGGCTGTGATCGATGAGCTAAAGGCGTCGCTCGATGACAACAAAGTCGACGCCGAGGTGACCGGTCGGCCGAAGCACCTGTACTCGATCTACAGGAAGATGATCGTGTCCGGCCTCGCTTTCGAGGAGATACACGACCTGATCGGCGTCCGGGTCATTGTCAACGATTTGCAGGGCTGCTACGCCGCGCTCGGGCTCGTGCACACGATATGGCCTCCGATCCAAGGTCGCTTCAAGGACTACATCGCGATGCCGAAGTTCAACTTCTACCAGTCGATTCACACGACGGTTGTCGGCCCTGACGGGAAGCCGCTCGAGGTGCAGATCCGAACCCACGAGATGCATGAACGCGCAGAAGCCGGAATCGCGGCGCACTGGCGTTACAAAGCGGAGGGGAGCGACGACGGAGAGTTGCTCGTCGTGCGCGATATCAGGGACATGCAGGAGGACGCTGACAGTCCCGAGGAGTTCCTTGAGAACTTGAAGCTCGACCTCTATCAGGATGAGGTATTCGCTCTGACGCCTGCAGGTGATGTCAAGGTGCTTCCACAGGGCGCCACACCGGTCGACTTTGCGTACAGGATCCATACCGACGTCGGGCATCGCTGCGCCGGTGCGAAGGTGAACGGCAGGTTGGTCCCGCTCTCGACGATACTTGAGTCTGGTGACATCGTCTCGATTATCACGTCGAAAGCTCAAGATGCTCATCCGAGCCGGGACTGGCTCAACTTCGTGAAGTCATCGAAGGCCGCGAGCAAGATTCGGGCATGGTTTTCAAAGGAGCAGCGGGAGAACGCCCTCGCCGAAGGCCGGGAAGCCGTGATGAAGGCTCTGCGTCGTGACGGTCTTCCCCTCAAGGGTGCAGAGCCAGAGCTCGCGACTGTCGCTCATGAGTTGGGTTTCGACGGTCTCAATGGGATGTACGTGTCTGTCGGTGAAAACCGCACGAGCGCCCAGACCGTATCGCAGCGTGTCGCACGCAAGCTGAAACCCGAAGAGTCAGTCGAGGCGGTGTTAGCCGAGCGGCTGCCGACACCGCATGGGCGGAGACGTCAGGCGATAGGAGATATAGTCGTCGAGGGTCTTGAGGACATGCTCGTGCGGATGGCGAAGTGCTGCGGCCCTGTGCCTGGAGACGACATCGTCGGATTCGTCACGATCGGTCGTGGCGTGTCGGTGCACCGATCGGACTGCACCAACATCGGGACTCTGACGAAGCGCTCCGAGCGGATGGTCGACGTGGATTGGACGGTGGAGCAGGAAGGGACCTATTTTGTCTGGATCCAGGTCGAGGCGCTGGACCGCACGAAGCTCTTGCGTGACGTGACTGCGGCGCTCTCGGACTCAGAAGCGAACATTCACGCCTCGTCTTCTGCGACAGGCAGGGACCGTATCGCCCTGCTCCGCTACGAAATCGAACTGTCGGACAAGGACACCCTCGAAGGGCTTCTGAGCGGCCTCTGCGAAATCGACGGGGTCTACGACGCGTACCGCTTGGTGCTTTAGACGGATACCAGATACCAGATACCAGAAACCGGAGACCGTCAACCGGTATCCGCAAGCCGCAAGAAATTGCCGACGGAAAGCGGAAGGCGGTGTTCCGTGCATCTGACAAGTGCTCGGCTCGTCCTATCTTCAGGCTATGTCGTTGCTGATAGCTTCGGAATCGCTCTGGTACTTCGAGACGAACACCTATGTGATCGCGCCGCACCGCGGCGGGCCTGCGGTGATAGTTGACGCACCCCCTGACCCGGCAGGTGTTGGAGATCTGCTCGCGAAACACGACCTGACGCCGGTTGCTGTACTCGTCTCCCATGGTCACGTGGATCATGTCGGGGGAGTCGACGGCATTGCGTCGTCGACCGTTCGAGCATATCTGCACCCGGACGATCTCGACATGGCGCGCCATCCACGCGAGCAACTCAGAGCGCTCTTGGGTTCGGGGTTTCCGACAGGTGATGACGAGCTCATCTCGACAGATTTCGTCGATCTCTCAGACGGCGAGACACTCACACTCGGAGGTGTGGACTTCGAGATCCTGCATACTCCCGGCCATACCCCCGGCCATTGTTGCTTCTATGTCCCGTCTGAGGGTGTGCTGTTCTCAGGTGACCAGCTTTTTGCAGGTTCGATCGGGCGCACCGATCTTCCGGGTGGATCGTACGAGACCCTCATGGAGTCAATGGCGAAGCGCGTGCTGCCCCTGCCTGCGAACACAGACGTACTGCCGGGGCACGGTCCGAGCACTACCCTTGCCACCGAGCGCAGGCTCAATCCTTTCCTCCAGGAGCTGCTGTGAGCAGGTATCAGGCGCCGAAAGGCACCTACGACATACTGCCGCCGGAGTCCGCGTGGTGGCGTGACGCTCGGTCGGTCTTTGACGATCTCGCCGAGCAGTTTGGCTACGGATTCGTTATCACGCCGATGTTCGAGGACACAGACGTCTTTGCTCGCAGCGTCGGCGCAGACAGTGAGATCGTCCAGAAGCAGATGTACACCTTTACCGACAAGGGCGGCAGGTCGATCACGCTGCGCCCGGAAGCGACGGCGTCCGTGGTCCGCGCCGTCATCCAGGCAGGGGGAGTCCAGGGTCGGTTCAAGGGCGCCTATTGGGGTGAGATGTTCCGATATGAGCGCCCTCAGAAGGGCCGAAATCGCCAGTTCATCCAGGCGGGAGTCGAGTACCTCGGATCGGAGTCACCGGAAGCCGACGTCGAGGTGATCGAGTTCGGCTATCGGATGCTCGAACGGCTAGCGGTTCCCAGAGTCGAGGTACGGATAAACTCGATCGGCGACCCGGAGGACCGGGAAGTGTATCGCGAGGCTTTAGGCGCGTTTCTCCGTGAACATTACGACGAACTCTCCGAGGATTCGAGACGCCGGGTCGAATCCAATCCCATGCGGGTGCTGGACTCAAAGTTCGACCGTGACATCCTGGAGGACGCTCCGGTTCCTCTCGACTACCTGGGCGAGGAAGCCGCTCGCCACTTCCAGGCAGTGAGGGATGGGCTCAGCGCCCTCGGCATCCCTTTTGTCATCCACGATAAGCTCGTGCGGGGACTGGACTACTACACGAGGACGGTGTGGGAGTACATCCCGACGGGTTACGAGGCGGCCCAGACATCGGTCGGGGGAGGGGGACGCTACGACGGACTCTTCGAGTTGCTCGGTGGGAAGCCGACTCCGGCTGTTGGGCTCGCGATGGGTGTCGACCGTATCCTCCTGGCCTCGTCGGTCCCTGATCCCGGTCACGCGCTCGACGTCTTCGTGGTTGTTGCTGACGAATCGCTCCGATCAGAAGCGAGGATCCTCACATCTGAGTTGCGGGCGGGGGGTCTGCGAATCGATATGACCGATACCCAGCGATCAGTCAAGGCACAGTTCAAGGAAGCTGACCGCTCAAATGCGAGGGCCGCAGTCGTCATCGGGGCCGAGTGGACCGGGAATGAAGTGACGATCAAGGATCTCGACAGCGGTGTGCAAGACGTGATAGCAATCAAGGAGATCGAAGGATGGCTACGAGTCCGATGAAGACGATCGGCGCCGGGGAACTGCGTTCATCGCATCTGGGTGACGCCGTCACACTGGCCGGCTGGGTCGGACGTCGCCGTGACCACGGTGGTGTGATTTTTGTTGATCTCAGGGACTCGACCGGGATCGTGCAGGTTGTGCTCAACCCTGAGGATGCTCCCGCGCCGGAAGATGTGCTCCACGGTCTGAGAAGCGAGTACTGCATCCAGGTCATCGGGACTGTGCGCCCGAGACCTGAGGGGACCGTGAACGACGATCTTCCAACGGGCGCCGTCGAGGTCGTGGCTGAGACGCTGAGGGTGCTGAGCCCGTCTCGGGCGCTCCCGTTCCAGATCGATGACCGCGTCGAAGTTGACGAGTCGCTTCGTCTCCAGTACCGCTATCTCGACATGCGCAGGCCCCGCATGGCCGAGAACCTCAGAGCCAGGTCGAAGGCTATCGGCGCGATGCGAAGGGTCATGGAACGCGAAGGCTTCCTCGAAATCGAGACCCCGACGCTCATCGTATCGACGCCGGAGGGAGCGCGCGACATGCTCGTTCCTTCACGCTTACGCCAGGGCTCGTTCTACGCGCTCCCACAGTCTCCCCAACTCTTCAAGCAGCTACTGATGATTGGCGGTGTGGAGCGCTACTACCAGGTAGCGAAGTGCTATCGGGACGAGGATTTCCGCGCCGATCGCCAGATCGAATTCACGCAGCTCGATTTCGAGGGATCGTTCTGGGGGCAGGAGGATGTGCTCAGCGTGCTCGAGGAGGTCGTCGTCGAGGTCGTGCAGGAGTTACGCGGCGAGAAGGTCGCGCTCCCCCTCACGCGCATGACCTACGCCGAGGCATTGGAGAGGTACGGCACCGACAAGCCCGATCTCCGTTTCGGAATGGAGATCGTCGATCTGTCCGAAGTGTTCGCAGCAACCGAGTTCAAGGTGTTCTCCAGTGTTCTCGGTTCAAGTGGCTGCGTTCGAGGGATCAACGGCGGCAAACTCGGCCTCTCGCGCTCCGGCCTGGACGCCTTCGTCTCGCGCGCCCAGGAACTTGGGGCCAAGGGTCTCGTGTGGATGGTCGTCGAGGAGGCCGGATCGCTCCGGTCGCCGATCGCGAAATTCCTGTCGGATGCCGAACTCGCAGCAATCAAGACTGCCCTTGACGGTGACGTGGGCGACACCCTTTTGATCGCCGCGGACGATGCACGCGTCGTCGGAAAGGTACTCGGTCAACTGAGGCTCGACATGGGTCAGCCCGACGACAACGACGAGCTTGCGTTCGCCTTCATCGTTGACTTCCCTGTGTTTGACGTGGCGGAAGACGGGGGCCTCTCCCCGGCTCATCATCCTTTCACGGACCCCGGCGACATCGAGACTCTCGTCAGCTCACCGGAGAAGTCCGTCTCGAAGGCGTACGATCTTGTGCTTAACGGCGCCGAGCTCGGGTCGGGGAGCGTGAGAATCCACGATCCGGAAATCCAGGCCAAAGTGTTCGAGGTGATGAACATTCCGCCGGAGGTCGCGGAGGCCCGCTTCGGGTGGTTCCTTGAGGCACTTCGGTACGGCACGCCTCCCCACGCCGGCTTCGCGATCGGGATTGACCGGATGGTCAGCATCCTGAGGAATGAGCCGAACATCCGCGAGATCATTCCTTTCCCGAAGACCCAGACCGGGGCTGATCCACTGACCGGGGCGCCGGGCAGGGTCGAGGAGGATCAACTCTTTGATCTCGGCATCGACATCCGGCCCGAGGTCCGGGCCGCCTGGGCGGAGGACGCCGGTCAGGTCGAAGCGGAAGACCCCGCTGACGCCTGATGGCAGAGGACGATCTCTTCGCTGCTCGAGCACAGGAGGTTACACGCGCACAAGCGCCGCTGCCTGCCCGGATGCGACCGAGGAACCTGTCTGAGGTGGTCGGTCAGCGCCATCTCCTGGGCGAGGGGGCCGCGTTTCGTTCGATGGTGGAGTTGGGAAAACTCAGCTCTCTTATCCTGTGGGGTCCTCCAGGTTCGGGGAAGACGACCCTTGCGAGGCTGATATCAACCTCTACCGGCGCTCACTTCGAGCAACTCTCCGCCACGAACGCCGGTGTGAAGGATGTTCGTGAGGTGCTCGCACGTGCGGCGCAGCGTCTCGGTGAGGATCGGGGCCGAACGGTTTTGTTTCTCGACGAGATCCACCGTTTCTCGAAGTCTCAACAGGATGCGCTTCTTCCAGGAGTCGAAGACGGCGTCATCATTCTCGTGGGCGCCACGACCGAGAACCCATTCTTTGAGGTCAACAGCCCCCTCATCTCGCGTGCAACCGTCTTTCGAACGGAGCCGCTTACACCCGCCGAGATCGCGGAACTCATCGACCGTGCATCCGGTGACACGATGCGTGGCATCGGCATGCTGGTCGATGATGACGCCAGGGAGGCTCTCTCGGAGCGGGTAGGGGGCGATGCCAGGCTCGCGCTCAACACGATCGAGATAGCTGCAACGATTGCCGAGAGCAGGGGACTCGACACGGTGACAGAGGAAGTTGTCGCCGAAGCGCTCCAGCGCCGGATCATCCGCTACGACAGGGCGGGGGACCGCCACTACGACGTTATCTCGGCCTTCATCAAGTCCATGCGCGGCTCGGATGCTGATGCGGTTGTGTACTGGCTCCAGACGATGGTCGAGGCGGGGGAGGATCCCAAGTTCATTGCGAGGCGCATGATCGTCTTTGCGTCAGAGGATGTCGGGCTTGCCGATCCGCACGCGCTCAGCATCGCTAATGAGGCTTTCCGAACAGTTGAGGTGGTCGGCTTGCCCGAAGCGAACTATGCGCTCACCCACGCCGCGTTGTACCTGGCTCTCGCGCCGAAGTCGAACTCGGTGAAGAACGCGATGGACGCAGGAATCACAGCGGTGACCGAGGGTTCCGCAGGAGAGGTGCCTGCGCATCTGCGTTCGGGTGCCACACAAGGTGAGAGAGACATGGGCATCGGCGTCGGCTATGTCTACCCCCACGACGCCCCGGCGGCCGTGGTTCCCCAGCAGTACCTCCCCGATGGCCACGAGGAGGCCGTGCTGTACCAACCCAAGGAGATCGGCGCCGAAGGCGAACTCGCCGAGCGCCTCACCCGCATCGATGAGATCTT
>JASJYA010000181.1 GCA_030125685.1 Actinomycetota bacterium
CCATGTTCGAATCCCTCTCAGCCCGCCTCAATGGCGTGTTCGTCAAGCTCCGTAGCAAGGGGCGATTGAGCGAAGACGATATCAACGTTGCGCTGCGGGAGGTGCGGATCGCGCTTCTCGAAGCCGACGTCAACCTCACGGTCGTCAAGTCGTTCATTGCCCGCGTGAAGGATCGCGCCGTCGGAACCGAGGTGACCAAGAGCCTCACTCCGGGCCAGCAGGTCATAAAGATCGTCCATGAGGAGCTGATCGTCACCCTCGGGGACGAAGCCGTACCGCTGAAGCGACCGGCTGCGCCTCCGCTCGTGATCCTCATGGTCGGGCTCCAGGGCTCAGGGAAGACGACTACTGCGGCGAAACTCGCGAAGCACCTGAAGGGCAAGGGCAAACGGCCTCTTCTCGTGGCCGCCGATCTCCAACGCCCCGCGGCGATCGACCAACTCGAGACACTCGGTAGGCAGATCGGCGTACCGGTGTACGTCGACCGGAGAGGGAAGCCTGCAAGGGTTGTCAAGGACGGGTTGAAGGCTGCCAGGGTGGAGAGCGCCAACGTCGTGATCGTCGATACGGCCGGTCGCCTCCAGATCGACACGAATCTTATGAAGGAGCTCGCGGCGATCAAGAAGATCGCTGATCCCGATGAGACGCTCCTTGTCCTTGACGCCATGACCGGCCAGGAGGCGGTCAACGTGGCACGAGGTTTCTCCGAGTACACGGACATCACAGGCCTCATTCTCACCAAGATCGACGGTGATGCGCGAGGTGGCGCAGCGATCTCAGCGCGAGAGGTCACAGGTGTTCCCGTGAAGTTCGTCGGTACAGGCGAGACAATTGGCGATCTCGACGTGTTCCACCCGGATCGGATGGCTTCGCGAATTCTCGGGATGGGGGACGTGATGTCTCTCATCGAGAAGGCCGAGGAGACGTACGACCAGCAGGACGCCGAGCGGGCGGTTGAGAAGATGCGCACCTCCACGTTCGACCTTGAAGACTTCCTTGAGCAGTTCCAGCAGCTCAAGAAGATGGGGCCATTGCAACAGCTCGTTGGTATGCTCCCAGGCGCAGGGGCGGCCCTGCAAAACGTTCAGGTGGACGACAAGCAGCTCGCGCGTGTAGAGGCGATCATCAGGTCGATGACCCCATCCGAGCGGCGGAACCCAAAGACGATCAACGGCAGCCGCAAGCGCCGCATCGCCACAGGTTCTGGAACTCGCCCACAGGATGTCAACGGAGTCCTCAAACAGTTCTCACAAGCACAGAAGATGATGAAAGCCATGGTCGGCGGCAAGAACCCCTTCCCCGGGCTCTCGATGCCGGGCATGCAACACCCCTACAAGAAGAGGTAACAGATGGCAACCAAGATCCGCCTGACGCGGCTTGGGAAGAAGAAGCAGCCGACCTACCGCGTGGTCGTGATGGACTCGCGAAAGCCCCGCGACGGCAGGTACATCGAGCAGCTCGGGATCTATGATCCACGTCAGAATCCGTCACTCATCAAGATTGACAACGAGCGGGCTCTCTACTGGCTCAACACCGGCGCCCAGCCGACGGAGCGGGTCCAGAAGCTGCTCGAGATCTCCGGTGCGTGGACCCAATTCAAGGTTTCCAAGGGTGAGATCCACACGATCGCTGAGGTTGCCGTCGAGGACGTAGCCGAGGTCGTAGCCGAGATTGCGGTTGAGGAGTCAGCCGAGGTCGTAGCCGA
>JASJYA010000106.1 GCA_030125685.1 Actinomycetota bacterium
GAGCTACGCTCGGCTTCATGTTCATGCGCGCACGGTGGTTTGTTCTTGGGTCGGCGGCAACGCTCGGCGCGACCGTGTTCGTCGTGAGCCGTGCTCGGACGCTGCGCGAGCAGCTCACACCTAAAGGAGTGGCTCGGGCGTCCGCGTCACTCGCTGCGGACGCGATCGAGGCGGTCGGCGTGAGGCTGCAACGTTCCGCGCTGCGTGATGTGGCTGACCGCTCGGAGCCGGACGCGGGCTAACCTCGCCCGGGATGAACACCAACGAGGTCCGGAGCACGTTTATCGACTTCTTCGCGGAGCGCGACCATGCGATCGTGCCGTCCGCGTCGCTGATTCCCGTGAACCCGACCTTGCTCCTCACTGTGGCGGGGATGGTGCCGTTCATGTCCCAACTCCTCGGTGAGGAGAGGGCGCCGAGTCTGCGAGCGGTCAGCTCCCAGAAGTGCCTCAGGACTGCAGACCTCGACATTCTCGGCACGACAGCCAGGCATCTCTCCTTCTTCGAGATGCTCGGGAACTTCTCCTTCGGCGACTACTTCAAGGAGCGAGCTATCCCCTTGGCTTATGAACTCCTCACCGAGGGATACGGCATCCATCCCGACAAACTCTGGTTCACCGTCCACGACACCGACGATGAGGCGGCACGAATCTGGCTTGACGTTGTCGGCATAGACCCCGACCGCCTCCAACGCAGGGACCGCGACAACATCTGGCAGACGGGAGTCGCCGGCCCCGCCGGGTACTGCTCCGAGATCTTCTATGACCGAGGCCCGGAGTACGGGCCTGAGGGAGGCCCGATCGTCGACGAGGAACGTTTCGTCGAGATATGGAACCTCGTATTCATGGAGTTCTTCCAGGATGAGCCCTACCACTTCGTCGGCGACCTCCCCATGAAGTCGATCGACACCGGCCTGGGCCTCGAACGTCTCGCAATGGTGCTCCAGAACGTCGCATCCGCCTTCGAGACCGATTCGATGCGGGCAATCATGTCTGTTGGTGAACAGGCTGGCGACGTCGAGTACGGTGACGCGGATCGCTCAGACATGTCGCTCCGCATCCTTGCCGATCACGCCAGGGCTTTCACGTTCTTGATCTCGGACGGCGTCGTGCCGTCAAACGAAGGACGCGGCTACATCCTGCGGCGTCTCGTCCGGCGAGCCGTGCGCCACGCTCACATGCTTGGGGCAGCGGAACCGATCACGGCTGCGCTTGTCGACGCGACGGTCTCAGAGATGGGTGAGGCATTCCCCGCAATAATCGAGAAACAGGGCTACATCAAGGAGATCGTCGAACGTGAGGAAGCGGGATTCCTGCGAACCCTCGAATCCGGTGAGCAGATGCTCGATGCAGCTATCTCCCAGCTCGATGACAGCGCGGAGATTCCAGGGGCGACGGCCTTCAAGCTGCATGACACGTTCGGTTTCCCGATCGAGCTCACTGAGGAGATAGTCGCTGAACGGGGTTTGGCGGTCGATCGCGTCGGCTTCGACAAAGAGATGTCCGTGCAGAAGAATCGGGCCCGGGCGGCGTTCAAGGGCGCAGCAGATGACGACACGACCGACCTATACCGGCGGATCCTCAGCGGAATCGCCCAGACAGAGTTCACCGGTTACAGCAACCTCGAGGGATCAGGAGTCGTGCTCTCTCTCCTGCGAGAGGGGCAGAACATTGAACGAATCGAAGAGGGACAAGAAGTCGAGATATTCCTCACGGGGTCGACCTTCTACGCAGAGTCAGGTGGCCAGGTCGGTGATACGGGAACAATCACCACCGAGACCGGCGTGGTCAAGATTACAGATACGCAGATAGCGCTCCCGGGTGTTCACGGACATCGAGGAAGGGTTCAGAGCGGCTACCTCCAGACGGGACAGGACGCCGACGCGTCGGTCGACGGCACGAGGCGAGAGCGCATAAGAAAGAACCACTCCGGTACCCACATTCTTCACTGGGCGCTGCGCGACGTGCTCGGCGATCATGTCCATCAGGAGGGCTCACTCGTGGCGCCTGACCGGCTGCGTTTCGACTTCTCACACTTTGAGGGCGTCAACTCTGAGATACTGCACGCCGTCGAGCGAGAGGTCAACGAACGCGTCATAGCCAATTTCGACGTCACGACGGTTGAGACATCAAAGGAGGACGCTGAGAAGATGGGTGCGATCGCGTTCTTCGGCGACAAGTACGGTGAGGAGGTGAGGGTCGTCAAGATGGGTGACTTCTCGACCGAGTTCTGCGGTGGAACGCATGTGCCGACCACGGGCCAGATCGGACCGCTCGTACTCGTGAGCGAAGGCTCGGTAGGGTCGAATATCCGACGAGTCGAGGCGCTGACCGGTTCAGCGGCGTACGACCACCTCTCGCAGCTCCGCGCGAACCTTGACGATATCGGCAGCATCCTTCGCGCCCAGCCGGGAAGGGAAATCGACGCCGCAATGTCGGTGGCTGAGAGGCTGAAGGCCGCGGAGCAGCGCATCGGGGAGTTCGAAGAGAGGGAGCGGGCTCAAGTAGCCGAAGGGGTGCTCGCAGATGCGGAGAAGGTCGGCGACGCTTCGCTGGCGTCAGCGCGCATCGACGGTCTTGGTGGGGATGGGATCCGAGCACTCGCGTTCCAGGTCCGCGACCGCCTCGGCCCAGGCATCGGGGCCTTCGGATCGGTGACTGACGGCAAGGCAGCCGTCATCGTCTTCGTCTCCGATGATCTTGTGTCCAAGGGCGTCTCTGCAGGCGAGATCGCGGCGGCAGGCGCCAAAGCGCTCGGAGGCGGTGGGAGCCGAGACCCGAAGCTCGCCCAGGCCGGCGGCCCGAACACCGACGGAATCGACGACGCGATCTCTCTCATGAGGTCCGCAGCCGGCGAGGCGCTGGCAGCGCTGTGAGCGGAAGGATCCTCGGGCTTGATCCGGGGGAGCGCAGGATCGGCGTAGCGGTATCTGACGCCACCGGTACCATCGCGTCACCAGTGGAATTCATCGATCGGAAGACCGAGAATGTTGAGCTACGACTACGGGATCTCTGCTCCGAGTGGGAGATCGCCGAGATCGTCGTCGGTCTCCCTGTGAACCTCGACGGTACCGAAGGGCCGGCCGCAGCGAAGTCGCGTGAATTCGGAGAGTTTGTCAAGGAACTCACCGGGTTGCCCGTTACGTTGCACGACGAGCGATTCACCACCGTGACGGCCGAACAGGCGTTGCTCGAGGGCGGCATGCACCGCGGACAGCGAAAAGAGAAGCGGGACCAGGTAGCAGCAGCAGTCATGCTCCACGGATTCCTGGACAGGCGGAGGCATCAGCTTGGAGACGAAACCGACACACGCACCGGAGGGTGAAAGCAGTACCAAGGTGCGTTTCGCCGTGGTTGCTGTGCTTGCGGTCGTTGCTGTCGCTCTCCTGTTCCTCGGGGCGAGTTATATCGCTGGAATGGTCGTCGGTGGCGACTCGTGGGATGTCGAGGCGGGGCAGAGCGTTGAGGTAACCGTTGAACCGGGAAGCTCAGCAACGAGCATCTATCGCACGATGCATGATGCCGGAGTTGTGCGGTCAAGCGACCTCCAAGCAGCCGTACGGGCAGCAGGCGTCGAGGACCGTCTCCAGGCGGGGACGTACTCGCTCACAACGGACATGGAACCTGACGCCGTTGTGCGCCGCCTCGTAGAAGGTGGAGATGTCGCTTCAGATTTCACATTCACAGTGATCGAAGGATGGACCATCGATCGCATCATCGACGAACTCGCCGACGCAACCGCGTTCACGAAAGCTGAATTCCAGAAGGCGCTCAGATCAGGCGATGTCACCTCCCCGCTGCTGCCCGACGACGGTTCAGACCCCCTCACCCGTTGGGAAGGTCTCCTCTTTCCGGCGAAGTACCCGATGCTCGAAAGCGCCACACCGACCCAGATTCTCCAGATGATGGCCGACGAGATGATTCGACGCTTCGAGGATGTTGACTGGTCTGGGATCGGTGAACTCGGGATCTCCCGATACGAAGCCCTCGTCATCGGTTCCCTCATCGAGTGGGAAGCCGGAACGGAGGGTGACCGTCCGATCATTGCTTCGGTGATACACAACAGGCTTGCCGAGCCAATGCGGCTCCAGATTGACGCAACCGTGATCTATGCGCTCGGCCACAACCCAGGCCGTGTCCTTGCCGAGCATCTCAAGGTCGAGTCGCCGTACAACACATACCGGATCGACGGTCTTCCCCCGACACCGATAGGAACCGTGTCCGAAGCAAGCCTCCACGCGGCTATCAACCCGCATGACACCGACTACCTGTTCTATGTGCGGGGATATCTCGACGGATCGCACGCCTTCGCTGTGACCTACGAGGAGCACCAATCCAACATCGAGGCCGCCAAAGAGGCAGGGATCCTGCCGTGAGATTCGCCGTCGTCGGAGATCCGATCGAGCACTCTCGGTCACCTGCGATCCACAACGCCGCCTTCAAGCATCTCGACATCGTCGCCGAATTCGTCTTCATGCATGTGGATGCAGACGATTTCGGTCGAGTCGTTGAAGAGCTTCGCGCCGGAGAACTTGACGGTGTGTCTGTCACGATGCCGCACAAGCACAACGCTTTCGAGGCGGCCGACAGGAGATCCGATACTGCGGAGCGCTCAGGCGCCGTCAATACGCTGATCGTTGAGGATGGTCGGCTGATCGGCTACAACACGGATATTGCCGGAGTCAAGTACGCGATGGACGCAGCCGGAACCGACGCAGGTGCACCGGTTCTCGTACTCGGCTACGGGGGAGCGGCTTCGGCAGCACTTCTGGCCGTGGAGGGAGCGAAGATTTATCTCTCAGGCCGAGACGTGAAGAGAGCAGCGGAGTTCGTAGGGCGCATGGGAGTCGATGCCACGGTACTCCCATGGGGCACGCCTATCCAGGCGGCCACTGTCATCAACGCAACCCCTCTCGGTATGGCGGGCGAGTCGCTCCCTGATGGCGTTGTTGAACGTGCAGGCGTGCTCATCGACATGGCGTACGGCGCTGCGCGTACTCCCGCCGTCGCTCTCTCCATTGCCCTCGGGATTCCCGCCGTCGACGGACTCACGATGCTCGTTGGTCAAGCAGCAGAAGCCTTCAAGCTCTTCACAGGACAGGAAGCACCTATTGCTGTGATGGAAGATGCAGCGCGACAATCTCTGGAGATGCGCGGTGACTTTGTCCCGGCGAATTTTGATGTGCCGACGGATTTCGAGGGAGCGGGATTTCGATTAGAGCCTCTGGGGCCACAGCACAACGAGCGGGACCACGATGCGTGGATGTCGAGTGTCGATCACATCAGGAAGACGCCCGGATTCGAATCGTCCGACTGGCCGGCGCCGATGAGCCTGGAGAAGAATCTGGATGATCTCACAGGGCACGCGCGAGATTTCGAGAATCGGGAGGGGTTCACCTATGCGATCCGCGAGGCGATCCGCGACGGCGACGACGTGATTGGCTGCCTCTACATCTACCCGTCGAAAACACCTGGACACGACGCAGAAGCGCGTTCGTGGGTTCGCGCGAGTAGAGCCAAGATGGACGCGGTCGTTTGGAGAGCCGTGTTGGACTGGATTGATTTGAAATGGCCGTTCGAGAATCTGTTGTACGCGTCCAGAGAGACCAGAGAGCAGAGAACTCGGAACACAGATCGTTAGGTCAGGGCGACCCTCGGCCCGTACTCGACCTCAGCAGTCGTCTCGACAGGGTTGTCCTGGCG
>JASJYA010000107.1 GCA_030125685.1 Actinomycetota bacterium
AGATTCCGAGAGAGAAGAGAATGGAACCTATGAGAATGAACTGGACAATGGTCATTCCAGGCCTCCAACGTCGTCCTGGCGGGCCAACACGATGCCACCGATCAACGCTGCGAGGAGCACGAACGACACCACCTCGAACGGGATGATGAACCGGCCAAACAGCACGTTCGCAAGGTCAGTCGTGAGTGTCGGTTCGAAAGGCCGGATGATTGACGCTCCGAACGCGTCGACCACTGATCCCGCGATCACGGCGAACAGGATCCCGGAGAGAAGCGCAGCGGGCACCTTCACCTCGCGGCCGTGACTCAGCTTTGCCTCTGCACCGAGGGGCGCCCGAGTGATCATGATCCCCATGAGGAACAGGATCACGACGGCGCCGATGTAGACGAGCACGACGGTCCACCCGATGAACGCTGCGCCGAGCATCAGGAACATCGCCGCGGTTCCCCCGAGCGCGACGACGAGATACAGGACCGCCCGCACGATGTTGTCTGAAGACACCGTCCTCCAAGCCCCGAACACAGTCGGGAACGCGATCAGGAGGAACACCCAGTTCGCCGTCTCACGGAACCAGTCTGCCATGGTGACGGTCTCCATCAAGGTAGGCATCAGGACTCCAACGCAGGGGGTTCGGGGACGGTTTTGAGCCACTCTCCGAGCCGCTCCTGGTTGTGGAGCAGGTTGGAGATCTTCATCTCAGAGTATTCGTACTCCGGGCTCCAGAAGAGAGCGTCGAAGGGGCACACATCGACACAGATGCCGCAGTACATGCAGAGGCCGTAGTCGATGTCGAAACGGTCCAGGATGCTCTCGGTCCGCACCCTCCCGCCCGGCTTCGACGGCGCCTTCTCGACTTTGTGGCCCTCAATGTAGATGCACCAGTCCGGGCACTCCCTTGCACACAGCATGCAGACGGTGCACGCTTCTGCGTCGAGGGAGATGACGCCGCGAGCGCGAGGCACCGGGATCTCCTTGACGTCTGGATACATCGTCACAGGCGCCTTCTTGACCATCGTCTTGAACGTAAGAGCCATGCCCTTGAAAAGGCCGGGGAACGGAAACTTGATGCCCTTCGACATCAGAAGGCCACCTTGAAGACGGCGATGACCGCAATGTTGATGAGCGAGATCGGGATGAGCCAGCGCCACGCCATGGATTGGAGCTGATCCTCTCTGAGCCGAGGCCAGGTGAACCGGATCCAGATGATCACGAACACGAGCGCGGAGACCTTCAGAAGCAGGATGGCCGGCCCTGCGACGTTCGCCATCGACTCGGGGAGGAATGGCGCCCCGTAGCCCCCGAGGTAGAGAGTCGCCGCAATGGCGCTGAACCCGACGACCGTCGCGTACTCGCCGAGGAAGAACATCGTGAACCGGATGCCCGTGTACTCGGTCAGGTACCCCATCGTCAGCTCGGACTCCGCAATGGGCATGTCGAACGGGATCCGGGAGAGCTCGGCTACGGCGGCGATCATGAAGATGAAGAAGCTGACGAGCTGCCCGGTGAGGATGAACGGCAGAGCGACTTCGATGCCGCCGAGGGTGAAGAGCGTTGCTTGCTGGGCGTCCACGATGCCTATGAGCGACATCGTTCCCGCCTGGATGACGACGGCTACAACGGCGAGTATCAGCGGGATCTCGTAGGCGATCAACTGGGCGGCGGCTCGCAGACCGCCGATGAGGGAATATTTGTTCGCTGATGACCAGCCGGCCATCAGCACACCGAGCGCAGAGAACGACGATATCGCTAAGAGGAAGTACACACCGAGGTCGAGCTTGGCCCCCACGAGGTCTGGTCCGAGGGGGATCACCGCGAAGATGCCGAGCGCGGACATCATCACGACGAAAGGTGCAAGCCTGTACACCGGCCGGTCGGCCTTGGCCGGCGCAAGATCTTCCTTCTGGAGGAATTTCGCGCCGTCTGCGAGGGGCTGAGCCCACCCCCATCGGCCGCCTGCGTAGTAAGGGCCGATCCTCGCCTGCATGTGTGATCCGGCCTTGAGTTCGACATATATGGTGACGAGCGACGCTGTCAGCACCACCACAAGCATCACGACGAGCGTGAGAGCGAGTTCAAGCCATATGTTCATCGGTCGACGTCCCCGAGCACGAAGTCGAGCGAACCCATGATGGCGACGAGGTCGGGGATGAGCTGGCCCACGAGAATCCAGGGCAGAATCGACAGGTTCGAGAACGATGTCGACCTGATCTTGAGCCGGTACGGCATCTTGCCGCCCTCAGACACGATGTAGTAACCGAACTCGCCTTTCGGGTTCTCCGCACGCGAATACACCTGGCCCTCGGGGACTTTGAGCACTCTTGGAACCTTGGCCTGGAGCGGGCCTGCGGGGATGATGTCGACGGCCTGGCGGATGATCTTGACTGACTCGCGGATCTCACCGACACGAACGAGGTAGCGGTCGAAGCTGTCCCCTCCGGTGCGGGTCACGACATCGAAGTCGATCTGGTCATAGGGGAGGTAGTTGTCGACCTTACGCAGGTCGTACGCGACGCCTGACGCCCGCAGGTTGGGCCCGGACATGCCGTACTCGATGGCCTTCTCCGCCGGGATGACCCCGATGCCGATGGTGCGGGCCCTGACCAACTCGTTGCCTGTGACGAGCGTGTCGATGTCTTCACAGGTCTGGTCCATGAGGTCCATTGCCTTGAGCGTCCGCTTGAAAAAGCCGGCGGGGAGATCCATCGACTGCTTCTTCGTCTTCGATCCTCCACCGTATGCGGGCTTGACGCCTCCGACACGGTTGAAGTTCGGGTGGAACCTTCCGCCTGTGACATCCTCGATGAGTTCGAGGATGTGCTCGCGGTCGCGCAGCATGTGCATCAGCGGTGTCGAGGCGCCGAGCTCGAGGGGGAACGAACACATGAACACGAGGTGAGAGGAGATCCGGGCAAGTTCGGTGAGTATCAACCGGATCCACTGCGCGCGCTCGGGCGCCTCGACGCCGACGAGCTTCTCGACGCCGAGTATGAATGGAACCTCGTTTGCGAAGCCCGCTACCCAGTCGATGCGGTTGACGAGCGCCGTGATCTGGGCGTACGTTCGGACTTCTGAGAGCTTCTCGTATCCACGGTGCATGTACCCGATGACCGGCTCAATCTCGTGGATGCGCTCACCACTGATCTTGGCGACGAGGCGCAAGACGCCGTGTGTGGAGGGGTGCTGCGGGCCGATGTTGAGGGTCATGCCCGGCGTCTCGAGTTCCACCGACACAGCGACCTCTGAACGGTGCATCAGTTGCCGCGACGTCATGCTTCGCCTTCCTCATCGTCACTGCCTTCGTCATCACCCACAGGGAGGCCTTCGACGTCGACTTCGCCGGGCCACGGCTTCACTTCCCTGGCGATGAGGGGGTAGGACTTGAGCAGAGGATTCCCGATGAAGTCGTCGGGCAGGTAGAGCGGGACGAGGTTCTCATTCCCCTCGAACATGATGCCGAACATCTCGTGGGCTTCACGTTCGTGCCACTCCGCGCCGCCGATGGTCGCCGTGAGGGAACCAATGGTCGCGTCGTCCTTGGGGAGTGTGGCGAAAAAGATGATGGCCTTGTCGTCCGTGACCGAGGAGAGGCGGCACATGACCTCAAAGCGCTCTTCGAGCTTGTCCGGATCTGCTACGCCCTCGCCGACCTCGGTCTCTCTCGACCAGTCGATAGCCGACAGCCATGAGAAGAATGGCAGCTCCCCGCGAGCTTCATTGATGGTGTCGACCCATTTGTCCTTCGCGACAAAGACGCGCGCTGTGTCGAACTCGACCGTGTATCGCTCGGCGCCGAGCCGCTCGGTGATGTCGGCGGCGTAGTCGGCGAGCGGGGTTGTGTCGGGTTCGGCCGGGGCGTCAGGCTGGTCGCTCATGGTTCCCCCTCCACTTCTCGCGCACGTCCTCGTTCATGATCTTGTCCTGGAGCAGAATGATGCCTTCGAGGAGGGCCTCGGGCCTCGGGGGGCAGCCCGGCACGTACACATCGACCGGCATGATCTGGTCGACGCCCTTGGTGACCGAGTACGAGTCCCAGTATGGGCCGCCGGTGTTCGAGCAGGATCCCATGGAGATCACGTACTTCGGCTCAGGCATCTGTTCATAGAGGCGCTTGACCGCAGGCGCCATCTTGTCTGTGACCGTTCCTGCAACCACCATCAGGTCTGCCTGTCTCGGCGATGCGGGGAGGGGAATGATCCCGAATCGCATGAAGTCGTACCGCGGCCCGGCCACCGCCATCACCTCGATGGCGCAACACGCAAGGCCGAACTGGAAGTACCACAGCGAGTACTTTCGTGACCAGTTGAGTAGCCAGGAGAGCGGCTTTGGAGCTCCGAACTTCTCGATCACTCCCACTTGAGCACACCCTTACGGATCGCGTAAATGAGGCCGAGGAAGAGGATCACGAGGAACACGAGCATCTCGACGAGTGCGAAGACGCCCATCCCGATCGAGTCGAAGTATTCGAGCTGGAGCGCCCAAGGGAAGAGGAATATGGCCTCCACCGCGAAGATGAGGAAGAGCAGCGCAAAGATGTAATAGCGGATGTGGCTCTGATTCCAGCCTTCACCTATGGGCTCGATCCCCGACTCGTACGCAACGTCCTTGAGCCCGCCGGGCGCCCGTGGTGCGATCGCCCTGCTCATCATGACGGCTGCGCCCACAAGCACGAAACCCATGATCATGAAAGCCGCGACCGTGATGTAGTCGTCGTAGTACTGATTGAGCACCAGGATGGACCCTTTGCATTCGATTGGGGCATTCGTTCCGGCCATCGGCCGCCAGCGCAGGCATTCTACGTCCACCTCATTCGCAACTCTGCATCTTCTGCACCGCGAGGGAGCGAGAAGCGCCCTGCTTCCTCTCCCCTTGCGAAGCAGGGGGAGAAGGCCGAGCTCGCGAGGCCAGAGGGGGCTGCTTGGTCGTACTACGTCACACGTAGTACGTTCCCCCCATGTCCCAGATCATCGTGCCGGACTACGACGGGCGGAGCCTCGTCAACCTCGTAGCGGAGCTTGAGCATCGCCTGACCGGCAAGTCGGCTTCCCCGAGACTCGCCCCTGAACTGCGTGACGAGATCGGTGACGCAGACACGTACGTGTTCGTGCTCTTCGACGGTTTGGGGAGCCGCCAACTCGACCACCCGAACGCAGTCGACCTTGCCGAGGCACATCGTGGAGACATCGACGCTCCCTTCCCCTACACCACCACGGTGAGCCTCGCCTCGGTCGCTACGGGTCTTCCCCCTAGCCGGCACGGGCTCATCGCGTACCAACTCTGGATGGAGGAGATCGGCCGGGTCGTGAACACCATCCACATGACAACGCTGTGGGGCGAGAAACTCGACTTCGACTACGACTCGCTGCTTCCCTCCCCGAACCTTTGTGAGCGGCTCCGCGAATCGGGGAAGGAGTCAATCGTCATCCAGCCGGGATACTTCGACCGGACACCTCTTACTCGCGCTCTCTACCGGGGAGCGCGGTTCGAGCCGTACTGGTCGGTCGAGGAGGCAATTGACGTGACCGTCGGCCTGGCCTCCGAGCCGGGGAGACTTGTGTTCCTCTACATCCCCCACATCGACTTCGCCGCGCACGTCGCCGGTCAGGCGTCGGAGGCATACACCGAAGCGATGCAAGTCGCCAACAACGTCTGGGGCCGCCTCACGGAGCGGCTCGCCGACGACGTTTCGC
>JASJYA010000108.1 GCA_030125685.1 Actinomycetota bacterium
CTGTCACCTGTCACCTGTCACCTGTGACCTGTTTTTCCGTTGGCGCAAATGAACACTCAGGTATACTGGCCGTGAACAGCCACCCGTCGATTCCGGGAATCACATGCCACTCAACGATCACGAACAGGAGATCCTCGACGAGATCGAGCGTCAACTCTATGAGGAGGATCCCAAGCTTGCCGCGATGGTCGCGAAGGCCGTCGGCGGTGGCGCTGAGCGGTGGAAGACGCGTCTGGCCGGGGTGGTGTTCGTCCTGGGCGCCGTTGTCATGTTCGTCTCGTTCCCGAGTTCCTGGGCGATTGCTGGTGCAGGGTTCGTGTTTATGGTCGCCTCCGCGGGTTGGCTTGCGTTCAGAGCCGGGCCTTCGCGGTTCGGGTTGTCGACGTCCGCGGCACTCGATGAATGGATGCAGCGCTTCCAACATAGGCGACGCGGAGACGGCTAGAATGACCTACCGCAGCAATGATGACGGCAGGGTGATTGAAGCGGGGAAGATAGGAGCGGGCAACCTCGGCATGCCCGCATGGAGAGAGAAAAGGGAGTTTGGTTTTGGAGGGTTTCACCGCCGCACAGGCATGCCGCCTAACGTCTTGTACACCTCATCAGCTTCGGTACTGGGACAAGGTTGCTCTGATCGAACCGTCCATTCAGACCACCGACGGCCGACCGGGCCGGCGGCGCATCTACAGCTTTCGGGACCTCGTCGGTCTTCGTGTCGTAAAGAGCCTCCTCGACAACGGCCTATCGATCCAACGGGTACGCCGAGCGTGGGACTACCTGCGCCGCACCGGCGACATGGATGGCCACCTCGCCGATGTCAAGCTCGTCACCGACGGCCAGTCGATCTTCGCCGTCGCCCACGATGAGACCGAACTCCTCGACGCGCTCAGGCAGGGCCAACTAGCGTTCTTTGTGAAGATCGACGAGATAGCGCAGAACGTCGAGGATGATGTCACCAAGTTTGAGCTCGACCGTGCCAACTTCAGGGAGATGCTCAGGCTCGTCGAGGACGACGTGCTCGCCGAGGCTGAGGAAGCATCGGGTTGACTACGAGGTTCCGTTTCTTCGACCGACGAGAGCTGCCCAATTCTCAAGCAGTCTTGTTGGGCGGAACGCCGCTCTCACCCGCTCGTATCGTGAGTACCGAGTCGCGATGTGCTGAACCGCACGGGTGTGGGCGTCGGTTGCGCGGTCGATGACCAGCGTGGTCGACTTGTGCTCACCGTAGAGCGATTGCCCGAGCGACTGAGCCAGAGGCACCAAGGCCTCATCGATCGCCGCCGCAGCTTCGATCGGGGTTGTCGCCCCGTCGACTGGTTCGCCAAGGTCGGAGAGCCTCTCTGTGATGTCGCGCCAGGCTGATGTGATGTCGCCCTGTGCGAGTCTGCGAAGGCGTCTTCGGCGGCGCACCCACTTCGTGGCCGGCACCATGGAAGCGAGGAGGAGAAGGGCGGCGCCGAGCCCAGACAGCAATCCTGCCCACATCGGTATAACCGATCCGTCTTGATCCTGCTCTGTGCCTCCGGCGCCTACCACGACATCGCGATCGACCGGTTCGCGCGGTGTCAGGCGCCCCTCGGGCCCGATGATGTCGTCGTCGAGGTTGACGATCTCCGGATCAGGGATGTCTGAGGCGTAGGAGATTGCAGAGAATCCAAGGATCTCAGTGAGGCTGTCGTCGGCTGTCGTTGCGGCGTATCCAGACCGAGGTGTTGGATCGAACGCCATCCATCCGAACTGGGGGATCCACATCTCGACCCATGCATGGGCGTTCTTATCGAGAACCTGCACGGTGGTTGCATTGAGCGGTGTCCCTGCGGTGAAACCGAGGACCACTCTCGACGGAACGCCGACAGCTCGCGCCATCAGCGCCATGGCCGTGGCGAATTGTTCGCAGTATCCGTGTCGGGCGTACGGGTTGTCCTCATCGGTGAGCCAGTCTTCGACGGACCCTGTGGCGTATTCAGGCGGCACCTGGACTTCGTAGACGAATCCTCCCGATATTCTGAAATAGTGTTCAAGCGCGAGGGCTTTCTCGAAGTTCGTGTCGAAGTTGTCCGTGAGCCGAATCGCTTCCACTCGCACTCGCGTCCCGAGGTCGTCGGGCGTTTCGAGCCAGAATTCGATGTCTTCGAGTTCTGGCGGCGGCTCGATGTCTGTCGAACCGGGAATGACCCTGCCGTCATCACTCGCAGCTTGGAACAGTGGACTGAGAGCGCCCGTCTCGGTCCGAGCAATAGCGCCGATATCTGACGCCTTAAAGGTCGCGTGGTCTGCTCGAACCGAATACTTCATGCCCTGATACGTCACATCTCCGGGGAGGAAGAGCGACCCGTCGAGCCGTCTCACTCGCATCGCTTTCGTGTCGTCTTCGGACGCGCCGAGCACGGCGTTGGGTGTTGAAGGAGCGGGCATCCAGGGTTGGGCGAGATTCTGTATCGTGATGTCTGCGACGATTGGGATCGTCTCTCCTCGATATCGGTGGATCTCGTCGATCCATGGTTCTTCATCGAGCGGAAAGGAATGAATGCGGTCTGTCGCCCATCGACCGTTCTGATATACGTCGAGGGTCACGGTCCGGAATCGGACCGCCGAGGGGTCGACCCCCTCGATGTTCGCCGTGAAGAGCGGGTTATCCGTCTGGCTTATGAGTCCGGCCCGGATGTCGACGAACGGGTTGTAGGACGAGGATCCTGAGTAGCCGTCCGAATATCCCGCGGGCGATCGCCAGGCGACGAACCCGTCTGATGGAACGGCGTCCCCGATGACACTGACTGCAAGGACGCCTGCTGTCACCATCGCGGTGATAAGCAGACCGATCGAAGGCGTCGGCCTCTTGGAGGGCGGTTGATCGGCGACGACACGATGGAGTCGTCCAGTGCCTCTGTCTCGCTCATCGGCTCGGATCGCTATAAGAGCGAAGGCGACGATGAGGATGAAGACGCCTATGTGGGCCAGGCTCATCGGTGTTCGGTCGATGATCGAGAATTGCACGGCGACGATCAGAGGCGTGATGACAGCTACGAACGGCCGGTCGTTGAGCAGCCCGGCCGTAACGAGAAATCCAAGCGTCCAGAACAGCAGGGAGATCAGCATCACGAGGCCGGGGACAGGGCGAACCGGCTCGACGCCGTGCCTGATGATCTCAGTCGCCCTGGCGAGCTCGTTCTGGAGAGCGATCCAGGTCTCCTGGGTCGGCAAAAACGCGAACAACGTTCCGGGGGCGACGACGAGTCCTGCCAGGATCACAAACGCGCTGATGTTGACGACAGCCACGATCCAAGCAGGTGCGCGATACGAAATGGCAGTCCACGTGATGGCGGCGCCGAGGAGGAGTGCGACGAAAATCACCATCTGCCACGGGGTTCCCGTGACAGAGTCTCTCAGCACTGAAGAGAGCTCCCGGAAGGCGAGCCCAATTGCGACGATTGCCGCTATCCAGCTGAAGCGATAGACCATCCATGCTCCATTGCGTAACGCCACGGTTCCGTCCACGAGCCGTTGGGCGTGGTGCGTACGACCAGGGCGCCGGCTCGTGCAAACCCGAGCATCTCCTCATTGTCGCCCGGTCCGACAGATAACACCACCGTTCTGTAGAAATCCTGACTGAGAAGTTGGAAGGCGGCGAGATCGTCCTCGTCCGGCGCTCCGGTCACCATGACGAGAACTCCTCCGGCCATGCCGCTGCGTCTCAACTTTCCGACGAGCCGCCGCAGGTCGATGCTCCGTTGGGGAGCGATCGTTGCAAGCTCCTCCATCGCGACTTGGTAGGCCGCGGCGTCGCCGACGGTGGTTCCGTTCCCCGTCCCGGCCCAGATCGTCGGGGTGTACCCGCTCTGGAAGAGGTGACGCAGTACGGAGGCGGTTCCAATGACCGCCTGCTCGAAGCTCTCAGCCGAGACGTGGGGTTCCACCCGGGGATCGAGCACGATGAACGCCCTCGACTGCCATGGCATCTCAAGCTGCTTGATCATGAGTTCGTCGTGTCGAGCGGAGGAGGGCCAGTGGATCTTCCTGAGGTCGTCTCCCTGCTGATATGCGCGTAGCGTATAGAAGTCCTCACCGCTGGTATGCCAGAAGTTCGCTCGGGAAGTGCTGATCGTCTGGTCCTGGCCTCGGCCGGTAGGGACGCCTGTGAGATCCTCGACCTTCGGGTAGACGACGAGGCGATCAACACTGCCTACGAGCGATGTCGCCTCGGCGAACCCGAGCGGGTCGGTCACCGACACGCGTGACGGGCCCACGACATACACGCCTCTCGGCCTGCATTGCACCTCGTATCGGCCTGCCAATGCGTCCCCCGCAGAGACGCGATCCGCGACGAAGGTTGCAGATCCGAGCCCATGCACCCTGTCTTCGATCCTTAATCGGTACACCTTGCGCCGAGAGGCCACGGACAGATCGACGAGAGCCCTGTCTCCTTCGTGGACTTGCTCCGGGTTGATCGTCCGACTGAGGGAGACCTTCGGCCCTGACAATCGTACGTAGACCGTCCCTCCGATCGTGGCAGCCAGGAGGAAGGCAGCGAGAGCGAGCAGCAGATCCTCGCCGAACGCAAACCACAGGACGAAGAGTGCACCGGCGGCGCCAATTGCGGCCCAACCCCGGAACGTTGGCATCAGCGTGGCGCCCGTGTCCCCGGGACGGGTGTCGACGCTGAGATCTGCTCGAGAAGATCCCTCACGGTTGTGCCCCGCATCTGGGCTTCGGGCCGCAGGATGAGTCGATGATTGAGCACCGGTATGAGGATGGACTTCACGTCGTCAGGGCTCGCGAAGTCCCTGCCGTGCGCGGCTGCGAGGGCGCGTGCCGATCTCTGGAGGAAAAGGGTGGCGCGCGGTGAAGCTCCCAGGAGGATGTCTGGATGGGTTCTCGTTGCTTCGGCAATGTCGATCAGATATGTCCGTAGCACGTCGGCTACGTGAATGTCCCTCGCGATCGAGGACATCCGAATCACATCTTCTGCGTGCACGACGGGTTTGAGGTCGACGAAGCTTGAATGCTCCCCATGGGTTTGGAGCATTTCCAGCTCCTTCTCCCTCTCGGGGTACCCCATCGTGACACGCATCATAAAGCGATCAAGCTGTGCTTCAGGCAGGGGGTACGTGCCTTCGTGTTCGATCGGATTCTGGGTGGCGATCACGATGAATGGGGCGTCGAGGATGTGTGTCTCGCCGTCGACCGTGACCTGCCGTTCCTCCATTGCTTCGAGGAGCGCCGCCTGTGTCTTTGGGCTGGCCCTATTGATTTCGTCTCCGAGAAGGACGTTGGCGAACACGGGTCCCGCTCGGAACGTGAAAGTTCCGGATTCGCGATTCCACACCGACACCCCGGTGACATCCGAGGGGAGGAGGTCAGGGGTGAACTGAATCCTCTGGAAGGAGCAGTCGATGGATCGTGCAAGGGACTTCGCGAGGAGCGTCTTGCCGACACCGGGAACGTCCTCGATCAGGACATGCCCTTCGGCGACGAGGCTTGTGACGACGAGTTCTACGGAGTGCCGCTTCCCCTGGATAACACGTTCGATGTTGCCTGCTATGGCCTGGTAGCGATCTCCGAACCACGTGAGTTCTTCCGGTGTCACCGGCACGTTGCCTCCGTCACCTTTTCCTCCCCGGGTGTGTTGTCAGAATCTGATGACCATACCCGAGATGACAGATAACAGGTAACAGGT
>JASJYA010000109.1 GCA_030125685.1 Actinomycetota bacterium
CTGTCAAACCTCGCAACCGTCTCAACGTGATAGGTCTGGGGGAAGAGGTCGACCGGCGTGGCCTCGATGAAGTCGTAACCGAACTCGGCGAGCATGTTGGCGTCTCGCGCCAGGCTCGCAGGGTCGCACGCGACATATGCGATGCGTCTCGGCATTGCCGAAGTGACCGCTTCGACTCCGCGGCGCCCGAGACCCTTCCTCGGGGGGTCCACGACGGCTACATCCCAGTACTCATCGAGCGACTCGATATCCTTGGTGAACGAGCCCGCTACGAGATTGTGCTCGACGCCGGCGGCGTCGAGGTTGATACGCGCGGCAGCGACCGCTCCAGGGGTCGAATCGATGCCGACGACTCGCCCAGCAAGCCTGCCGACGGTCGCGCCGAAGAGGCCCACGCCGCAATAACCGTCGAGGAGCGTGTCCTCCTCCGTGACTTCGAGGACGCCCTTGACGAGGTTGACCAATACGTCTGCGCCCGGCGTGTTGTTCTGGAAGAACGCGGCTACCGGCACCGTGAACGTGACGCCATCGACGATCTCGGTGAGGCGCGGCGTCCCGATGACCGGGGTGATCCGGCTGCCGACCCGACGTGCTACCGAAATGTCCCATCCTTGTGCACTGTCGGGTATGTCACCTTCGACGACTGCAACCCTGTCACCTGTACGGGTCCCTGAGCGCAAGGTGATCTGGTGCGCGCCGGTGAGATCGCCGAGGCGGCCGTACACCTCGCTGAGTTCCGGTACGAGGAGCAGGCAGGCGTCAAGGTGCACAATGTCGTTGGAGCGGTGCCTGTACAACCCCGGGCGGCCATTGACGACGTGGAAGTCCATGCGGTTTCGATAGCCGAGGTCAGGCCCGACCCGGACGGTCTCGTGAACCGTCGGGTGCTTGATACGCCCAAGGTGCTGAAGTTGGTCCGAGACGTTGGTGCGTTTCCAGATCCGTTGCGTATCCCCGTCGGTGAACTGCCACTGACAGCCGCCACACTGGTCTGTGTACGGGCACGGCGGAGTCCTTCGAAGCGGTGACGGGTCGATGATCTGGACGACCGTGGCCCTAGCCCATGACCCTTTGTCTTCGATGATCGACGCCTCGACGACGTCACCCGGCATGGCGCCTCGTATGAAGTGTGCTTTGCCGTCCTTGCGAGCAACAGCGTCGCCGCCGTGAGCAATGCCGTGGGGATGGAACTCGACCATGGGGATAACCTACCGCTTCGGCGGTACGCATCCGACATGACGGACCCGGATCTGCCGTACCAGCCACAGAAGGGTCCTGACGACATGAACACCGTGCTCCGCTTCCACCATTCCTGGTTCTACGTCGCAATCGGGGTCACAGGTCTCGTCGGATTGTGGGGCCTCGTCCTCGCTGCGATGAAGCGGGAGCCGGGGCAGGTGTTTGTCTGGGCGCGGGGCGCCGCGATCACGGTGATGCTCATACAGGTAGGCTCGGGCGTCTATTTGTACGCCAACGACGTGCAGCCCGGGAACGCGTTCCACATCTTTTACGGCGTTGTCATCGCGGTGACTCTGACCCTTGCCTACGTGTATCGAGCAGCGATGGCCCGAAGGCCTGCCCTCACCTACGGGGTTCTCCTATTTTTTGTGATGGGGCTTGGCCTTCGCGCCTGGGCAAATGTCGCGTGACGAGGTCGTCTATTCTTAGGTCCGACAGAGGAGATTCACTTGATGCTCGAAGGCAAGCGGTTGCTGATTACCGGTATTCTCACCGACGGTTCGATAGCGTGGCACACCGCGCGAGTGGCACAGGAGGAGGGGGCCGAGGTGGTGCTCACCGGCTTCGGCCGTGCCATATCGCTGACGAAGCGCTCCGCAAAGCGCCTACCGACGGCGGCGGACGTTCTCGAACTCGACATCAACGATCCGGTGCACATGGATGCCCTGGTGCAAGAGCTCGGCTCGCGATGGGGCGGCCTCGATGGAGCGCTGCACGCAATCGCATTCGCCCCGGAGGACGCGCTCGGCGGCAGATTTCTTGAGACGCCGGCGGAGTCTGCGTCGATCGCATTCTTGACGTCAGCTTTCTCCTACAAGACGCTCGCGGTCGGCCTTCGCCCACTCTTCAAGGAAGCGGGCGGGGGCGCCCTGGTCGGGCTCGACTTCGATAATTCTCTTGCGTGGCCCGTGTACGACTGGATGGGGGTATCGAAGTCCGCCCTCGAGTCTGTGAATCGCTACCTGGCGCGATACCTCGGTGGGGAGAACATTCGCTCCAATCTGGTCGCGGCCGGGCCGCTCTCGACGGTCGCGGCGAAATCTATCCCTGGTTTCGAACAGTTGGACGGGTTGTGGGAGATCCGCGCGCCGCTCGGTTGGGACTCGTCCAACCCTGAGCCCGTCGCGAAGATGGCGTGCGTGCTCCTCTCAGACTTCGCGTTGTCGACCTCTGGCGAGATCGTCCACGTCGACGGTGGGTTCCATGCAGTGGCCGCAGGTATCACGGAGGGCCTGTAGCGCTCCCGGTTGGAATCGCAACGGTGAAGGTAGCGCCACCCCCCGGCGTCGGCTCGTACCAGACTCGGCCGTCCATGGCTTCGACGAGGCCCTTGACGATCGATAGCCCGAGTCCCGCCCCACCCCTGGATCTTGTTGCGTGGGGCTGAAGCTGGGTGAATCGTTCAAAGATGACGTCGTGCTGCTCGTATGCGATGCCCGGCCCATGATCGATGATCGATATGTGCACTTCGTTTCGATGGCTCGACGTAGCGATCTCGATCTGGCCCTCGCCACCGTACTTCATAGCGTTCTCCACGAGATTGGTCATGACTCTCGTGAGGTGATCGGGGTCAGACCGCACGTAACCCACGTCGGACACCGGATCGAAGGTGACGCTCTCACCGTTGGGCAGCGCGTCGATCAGTTCAATGAGGAAGGCGGCGACATCGATCCGTTCCGGCCTCACAGGAAGCGAATCAGCCTCGATTCGTGACATGACGAGAAGGTCTTCGATCAACGTTCTGAGACGGTTCGCCTGCTTTGCAGCCATCTCGATGAGCTGCTGGGCCCGCGGGTCGTCCGGGAGGAGCTCAGGGCGCTGCAGCGTGCCGATGGCGCCGATGATGGAGGTGAGCGGTGTGCGAAGTTCATGGGAGACGACCGAGACGAAGTCCGTCTTGAGCTGCGCGAGTTCAGCCATGCGGTCGTTCATCGATCGAGCTTCTTCGAACCGGGCCATCTGGTTGAGTACTAGGGCCGCAGGCGCAGCAACCGACTCCAGCGTCCCGAGGTCGTCGTCGGTGAAGTCTGTGTCTTTGTCCCCGACTAGGAGCACGCCGATCGTCCGATCTTCGATTCGCATCGCTACAACGGCGACGCGATGTGCGTCGAGTTCGTCTACGAGACGGTCTCGTTCCGAGCTCTGGGAGGTGTCGTTGATGATCTGTGAGTCCCCGCTCATGAAGACGCGTTGCGCGACACCTGGCTTGTCCAGGCCGAGGGAGAACTCATCGGCTCGAACGGTGTGTCCGGATACCCAGATCGGCGACATCAGTTCGAGGTGCTCCGTATCAGCGTCATAGAGGAGAACGAGTCCGACACGGGCATCGACCGATTCTGCGACGCGTCCGATCAGTTCGGGGAGTACCTCATCGAGTTTCGATCCAGATCCGATCGTACGCGAGACCTCGTAGAGGTGAGTCAGCTCACGTTCCTGGCGTGCAAGTTCGGCGCCTTCATGCGTAACCGCCCGGTACGCAGCGTCCGTTGCTTCGAGCTGTGTTCTGACGCTGACCGAGATCAGGAGGACAAAGATCGTGGCAGCAATGAAGGGGAGAAGGAGTTCGGCCAAGACGGTGACGGTGACATTACTTGCGGCGAAGACCGTACCCGAGAACGTGATGATCGTGGCGACACCAAGGGTGATCAGCGCTCGGTCCGGGAGCAACGTCGCCGTCGCGAAGAACAGAACGAGGAGGAATCCGACGCCGTTCGTCTGACCACCCAGCGTCACTTCGTGGATTATGACGGCCATGAGGGCTGCAGCGCTCCACATCAGTATCGCCCAATCACCAACCGACGAAGTCAGCATGGAGCGCCACGGTGCAAGCGTGAGGATCACGAGGCCTGCGGTGAATCCACCGAGGACGGCGCCGGCGTCGCGAAAGATGTCCAGCGACATCACCCAGAACAGGGACAGAAGCAAGGCGACCCACGAAACGATCAGGCCGGCGTGAATCACACGGATCCGGTAGTCAACGATCATATTTCTCTCGGTCAAGTTGTCAAACCCCTGTGCCGGTCGGTACCCACGGTAACCTCTGGGCATGGCTCGGGTACTTCTTCTCTTCGGCGGTCGATCATCTGAACATGAGGTTTCGTGCGCCTCCGCCGTGTCGGTGCATGACGCGCTGGTCGAGGGAGGGCACCGCGTCATACCGGTCGGCATTGCTCGCGACGGAGCATGGCATCTCTCTGACCCCACGTTTCGACCATTCAGGGCGGATGGTCGCGCCGTTGAGTTGAGTGTTCCCGCAGGCGTGTTGCGCGTGGTGGATCACGAAGCTGAATTCGACGTCGTATTTCCCGTCCTCCATGGCCCACAGGGTGAAGATGGGATCGTCCAGGGCCTCCTCGAGACGTGTGGAGTGCCATACGTCGGGTGCGGAGTGCTCGGCAGCGCTCTCTCCATGGACAAAGACCTCGCGAAGCGCGTCGTTGAAGCAGCGGGGATCGAGACGACTCCGTGGCAGCGCGTGTTCCGACATGACTGGGATATGGGCCAACGCTCGGTGATGGACGGTGCAGCGCACACACTCGGATACCCGATGTTCGTGAAGCCATCGGCACAGGGGTCGTCGATCGGCGTCCAGCGAGTCGAGGACGAGACACGGTTGAAGGATGCGATCAACTCGGCGTTCCGATACGACTCGAAGGTCATCATCGAGCGAGCCGTTGATGGTCGTGAGATCGAGGTCGGGGTGTTGGACGGTCCGCGCGCTTCTGTCCCGGGAGAGGTGATCGTCGAGAACGGGTTCTACACATACGACGCAAAGTACGCAGACGACTCCTCACGGTTCGAAGCCCCGGCGCAACTGTCGGAGGCTGCGGCGAGGAGAGTGAGAATTCTCGCGGAGCAGGTGTTCGCCGAGCTCGGTCTTTCGGGTTTGGCGCGCGTCGATTTCTTCTACGACAGGGTGTCGAGGAGGTTCCTTTTTAACGAGGCAAACGCGCTTCCGGGCTTCACGTCGATATCAGGGTTCCCGAAGATGTGGATTGCGTCCGGGATGACCTACGCCGAGCTGTGCTCACACCTCATCGACGCAGCGTTCACCCGCCACGAAGAACGAAGCAGACTCGCGATCCGCTAGGCGTCCCGTGGAACGAATCGCTTAGATCCGGATTACGGGGCAGGTGAGCGTTCGGACGATGCCGACGACGGGCTGGACCTGGGTGACCACGAGATGGCCGAGTGCGTCAACATCGGCTGCTTCCGAGAACACGATGACGTCGTACGGGCCTGTCACGGCTTCCGCAGAGAGCACCCCTTCGAGCTCCGTTATCTCACGCGCAACGTCCGAAGCGCGGCCACTGTCGGTCTGGATGAGTATGTATGCCTGAACCATGGGACGAAAGATAACAGGTCACAGGCAACAGGTGCCAGCCAGCATGTGCCGGCCTGTGACCTGTGACCTG
>JASJYA010000110.1 GCA_030125685.1 Actinomycetota bacterium
CGAGGGAGAGAGAGCACGCCTCTTCTCTCTCCCGCGCAGCGGGGGAGATGCCGAGGAGCGCAGCGACGAGGCAGAGGGGGATCTTCTCTCTCCACCCCGGAGCCGGTCAACGCATGTACAGGTCTCCGACTACCCGCCGAGGGCGGCGACGACTTGGGCGGTGTACTGGCCGAGGTTGGCTGCAACGCCGGGGAAGACCCCCAGCACGATGACGCCGAACGCCGTGAGAGCGAGAGCGAACCCGATCGGGGCTGGAATCTCGGCAGCTTCGAGGGCTTCGACGTCCACACCTTTGGGGACCGGGTCGAAGAAGGCAGGCTTGAGAACCTTGGCGTAATACACGAACGCAATCACAGCGTTGAGCGCAGCGGCGATCGCGATGCTGTACCCCCACCAGTTCCCCACACCGATCGTTGCCTGGAACACCGCAAACTTCGCGAACCAGCCTGCAAGGGGCGGAATGCCCGCAAGCGACATGAAGAACACCGCGAGCATGATCGCCAGGCCCGGAGCGTACCGATTCAGCCCGGCCCAATCCTCGAACTCATAGGAACCCACCCTCGACCCGATGATGATCACAACGGCGAAAGCGCCAAGGTTCATGACGACGAAAATGACGAGATACGTCACCGTTGCGGCGAACACCTGGGAGAGACTGTCCGCGCCCGAAGCCGCAGCGGCCCCGAAGGGCGCGAGCATGAAACCGGCCTGGGCAATGGAGGAGTAGCCGAGCAGCCTGATGACGTTCGTCTGTTTGATCGCAACGATGTTCCCCACCGTCATCGACAACAACGCAAGAACCCACATCACAGGGCCCCACACCTCGGTCACCCCGGGGAACGCGAGATACGCCACCGTGAGCAACCCGACGAATCCCGCCGCCTTCGACCCTACGGCGATCCACGCCGTCACAGGCTTCGGAGCGCCCTCGTAGGTGTCAGGCGTCCAGAAGTGGAACGGCACCGCCGACACCTTGAAACCGAACCCGAGCAGGACGAAGATCACGGCCAGGGTGAACAACGGCAAGTCAGCAACCGCCATTGATGCGACCGCGATCTGGTCGAACTGAATCGTCCCCGTGAGCCCGTAGAGCAGCGAGACGCCAAACAACAGCAGCGAGAGCGCAATGATCCCGGTGATAAAGAACTTCAGAGCCGCCTCGTTCGATCTCGGGTCGCCCTTGCGCCACCCGGCCAGCAGGAACGCAGGACCGGAGACGAGTTCAAGCGCAACGATCATCGAAACGAAATCGCGGGACGAAGCCATCACCACCGCGCCGAGCGCTGAGGCTATGAGCAGGAAGTAGTACTCGCCTTCGTAATACCGGTCAGCCTCCAAGTACCCGATCGAGAGCAGCAGCGCAATGAACGCAGCAAAGATGAACAGGCCCTTGAACACCAACGCGTAGCCGTCTACGACGTACGAGCCGCCGAACAACACGCGGTCCACCCCGGCAGCCGCACAGAACTCCAGGCTGTCACAGAACGCAAGCGTCAGCACCGGAACAAACGCGGCGAACAAGCCGACCATCGCGGTCAACGCAACGAGGTACTTCTTCCTTGTGGTGAGATCGACCACCAGGGTCACCAACACCGTTACAGCGAGGATGATCTCCGGGAGAAGCGCGTGGTAGTCGAGAGGGAACACGTCAGCCTCCGAACGCCTTCTGCACGAGTCCGACGACGGCGTCGTTGGTGGCGCCGAAGACCAACTTCGGATAGATCCCGATTGCAATGATGCCGATCACGAGCGGGGCCCAAGCCATCCATTCGAACCGGTCGACGTCCTCGAACTCGTGGTCCTCCCACTCGTCCGACGGCTCACCGAAGTTGACGCTGCGCAGCATGTAGAGCATGTAGCTCGCGGTCAACACGGTACCGATCGCACCGGCCACCATGAAGCCTCGGAACAACGGCGTCGCCCCGATCGCCTCAAGTGGATCGAACGCTGACATGAGGGCCATGAACTCTCCCCAGAACCCTGCGAGGGAGGGGAGCCCGAGCGACGCCATCGCGGCGAACCCAAGCAGTACACCCATCTTTGGCATGAGCAGCATGTTTCCGCCGAGTCGGCTCATATCCCTCGTGTGGTAGCGGTGAGCCATCGAACCTGCAATGAAGAAGAGCAGGCCCGTGATGAGGCCGTGAGCAACCATGCCGATGATCGCTGCGTTGATGCCGACAACCGTCATGGTCGAGATTCCGAGCATCACGAATCCCATGTGCCCAACGGAGGAGTACGCGATGAGTCGTTTCAGATCCGTCTGGGCGAGGCTCGCGAGCGAACCGTAGATGATGCCGATCACAGCCAAGACGCCGATGAAGGGCGCCCAGGCAATCGCTTGGTCGGGAAGGATCGGGATCGAGATCCTGATGAATGCGTACGTCCCGAGCTTCAGGAGGACCGCTGCAAGGATGACGGAGCCGATCGTCGGCGCCGCCGTGTGGGCGTCAGGGAGCCATGTGTGCAGCGGCCACATCGGCACCTTGACGGCGAATCCGAGGAAGAGGCCGAGGAACACCAGGAACGCGAACGTTCCGGTGAAAGCGCCTGCCGCCCCGATGTCCGCAAGCTCGATCATCGAGAAGCTCCGGTACCCGAGCATCTCCTCTGACTTGAAGTAGAGCGCAAGGAAGCCGAGCAGCATGAACACCGATCCGAAGAGCGTGAAGATGAAGAACTTCAGCGACGCGTATAGCCGCATCTCGATCTTCCATTTCACCAACGGCACGTCCTTGATGGCGCGGTCCCCCCAGATGCCGATCATGAAGTACATCGGGAGGAGCACCAGCTCGAAGAACACGAAAAAGAGCACCAGGTCGAGGGCGAGGAACGTGCCTGTCATACCGGTCGCGAGGAGGAGCACGAACACAAGGAGGAGCTTCGGGTTGTGCGGCTCGGGCCAGTGGTTCCAGGAGTAGACGATGACAAGGACCGTGATAACGGTTGCCAGCACCACCATTGGCAGCGATATACCGTCCACGGCGATGTGGAAGTGCGCGTTGATGGCGCTGATCCATGTCGTGTCTATTGCCGTACCGAATTGGTACGTGCCCGCAGCCCCGTAGTCGAACTGCACCGCCAACGCGATCGCTAACACCATTGTGACCAGCGCAAAGACCAGGGCAGTCCACTTGATAAGGGACTCCTTCGCCTTCGGTATGGCCACGATGGCTGCCGCGCCGACGACAGGCAAGAACACGATGAGGCTCAGACCCCAACCGTTCTCGAACCATTCCATGTCGTTGCTCCTCCTAGATGATGATGAATACGACGACGAGTACCACGACGCCGATGAAACTGAAAGCTGCGTACTGCTGAATACGGCCGGTGAACGAACGGCGCAGGATGTTCCCCGCACCGCCGATCCCTGCGCTCGCTTCGTTGAAGACGCTGTCGACCACATTCTCGTCCACGGCCCTGACCGCCCGCGCAAGGCCGACAGATCCGAAGCCGACGCCGTTGACGATGCCGTCGACGACGTACACATCCCACCACAGAACTGCGTTCGCTATTGGACCCATCGTGGGCCGAACGATGCCGCTCATGTAGAAATCGTCGATGTAGTAGAGGTTCTCGAAGAGCGGCCACAGGACGGGGATCCGGAAGGTGTCCCTCTCGGCCTGGGTCTCCGCGTCCCTGCCGTAGAGCCGCCATCCGACCGCAACAGCAGCGAGCACAATCAGGGTGACGACAAAGACGAGGGGCCAGTCGAAGCTCTCCGGGTGATGGTCAGCCATGCCTGTCAGCGGATCGCGGGTGGCGAGCCAGGTGGTGAATCCTGTGTAGACGCCGGGGATGTTGACCCACCCTGCGACGGCAGCGAAGAACGCGAGCCCAATGAGCGGATACGTCATCATCTTGGACGCGTCGTGGGGCTCAGCGTCACCCTTGTACTCGCCGAAGAAAGTGAGCGCGACGACCCGCGTCATGTAGAGGGCCGTGAGGAACGCTCCCGCGACGCCGAGGATCAGGATGAAGTTTGCAATGTCCTGTCCGTGGCCGCCCGTGTACCTCACCGACGCAAGGATCTCGTCCTTGGAGAAGAACCCTGCGAAGGGGAAGATCCCGATGAGCGCGAGCGTGCCGATCATGAACGTCCAGAACGTGACCGGCATCTTCTTGCGCAGACCGCCCATATCAGACAAGTTGTTCGAATGCACGGCGTGAATGACGACGCCGGCCCCGAGGAAGAGCAGAGCCTTGAAGAAAGCGTGAGTGAACAGGTGGAAGAGACCCGCTGTGTAGGCGCCTGCCCCCATCGCGGCGACCATGTACCCAAGCTGGCTGACCGTCGAGTAGGCGAGCACCTTCTTGATGTCGTCCTGAACCAGGGCGAGGAACCCGGTGATGAAGAGCGTGATGCCGCCGATGACGATGATGATGTTGCGAACGTCCCCCCCGAAGAGGCCGTGGACGTCGATGTAGAACGGGAAGAGGCGACCAAGGAGGTAGACCCCCGCGGTCACCATCGTCGCTGCGTGCATGAGCGCGGAGACCGGGGTCGGACCCGCCATGGCGTCCGGAAGCCACACGTGGAGCGGGAACTGCGCAGATTTACCCATCGCGCCGATGAAGACCAGGAGTCCGGCCCAGAAGGCGTACTGGCTCAGCATCCCCTCCTCGCCGTGTACAACGACGTCGATGATGTCGCTGAACCTGAAGGAGCCGACCGAGACGGCCATGATGATGACGCCGAGGAAGAGCGCGGCGTCCGCGACCTTGTTCACCATGAAGGCCTTGTTCCCCGCATCGACGTTGTCGTAGTCCTCCCAGTAGTGGGCGATGAGGAGGTACGACGCGACGCCGACGAGCTCCCATCCAACGATGAGCTGGAGGAGGTTCGGCGCTGACACCAGGACGAGCATGCCCCCGGCGAAGAGCGAGAACGACACGAAGAACCATGTAAACCTGACGTCCCCCTTCATGTAGGCCTTCGCGTAGGTGAACACGAGGAACCCGACGACGCCGACCAGGAAGTACATCATGATCGACAAGCCGTCAACCATCCAACCCCACTCGAGGGTGAAGTCACCGACTCGCGCTATCTCGACGGCGCCCTCGTAAACGATGCCGTGCGTGGCGTTGACGATGAAGAGCACCGTCCCGTAGACAGCAACGAACCCGAGCGCTCCCCACGCGACTTCCCACCCCTTGTACGGGAGCTTCTTGCCCCAGAACATAATCACGAAGGCTGCGATGATCGGCATAACGACGAGGAGCCACGCCCACTCGACGAGAGGGCCTGAAGTGACGCCGGGAACGAAGGCCTCGGCGGCGCCTTCCTCGCCTGCAGCGAGGAGCACTTGAGCACCGGGGGCGAAAAACCGATACACCGTCAGCCCTTCATCAAGTGGAGGTCGTCGACATCAGCTGACTGGCGGTTCCGGAAGATCATGAGAATGATCGCGATACCGATGCCGACCTCGGCCGCGGCGAGAGCGATGATGAAAAGGGTGAAGATCTGCCCGCTGAGGATCTGGTCCTGGAGGTAGACGTTGAAGGCGACGAGGTTGACGTTCACACCGGCGAGCATCAGCTCAACCGATGCGAGCACCAGCACCGCGTTCCTGCGGGTGATCACGCCGTAGATTCCGAGAGAGAAGAGAATGGAACCTATGAGAATGAACTGGACAATGGTCAT
>JASJYA010000111.1 GCA_030125685.1 Actinomycetota bacterium
GTGCCCCAGGCAGGATTCGAACCTGCGCTCCCGGCTCCGGAGGCCAGTGCTCTCTCCCCTGAGCTACTGGGGCGCCCATAGATTGTAACCTCGGGTTTTCGGCAGCGGCCCTCGCGCCAACGCCGCGGAAGTACGATCGAGTCAGGTTCACATGTCACTGCAACAGCAACTTACCGAAATCGTCAGCGACGCCTTCGAGGCCGAAGGTGTCGATCGGTCCTATGGCGAAGTCGTAGTCTCCCAACGGCCCGAGCTTGCGGATTACCAGTGCAACGGCGCCCTCGCCGCGGCCAAGAGCGTCGGCAGGAGCCCGAGGGAGATCGCCGAGGGCGTCGCGGGCCGTATCGATGCGTCGGCGGTCATCGCGGGCGTCGAGATCGCGGGCCCGGGATTTCTCAACATCACGGTGAACATCACCCACCTTGCAACGTCGCTAGGGGCGATGCACCGAGACGAAAGGCTCGGCGTCGACCAGGTAGATGACGATCGAACGATCGTCGTCGACTACGGCGGCCCGAACATGTCCAAGGCGCTCCATGTCGGCCACCTGCGCTCTGCGGTCATCGGGGAGAGTCTCAAGCGGATCTTCAAGTTTCTCGGCTACAAGACGATCGGCGACATTCACATCGGCGACTGGGGCTTGCCGGTCGGCCAACTCATCGTTGAACTCGAGGATCGCGATCCTGGTCTCGTGTACTTCGATCCCGAGTACGACGTTGCAGCGGATGGCCCATACCCGACCGAGTCCCCCGTGACGCTTGATGACCTCTCTGAGATGTACCCCGTGATCACCCAGCGGTGTGCGGATGACCCGGAGGTCGCAGAGCGTGCACGCCGGGCGACCTTCGATCTCCAAAACGGACGTGCTGGGTACCTCGCCGTGTGGAAGCACTTCCACGACGTCTCGGTGTCCGGGCAGAGGAAGGACTTCGCGGCGCTGGATGTCGAGTTCGATGTCTGGTACGGGGAGTCCACGGTGCATGACCGCCTCGAGCCGATGGTGCGAGACCTCCTCGGGTCTGGAGTGGCTCGCGAGTCCGAGGGCGCGATCGTGATCGACGTGGCGGAGCCCGATGACGCCAAGGAATTTCCCCCACTCCTGCTGACCCGATCGGACGGTTCGTACCTTTACTCAACGACGGATCTCGCGACCATCGACATGCGCGTCTCCGAGATGGAGATGGGCGCCGGGCTGTATGTTGTGGACGCCCGCCAGTCGCTCCACTTCGACCAGGTGTTTCGTGCCGCACGCAAGGCCGGGTACGCGCCGGAGGGGGTCCTGCTCGAACACATCGGATTCGGCACCGTCAACGGGAAGGACGGCAAGCCTTTCAAGACCAGGGAGGGAGGTGTCCTGCGCCTCGGCGATCTCATCTCGCTCATCACTGAAGGCGCTCGGAAGCGCCTCGACGACGCCCACATTGCTGCGGACTATCCGGATGAGGAACGGAGCGAGATCGCGAGACAAGTCGGGCTCGCAGCCCTGAAGTTCGGTGACCTCTCGAACCATCGCATGTCGAATTACGTGTTCGACATCGACCGATTCTCAGCGTTCGAAGGCAAAACGGGGCCGTATCTCCAGTACTCGGCTGTACGGATCAAGTCGATCCTGCGAAAGGCGTCGGATGCCGGCATCAGCGCGGGACCCTTTATCGCGCCCTCCGTCGATCAGGAGCGTGCGCTGATGCTGCGCCTGGTGCGTGTCCAGGAGATCGTGTACCGCGCGGCGACCCTGCGCGCGCCGAACGTGATCGCCGAATACGCGTACGAGGTAGCGACCGACTTCAGCCGCTTCTATGAGCACTGTCACATCCTCCGAGAGAAGGATGGCGCGCGTCAGGCGTCGTGGCTCTCGCTGGTCGAGGTGACACTCGCCAGCCAGACGGTGCTGCTCGACCTGCTCGGTATCGAGATTCCGGAGCGGATGTGACCGGCGATCCAATGTCAGGCGATCCCATTGCCAGGAAGCTGCTCCCAGACACCGCGGAAGTGGTCGATGGGCGGCTCCGCATCGGTGGCTGCGATGTGATCGATATCGCCAAGCGTTTCGGCACTCCCGTGTTCATTTATGACGAGGAACATCTCCGAACCAGATGTAGGGAGGCGGTCGCGGCGTTCGGCGAGGGCGTTGCGTACGCTTCGAAGGCGTTCTTGTCGAAGGCTATGGCGAGGATCGCTTTCGAGGAGGGGATGTACATAGACGTCGCGACCGGTGGTGAGCTGCACATCGCACTCGCCGCGGGTGTGCCCGGCGCCAGGCTCGTGTTCCACGGCAACAACAAGTCGATCGATGAGCTCGCAATGGCGATCGACTCATCAGTCGGGAGGATCGTCATCGACTCGTTCGACGAGTTCGATCGCATCGAGTCACTCGTTGCAGGTGGAAGGCCGAGACCCAATGTGCTGGTGCGTGTTAACCCTGGGATCGACGCGCACACCCACGAGTATCTCCAGACAGGCGTGCCTGATTCGAAATTCGGGTTCCCGCTCACTGAAGGCATAGCCATTGAGGCGATCGAACGGGCAAAGGCGTCGGAGGCTCTCAGGTTCCGGGGGTTGCACATTCACATTGGGAGCCAGGTCTTCAACGTCTCGAACTTTGGCAGAGCTATCGAAGCGCTGGCACCGTTCGTCAATTCATCAGGCGCCGAGGAGTTCTCGATCGGCGGCGGCCTCGGAGTCGCTTACGTCCAGGGCGAGGATGCCGATTCCATCACGGAGTGGGCGGACGCTGTCCTCGGAGCGGCGAGAGAGGGCGGCGTCACAGCCCGGATCCTCGCAGAACCTGGCAGGTCGATCGTTGCCCAGGCGGCTGTGACCGCCTACACGGTGGGAACGATCAAGGAACTTCCGGGCGTCCGTACGTACCTGTCGGTCGACGGCGGGATATCGGAGAATCCTCGGCCTGTCTTGTACGGGAGCGGCTATGAGGCGTTCCTCCCTCGGGCGGTCGACGCCAAGCGTCCCATGGAGGCGAGGATCGTCGGCAAGCACTGCGAGGCAGGTGACATCATCGTTCGGTCGGCAAACCTTCCTGGGGACACGGTGGTCGGTGACATCCTTTGCACTCCGGTCACGGGCGCATACGGTCACTCGATGGGCTCAAACTACAACAAGGTCGGTCGCCCGCCGATCGTCTTTGTGCGCGACGGCGAGGCGAGACTGGTGGTTGAGCGCGAGACGTACGACGACATGCTCTTGAGAGATCTCGGCTGACGCCTCGCTTTGGAACCGCTCGACTGGCATCTGGCATCTGTCGTTCGGCTATCTTGCTTCTCTATGGAACGTTCAATCGGAATCGGTCTTCTGGGAGCAGGCACCGTCGGCGGCACGCTCGTGTCGCGGCTCATTGGTGACGCGGATGCGATCGCGGCCAAGACAGGGCTCACGTTTGATGTCCGGAAGGTAGGGGTCAGGGACCTCGCCAAGGAGAGGCCGTTCCCCGTCACAGACGGTCTTCTCACCGACCGGCTCAGAGAGGTTATCGACGATCCTGGCGTGGAACTCGTGGTCGAGCTGATGGGCGGGCTCGATCCCGCAGGGGATCTGGTTCTCGCAGCCCTTGAAGCAGGTAAACCGGTCGTGTCTGCGAATAAGGAGCTGATCGCGGCTCGCGGCCCCGAGCTGATCGCCGCAGCAGAACGTTCCGGTGTTCCTTTCCTGTTCGAGGCGGCTGTCGGGGGAGGCATCCCGATCATCAGACCCCTCTCCGAGACCCTTGCAGGCGAGACGATCGACCGTGTCATCGGCATCGTCAACGGAACGACGAACTTCATCCTCACCGAGATGAGCGAGAACGCCACGAGCTATGAAGCTGCTCTCGAAGCAGCGACGGAGCTCGGATACGCTGAGTCCGATCCTACCGCGGACGTGTCGGGCGCCGACGCAGCGGCGAAAGCTGCGATTCTCGCGTCTCTTGCGTTCGGCACGTGGGTCGGGGTGGAGGACGTCTTCTGTGAAGGGATTGAGGCGGTCTCGGCGGCCGACGTAGCGTTCGCTGCGGAGTTTGGCTACGCGGTGAAGCTGCTTGCCGTGTGTGAACGCACGGACGCAGGCGTGAGCACGAGGGTGCATCCGGCGATGGTTCCGCTTGAGCACCCTCTCGCATCGATCCGGGGCGCAACCAACGCGATCTTCATCGAGGGCCCTGCTATCGAGTCCCTGCTCTTCGCGGGCCCCGGCGCCGGAGGCGGCCCGACGGCCACCGCTGTGCTTGGGGATATGATCGATGCGGCGCGGGAGACGCTCGCAGGCGCCCAGGTCGCGCCCCGCATCAGGTTTTCGCCGGGGGAACTCGTGGACTTCACCGAGGTCTTCACCGAGTGGTACATGCGTCTCGTCGTGGACGACAAGCCTGGCGTTCTCGCCAAGATCGCGGGTGGGTTCGGTGACGCTGGAGTCTCCATCAAATCCGTGTGGCAGGAGGGCGTCAACACCGAGGCGACCCTCATCGTGGTCACCCACCTCGCGACCGAGCGGTCCCAACGCGAGGCGCTGCGGTCTCTTCATGCAATCGATGAGGTCATCGAGGTTGGGTCTGTCATTCGTGTGCTTGGAGACGGTCCGTGAGGTGGCGCGGAGTGATCGAAGAGCACCGTGAGCATCTTCCGGTGTCAGACGCGACACCCATCGTCACCCTGCTTGAGGGAGGCACACCTCTCATCCACGCCGCGCACGTCTCTGAGATCGTCGAGCGCGATGTCTATCTCAAGTTCGAGGGGACGAACCCGACGGGTTCCTTCAAGGATCGCGGCATGACCCTCGCGGTTTCTAAAGCGCTTGAAGAAGGCGCCAAGGCGGTCGCGTGCGCGTCGACGGGGAACACGTCGGCTTCAGCCGCGGCGTATGCGGCTCGTGCAGGGATCGGCTGCATCGTGGTACTGCCCGCAGGCAAGATCGCTGCAGGGAAGCTCGCCCAGGCTGTGGCGCATGGAGCGACCATCGTGCCGATTGAGGGCAACTTCGATGACGCGCTGAGGATCGTTGTCGACCTTACAGACCAGCACGACGTCGCTCTCGTAAATTCCGTCAACCCGTACCGCATCGAGGCGCAGAAGACCGCGGCGTTCGAGGTCATCGCAGATTTGGGGGGAGCGCCCGGCGTGCATGCGCTCCCGGTTGGGAACGCAGGCAACATCACTGCGTATTGGAAGGGGTACACAGAAGTGGGGGAGCGGCCGCGCATGTGGGGATTTCAGGCGATCGGCGCGGCGCCCATCGTCTTCGGTGAGATATTCGACTCGCCAGAGACGGTCGCGACCGCCATCCGCATCGGGAACCCCGCCTCGTGGGACGGCGCTGTGTCTGCGAGGGACGAATCGGGTGGCCGCATTGAGGCTGTGACCGATGACGAGATCCTCGCGGCGTACCGCATGCTGTCTCAGAAGGTCGGCGTGTTCTGCGAACCGGCGTCGGCGGCGGGCGTCGCGGGCATCCTCAAGTACAAGGAGGACCTCCCCGAAGGCCCGGTCGTGTGCACGGTCACGGGACACGGCCTGAAGGATCCCGATACCGCGACGCGTGATATCTCTCTACCTCCGTCCGTGAGCCCCGACCTCGGCGCCGTTGTCACGGCCGCG
>JASJYA010000112.1 GCA_030125685.1 Actinomycetota bacterium
TCGGCCAGACCCACACGGATGTGCGCCACGTCGAAGCCCTCTGGGATCTGATTGAGGAGCTTGCGTAATGAACGCGGCTGTCGCTGTCAGCCTGTCGTCCAGTCTTCTGGCGGATAACTCGCCTTGCTTCTGGCTGCGATGCCTACAGCGTAGGTGGCCGCCTCGGTGCGCGAAGCCATCTCGAGCTTGGTGAGGATGTGTGAGACGTAGTTCTTGACGGTCTTATCCGAGAGAAACATCTCCTCAGCGATCCGCTTGTTCGATTTTCCCTGTGCGAGACGATCGAGGACCTTTCTCTCCTGGAGACTCAATCGATCGAGCTTCCTGGAGGCGTGTCCGTTCGACCGGATCTTTTCCGCAAGGGCCGCATCGAGAGGCTCACCGAAGACCCGCTCGCCTCGTCCAACTCTACGCACGGCTTCGAGGAGTTCCGCTGAATCGACGCGCTTGAGAATGTAACCGGACGCGCCGGCGTCGACTGCTTCGATCAACGCGTCCTGGTCGGCGTATGACGTCAGGATGAGTGTACGTATTGCGGGCCAGCGTTCCTTGATCGCGCGGCAGACATCGATCCCCGATCCGTCTGGAAGACGCACGTCCAGAACCACAATGTCGGGTTCGTCGAGTCCCACTCGGCGTATCGCGTCCGCCGCGGTACCAGCTTCGCCGACAACTTCGAGGTCCCTCGTGCTGTCGAAGACAGATCGCAGTCCTGTGCGTACGACATCATGGTCATCCACGAGCAGAATCCGAAACGTTCCGTCACCCATGGCTCCAGCATATCGAGAAGCCGGCGAAGACTCTGCACCACCTGTGCTCTATCGTGAGGCGATGCAGAATTCCGATGGTCGGCGTGATGTCCTATTGCTCCTAATCGAGCGTGCGTCGTCCATCGTCGAGCAGGCGGATCTCCAGACTCTGCTCGATGTGACGATTGACGCCGCGATGGAGCTCACCGGCTCGCGGTTTGGAGCCATTGGAGTCGTCAACGATCACGGTCGTATTGTCGATTTTCATCATCGAGGCCTGTCGGCATCGGACGCCAACCGTATCGGCAATCCCCCGGTCGGACGTGGAATTCTCGGTGACATCGCCCAACATGGCGTCGTTGTTCGGGTAGATGACATCATGGAGCATGCCGGGTATTCGGGCATGCCCTCCGAACATCCAACGATGTCTTCGTTCCTTGGCGTGCCCGTAAAAGTGCGGGACAAGATCTTCGGCAACCTGTACGTCACCGAGAAGCCTGGCGGCTTTGATGAACAGGATGAGGTTGCGATCAAAGCCCTCGCTGTGGCTGCGGGCGCCGGCATCGACTCGATCCGCATGGCGCAGGAATTGCGAGACAGTGCGGTCAGGGAGGATCGTGACCGGATCGCTCGTGAAGTCCACGATTCGATTATTCAGAACCTATTCGCGGTCGGCCTAGGGCTACAGGCACATGCCGCGGGGGATGCGGACGATCCGGACCTGCGCGTTGCTATGGACAGCGCAGCGATTGCCATCGACGCTTCGATTACAGAGCTCCGAAGACTGATCTATGAGCTCCACGGTGATCCGTCGACGAGAGGTTCCCTCGGAACGGAGATCGAGGACCTTGTTGGCCGACTCGGAGCACCGTATGATGTTCCCGCCGTCGTGACTGTCAGCGGGAGCATCCCTGAACTCGACGTGTCCCTGATCGATGACGTGCTCCAGATCGTAAGAGAGAGCGTTTCGAACGCGTTTCGCCATTCAGGCGCAACGTCAATCGAAGTTACTCTCTTTGCGGATGAGCGATCTCTCTTCCTGGCGATCAGGGACAACGGCCACGGCTTCGATGTTGCTAACGCACCGTGGGGACTCGGTCTCACGAACATGGCGACGAGGGCAAAACGAGCGGGTGGCACGTTGGATATCGAATCCAATCACGGCATTGGAACGTCGGTCGAGGCGCGCATACCCGTGGTGGGTGCTTCCGATTCGACTTCTTAGTCTCCGTCCTTCAGATACGCATGGATTCTCTGGAGGTTCTCCTCTGAGATCGTCGCATCGTCGTATCCCGGCATACCTTTTGGTCCCTCTCGTATGTCCTCGCTGAAACTCCCGAACGATCCGATCTCGTCAACGAGCGGTGTTCCGACAACAGCGCCTTGGCCGGAGAGACCGTGGCACGCGGCGCACCCATACTTAAAGTAGAGAACGCTGCCGTCCGCGATGGGATCGCCCGTCTGGGCGGCAGATTCGTCGTCGAGACCGAACCCGACGTACGAGAAGTCAACGCCGACGTAGGCGATCGGCGTACGGTCGTATGAGTGCGGATCCTTGATGTGTGTGTTTGACACGGGAGACCTGACGAACACGATCACCATGCCTATCGCCGTGATCACGGCTGCGGTTGCGAGCGCTGTGCTTATCCACATCGAGCCGTCTTCCGTGGTCGGCGCCTCGGACGCGAGTCGTCCAGCTCTTCCGACGCGGACGAGGTAGATGGCTGCGAGGGCGATGAGGAACCACACGGTTGAGATCACCGTGATCACCAGCGTCCCGTTTATGAACGGGATCGTCACTCCGGCCTCGATCTGATACAGTTGTGGACCGTCGCTCTCAACAGCGATCGTGAACACGTAGGGCTGCACCGGATCGGCGCCGGGGCCGAGATAGACGACCTGCATCTCGCCGTTGTCGTCCGCCCGCTGTTCGTAGATCATCACTGCCGTTCCCGTCGCATCAGTGGTTCCCCACGCGATCTCGACTCTCGCCGACTCTCCCGCAAGTGACGCTTGGTACGTCAGTGCCACCTCGGCGCCTTCCACAGGGACTCCGTCTTCAGACAACACGGCCTTGACCTCGACGTCCTGTCCGATGGAGACCCGCTCTGGCGCTCCGACAGCGATTGCGATGTCGGCAGCGAAGGCTGGAGTCGCCATCATCACCATGGTCAGCATCGTAAGGATTGAGATCGTGATGCGTGCACTGAAGCCGATGTGGCGGTCGGTCACGACGAGCCTCCTTCCGCCGGGCGACCAGGGTCGGGGGAACGCTCCGTCGATGTCGCGGATCCGACGACTTCCGCTCCAGCCATGAGCGCTTCTTTGGCACGTGTACCTGCGATGGCGGCCTCGTGCTCCTCCGTCATCTCCCACACCGCGAGCATTGGGAAGATCTTGATCGCAACGGTGAGCAAGAGGCAGAAGAACGCCAGGCCGGCGACGAAGACCGACCACTCTACGAACGTGGGGCTGTAGCTGGCAGGCTCATACGGCATCAGGGGTACGCGCAGCCCCGTCACGACGATGAAATACCGCTCGATAAACATTGCGATGTCCACGAGAATGGCAGCGGCGACCACTCCGGCGATCGTTCGGGTCTTCGGAATCAGCATCAAGACGATGGGCCCGAGGAGGCCCCCGATGATGTAGAACCAGAACATGACGGCGAAGTCTTCGAGGAACAACTGTCGAAAGGCGAACACGCCGGCCTCTTCGAGATTGAACCCCTCGGTCAGATACTCGTTGAGGTTGATATAGACCATGAACGCCCCGAACGCTGCGAGGAGATACCCCAGATAGAGGAAGTGCTTCTGTGTGAGGTATTCCTCCCAGTGGTAGATCCTTCTGAGTACCGCCATGACGAGGATGAGAGTCGCGACGCCGCTGAAGATCGCACCTGCGACGAACAGCACACCGAAGATGCTGGTGTTCCACCCGGAACGTAGGGTCATGGCGAAGATCCACGACACAACCGTGTGCACCGACACCGCGATCGGGATGATGATCAGCATCATGATCGTGATGGCCTTGCCGAGGAGTCTGAGCTGCGTCGGTGTGCCGTTCCAATCCAGGGCGAGCGTCCGATAGATGAAGTTACGCACAGCTCCGACCTTGTCTGCCAGCCGATCCCTGTATAGGCCGAGATCCGGGATCATCGGTGCGTACAGGTAAATGACGCTTGCTGTCAGATACGTCGTGATCGCCATGACGTCCCACATGATCGGGGATTGCCAGCGCCCGTGTAGATAGACGTTGAAGATCCGTTCCGGACGACCCATGTCGATGACAACGAACGAGGCGCCGACGAGCAGGGAAACGGCCGTGATGAACTCGGCGATCCGTGTGATGGGCGCTCGCCAACTGGCCTTCGATGCTCGCAGGATCGCCGAGATCAGAGTGCCGGCGTGGCTGATGCCGATGAAGAACACGAAGGCGGTTATGTACAGACCCCAGGAGATACGGTCCCGCATGTCGGTGACGTAGAGGCCGTCCTGCCACTGTTTCCAGTATTGGAATACGCCGTTGCCGGCGATCACGACCAGGAAACTCAGCCACAGCCAGTACTTGTACGTGGTGACGAGTGTCGGCCTCGTCGTCTTGCTGATTAGTCGTTCGCGCCAGTTGGTCAGCGTGTCCATGTCACCGCTCCTTCGGCACGTTCGATCCATGGCCATTCCGTAGGCATCCGGCCCTCATCGTGCTGGTCGCGCCCGAGGTCTTCTCCGTGACCAGGCAGGTAATAGACCCTGGGCTTGGTGCCGAGGTGTTCCTTGAGCCGATAGCCGGAGTTGTCAGAGATCAGCTTCGTTGCCTTGACGACCGTTCTGCCATTGGTAGCGATGTCCTCTTCGAAATCGCCGTACCAGATGGCGTCGTTCGGGCACGCCTGGATGCAATATGGAAGCGTCCCGTCTCTCGCCATCTCCGGGCAGAAGTCGCATTTCATGACGGTTCCGATGGTCGCTGGCGTTTGATGATCCGGGTTGTAGTCGGCAAGAGCGGCCTCGGGCGGTATTGGGGGTGTACCCCAGTTGAAGAATCGTCTGTCGTAGGGGCAGGCTGCCATGCAGATGCGACAGCCGATGCACCGCTCCTGGTCGATGAGGACCGTTCCCTCGGGGGTTGGGAAGGTGGCGCCCACGGGGCACACCTTCACACAGGGTGGGTTCTCGCATTGCATGCACGGCGCTGGGATGAACTGGGTGCCACCACCTGCGATCTCTGCTTCGTAGACCTCGATCCACTCCATCGGCTGTGGAGCAAAGTGCCCTTCGATACAGGCTGTCGTGCATTGGGGAGGGGTTCCCTGACTTTGGCAGCCATCACATTTCGCGAGGTCGATAATCATTGTCCACTGGCGGATCCGGCCCAGGTCCCTTGAAGAATCGGTATCCGCCCCCTGAATCTCGGATACCGATCCTTTGACGATGTCGCGGACGAGTCCGTCCATGACGCGGGCGGAGGCGATCAACGGTATTGCTCCGAGGGCGCCCATGCCGAGGTACTTGAGGGCGGTTCTTCGGTCAACAGGCTCGATCAAGATCGGTACCTCGCCTGAGAGCGTTCTGTCGCTCCCCGTCTCGTTGGGCTTTTCTCTCACGCGTCGCTCCTGCATCGTGGCGGTTGACTGTGCGTTGGGGCGCCCTTCGGGCCCGTGGGGATGAGCTCTGCATCCCCACGGACATTTGAGGAGCGCTATGGCACGGTTGTCAGCCGAGGTTGACTTCGATCCATCCTTGGTTGGATGACTGGACGTGGGTCGAGTCGTC
>JASJYA010000113.1 GCA_030125685.1 Actinomycetota bacterium
ACAGATGAGCGCGACATCGAGCTCACTGATGGGCGCCAGGCGTGACAAGCGCTCTCGACGAACGCGCCATCTTCGTCATCGACCAGAGTCGCTGCATTGGGTGCGAGGCGTGCGTCCAGGCGTGCGGTGAGTGTGGGACACATCGAGGCACATCCCTCGTCCAGCTCGACTTCGTCGATCGGGGGGCGACCGTCCAGACAGCGCCTCAGGTTTGTATGCACTGCACGGATGCGACGTGCGCCGAAGTGTGCCCTGCCGAGGCCATCAAGATTCGAGAAGACGGCATCGTACAATCATCGTTGAAACCGCGTTGCATCGGATGCTCGAACTGTGTGCTTGCGTGTCCGTTCGGAGTACCGAAGTACGTCGCGGAGTTCGATCAGATGATGAAGTGCGACATGTGCTACGACCGCTCATCGGTCGGCCTGGCGCCGATGTGCGCATCCGTGTGCCCCTCCGATGCATTGTGGTACGGCACCCAGGCCGAATTCGAGGCCACCCGATCCGGTTTTCTGGAGAACCGCTACCGCTTCGGCGCTCAAGCAATCACAACGGCAGTCTTTACTGTGTCGGCCACACCACTGGGAGGTCCGATCGAAGTGATAGCCGAAGCGTCCGCTGCGCCGTGGCAGGATGACCCATTCGCGTTGAATGACCCCATCGAAGGAACGAGCACGCTGTGACTGACAAGAAGGAGACTCGTGCTCTGTGGAAAGAGCGGTTTCCGACAGAGACCGCAAGCGAAGAGGACTTCACCAGACGCGAGTTTGTGCGCTATCTCGTCGTCGCGTCCGGGGCGTTCGCCGCCACGAACATCGGGATCGCCGCCTGGGCGTCGACCCGCAATTTTGACACCGGTGAGCCGCGGCCAATCGTCGCGGTCGACAAGATCCCTGAGAACGGTAGCTACCTCTTCCGGTACCCGACAAAGGATGGCCCCGCGATTCTGGTTCGGCTGAGCAATGGCGATCTGCATGCGTTCAGCCAGAAGTGCACCCACCTCGGTTGCGTCGTGATCTTCGAACGTGACGAAGAGGAGCTCTACTGTCCGTGCCACAAGGGGTTCTTCGACGCAAGCGACGGCAGGGCGACGGCAGGCCCGCCGATCCGTCCTCTGGGTCGCATCGCCGTCGAGGTTCGCGACGGCGTCGTGTGGGCGCTGGGAGCTGAAAAGTGAACAATCCAAACCGCACAGCGTCGATGGGAATCGGTATCTTCGTGATCATTCTCGTCACGCTACAGATATTCCTGCTTACGATCGGTCTCGAAGCGTTACTCGCCTATGAGCCCGGCCAGGCATGGGCGGCTGCGGCGCTATCGACCGTCCTCGGCGCTGGATCCATCGGCCTTTACGTGTTCTTCCGTCGATCCTGAAGCAGGAGGGATACGGACCTTAGTCCGTCGTCGTATCGACCTTCGATCGATTCCTGAGTCAGGTACTCATTTTTGCTTTTCCTGTCATCGGTGTGGGTGGTTTTCAGGTGACCATGACAAGGGCGGGCGCTGACCTCTTATCCTCGAAGCACGGCTCTTCTCTCTCCCGTTTACGGGAGAGATGGCTGAGCGCAGCGAAGTCAGAGAGGGTCTCCGAAACGGGCCGTTAAAGGCAGAAGCCTTGTCACAGCGGTGTTCGTCGCCCGATCACCACCTGCCAGGATCCACCTCCAAGCTAGGAGAGCCCTACCTTCTGGCTGGGTAGGCCACGAGATCCCCGTTGACAGCGAGACGGACCTCCCGGCCTGGGACGACCTCCTGGCTCGCCAAGGAGCGGACCTTAAGCACCGTTCCCGTCGTCAACCGTACCTCGACCACCTGGTCGTGGCCGTAAAATTCCCGACTCAGCACTTCAACCGGCACGCCGTTCTCCTCGGAGAGTTGCAGATTCTCGGCTCGCACCATCACGTCGGCGGGGCCGGTGAAGCCTGCGAGAACCGGCAGCGTGCCGAGTTCGAATTCCACAAGGCCGTTCTGCACTCTCCCCGGAAGAAAGTTGGCGTCGCCGATGAATTCCGCGACGTCCCGACTATTGGGACGGTTGTAAACATCGAGAGGCGATCCAATCTGGCGGAGCTCCCCGTCGAGCATGACAGCCACCCGGCTGGCGAGGCTGAAGGCTTCCTCCTGGTCGTGGGTGACGAAGATGGCGGTAGTCCGGGATTCCTCAAGGATCCGCCGCGTCTGCGAACGGACCTCGGCGCGCAGCGCCTGGTCCAGGTTCGAGAACGGTTCGTCAAGGAGAACAAGCGCCGGATCGGGAGCAAGGCTGCGAGCCAGAGTGACGCGCTGCTGCTCACCTCCAGAGAGCTCGTGCGGGTACCGCTCGGCGAGGTCGGCTAGCTGAACGAGATCGAGGATCTCTGCAATTCTCGACGTCCGATCTTGTCTGTCCCATTTCACGAGTCCGAATCCCACGTTGGCGGAGACCGTCATGTGGGGGAAGAGAGCGTAATCCTGTGCGACGAGACCCACCGATCGCTTCTCGGGAGGTACTACGCCCTCAGGCCCATACACCGAGTGTCCGCGCAGTGCAATGCGCCCGCTGTCTGGGGTCTCGACGCCCGCAATGAGCCTGAGCAGAGTCGTCTTTCCACAACCGCTCGGCCCCACGAACACCAGCATCTCACCAGCGGCGACATCGAGATCCACATCGCTCACGGCGGTTACGTCCCCGAACCGCTTGTTGACGCTGCTCAGGGAGAGAACTGCTGTATTCGCGTCCAGAGTCGTCTGGGTTTCGTTGGTCATTGCTGAGCCTCCGCCGGCTCGGTGGTTCGCCGCCTGGAACCGCCGGCGAAACGCCCGGTCCAGTGCCGCGAGGTGGCGGCGTGCCTCAGGAGCATAACGGGGATCAATCCAGTCACGACAATGGTGAGGGCGGGCAGCGCGGCGCCGGACCACAACGACTCCGACGCCATCTGCCAGACCCACACGGACAAGGTGTCATAGCCGAAGGGGCGCAGAAGCAGGGTGATCGGTAGCTCCTTCATCATGTCCACGAACAACAGGGCCGCTCCCGTGAACATGCCGACGCGAACCAGAGGAAGATGAATTCGGCGAAGCACTCTGCCAGAGGACGCGCCGAGACTCCTCGCTGCGTCGTCCATGCTCGGCGTAACCTTCTCCAGGCTCGCCTCAACGCTGTAATATCCCACGGCCATGAAGCGCACGACGTAGGCATATATCAAACCGACGGCCGATCCCGTCAAGATCAGCCCGACGTCAATTCCCCAGAACGCTTGAGACAGATAGTTCAGGACGTTGTCCGCGCTGGACAAGAGAACCAGCACGCCGAACGCGACCACTGCTCCGGGCATGGCGTAACCCATGGTCGCGAGGCGGGCGCCGACCTTGACTGCACGCCCCCTGCTGGAGCGCACTCCGTTGGCGAGAACAAGCGCAACGAATATCGCCAACAGCGTCGCGGCGCCGGACAGCACCAGGCTGTTGCGCGCGAACCCCCAGTACAGCGAATCGAAGAATCCCGGCGCCCCCCTCGCCGCTTCCGCTACCACCCATACCACCAACCGCGACACAGGCAGGACGAATGCTGCTCCGATCACGACCGTGCATGCGCCGGTAGCCAGCCATGCGGCTCTGCCGGTGAGCTGGACGGGGGTTATCCCCCTGTCGCGGCCTCCAGCCTGGTAATAGCGAGCGCGCCCCCGCATCCGGCGCTCCAACACGATAATCACGAGAACGAAAAGCAGAAGAAGGCCTGCAAGTTCCACGGCAGCGTCTCGCTCCCCCATCCCGAGCCAGACGCGAAACACGCCGTCTGTGATGGTAGGGAAGTTGAGAAACCGCACAGCGCCGATGTCGGTCAGAACCTCCATCAACACCAGTGTGAGCCCGGCGGCGATCGATGGCCTCGCCAGCGGGAGTACGACCCGATAGAACGCCGATCTCCTGCTGCTGCCCAGAGAGCGCGCCGCTTCGAACGTGACAGCCGACTGCTCCTGGAAGGCGGTCCGCGCCAGGAGGTACACGTAGGGATACAGAACCAGGGTCATGACGAGAATCACGGCGCCACCCGAACGAATCTCGGGAAACCAGACATCGGGGCCGAGCCAACCTCTTGCTGCGGTCTGTACCGGACCGGCGAAGTCGAACATGCTCAGGAACACGAACGCGAGCACGTACGTCGGCATGGCGAGGGGCAGGATGAGCAGCCAGTCAAACAGTGCCCGCCCCGGGAATCGGTGGGCCACCACCAGCCACGCCAGGCCTGTTCCGAGCACGACCGTCCCGATCCCGACGCCCACCACCAACACCAGGGTGTTGACGATCATTTCTGGCAGACGCGTGGCCCACAAATGCCGCCACACGTCCACCGTCGGGGTAAAGAATTCCACGATCACGACGGCGAGCGGCGCGAACAGAAGGGCCGCGATCAGGAGCGTGAGCGCGGTCCCGCCCGCCAGCCTCCGACGAGAGGGACTAGCAGGCGGGCTGCGGTCGAGTGTCGCTTGGATTACGTCACCTCAGCTATTCGTGTCCCGCCCTGTCAAGCAGCCTCAGCGCATCAGCTTGAAGGCGGCCGAACTCGGAGGCGAGCACAGGATCGGCAACGAATGTGCCCCAGCTAACGAGGAGGGGGTGCGGCTCAACGTCAGGATTGGCCGGGTACTCGAAGTTCCCGTCTGCGAACAGGTTTTGGCCAGGACCGCTCAGCCACTCCAGTAGAGCGATGCCGTTCTCCACATTTCGCGCGTGGGCGGTGACGCCGCCGCCGCTGATGTTGACGTGGGCGCCGCGATCGTCCTGGTTGGCCCAGAACAGTTCGACGGGGAAATCGGGATTCTCGTTGAGGATTCGGCCCAGGTAGTACGTGTTGGTAATAGCCACGTCGCATTCACCCGCAGCCAGAGCTTCGAGGATGCGGGTGTCGCTATCGATATATACGGGATCGTTCGCCACCCAACCGCCGACGATGTCCTCAGCCTCTCGCTCCCCATGGGCTACGATCATGCTCGCGACAATCGACTGCGTGTAGACCTTGGAGGAAGGCCGCAAGCAGAGCCGACCATGCCACTTCGGGTCGGCCAGATCCTCGATCGTACTGAGTTCGGCGGCATCGACGCGGTCGGGCGCGTACATGAGAGTGCGGACGCGTACCGATAGGCCGAACCATCGGTTTTCGGGATCCCGCAGGTGCACAGGAATATTGGCCATGAGGATCTCGGATTCGACGGCCTGGAGCAGCCCTTCGTTTGCCGCTAGCCAGAGATTCCCGGCATCCACGGTGAACAGCACATCGGCGGGCGTGAAGCGCCCTTCGGCAAGGAGCCTCTCATGCAGCTCAGCTTCCTTGCCGAACGTGAACCGCACCTCAATACCGGTCTGCCTTGTGAACTCGACGAACGCCGGCTCCATCAATCCGTAGTGACGCCCGGAGTACACGTAGACGACTTCTTCCTGGTCGGTCGAGGAAGCCGTATCGTCCGAGGCGCAGGCTCCCAGAACGAGTGCAGCGACGGCGAGCAGGAGTGCTGCACGAATCGGCGTCGGATGATGATCGA
>JASJYA010000114.1 GCA_030125685.1 Actinomycetota bacterium
GCGACGGGAAGAGCCTGCTGGGATAAGAGAACACAGAACACAGAGAGCTGAGAGCAGACTACGGAACTATCTCTTCGAGCTGAAGAAGGAAGCGAGGATCGCTTTGCACGCTTCTTGCCGTACACCGGCGGTCAAATCGATCCTGTGGTTCAGGCGCTCGTCCTGGGGTATGTTGAAGAGTGACCACGCTGCGCCCGCCTTGAGGTCAGCTACGCCATAGACGATCCGGTCGATCCGCGCCCACACCGCAGCCATCGCGCACATCGCGCACGGCTCGACGGTAACGACGAGGGTGTGGCCTGTGAGCCTCCAGTCGCCAACCTCACGTGAGCGTTGCGAGATGACGAGCATCTCGGCGTGGGCCGTCGCGTCGCCTAGCTCCTCCCTACGATTGTGGTCTCTCGCGACCACGCCTCCGGAGCCGTCGAGAAGCACGGCGCCGATCGGGACATCACCATGCTCAAGAGCAACGCTGGCTTCATCGAGAGCGATCTTCATCGCCGCATCGGCGTTCACTATTTGGCCTCTCCCTTCTAGGCTCCCCATCCTACGGAGGGGTCGCATAGTCTGGCCTAGTGCGCGCGCCTGGAAAGCGCGTATGTGGAAACGCATCGAGGGTTCGAATCCCTCCCCCTCCGCGATGCTTATCGATCCTACGCTCCTGCTCCCTGAAGCGGTCTCGGAAGAGACCCTGGCCTTCAACGCCCAGATACAGCAGATGACTTCAGCGCTGCCGCCGATGACCTCGTTCACACCGGACGAGATCCGCAGGGCTCGTCGGGAGGGCGTCTCCATCTGGGGGCCGATCATCCACTCGGAGTTCGCTACCACACGCGAGATCGAGGGGCCTGCCGGCCCAATTGAGCTCCGCGTCTTCGACACGGGTGTCACGAACGGCGTCTTTCTGCATCTCCACGGCGGCGGCTGGGTGCTCGGGAACAATGACATGATGGATCCAATGCTCGAGGAGCTCTCCCGGGAGTCCGCGACGACAGTGATATCGGTCGAGTACCGGCTCGCTCCCGAGAATCCGTACCCCGCTGGTCTCGAGGACTGTGTGGCCGCGGCAAGATGGCTGATCAACAACTCCGGGAGCGCATTCGGCACGGATCGCATCGTGATCGGAGGGGAATCGTCTGGTGCGAACCTCGCTGCCGCGTCGATGTTGAAGATCCGAGATGAAGACGGATTCGACGACTGGGCCGGAGCAAACCTGGTGTACGGCTCATACATGCCATCTGGAACGCCGTCGGTCCGCCTCTGGGACAAAGAAGGGCTGGTCCTCGACCAGGAAGTGATGGAGTGGTTCGGCAACCACTACAGAGGTGGCGCCGAGATCGACCCATTCGATCCCTACTACGCGCCGCTCTTCGGCGATGTAGCAGGCCTCGGGGCAGCGCTGTTCACCGTCGGCACCGCCGACCCGCTCCTCGACGACTCTCTCTTCATGGCTTCGCGGTGGGCCGCCGCGGCCAATCAGACAGAGTTGCACATCGCCCCAGGTGGAATCCACGCGTTCGACGCGTTCCCAACAACTCTCGCGAAAGAGGCCCGGGACCGCATGCACGCATTCATCCGCGACGCTATTGACCGTTGACCGTTCACGGCTCAGTCAACAGACCCCACCGAAATCGCTCCACTCGAATGGTCGGTATCATCCCCTTACCGTGCTAGGTGGGGTACTAGGGGTGCCCTCTGTCCGAAATCCTCTTCATGCGGAGCTGAATTCCCGCCTGAGGGTGTGACGATGTCGGGTCAGCGCCGGCTCGGTCGATGTTGATACCAGGGTCCCGCTGCGGCGGAGCGCCGTGAATCGGGTCAGGTCCGGAAGGAAGCAGCCCTAAGCGGGTCGGTTCCGGGTGTGACGGGGTCGCCCTGAGGGAGTCGATCGTCCCGAACGCGCCGACGTTCTAGCATTCGAGGGCGGGTGCACGGTACTTACAGATTCCAGATTCCAGACGCCAGATACCAGCCGTCATTCGGCCTTGCGAAGCAAAGCTGCCCAGACAAAGCCCATGGGGCCGAGGCGCCAGGTTTCTACCAAGTCAAGAGGCGTGTCGGCGAGCAACTCTTCGGGGGGAGGGTGCTTGTCGAGGGTGTGATGGAGATACGCGTACTCCGCGCGCGCACCGATGGCCATGCCTGCAAGGGGGAGCACGACCGCAGTCCCCAGGCGGTGAAATTTGGAAGTCACCCTCCCCTGCGGCCGAGCGAGGTCAACAATGCCCGCCATGCCCCCCGGCTTGAGAACCCGCGCGACCTCTCCCATGGTTTGCGTAACAGAGTCGAGGTTCCGAAACACGTACGCGGAGAAGACCGCATCGAAGGTGCCGCTCTCGAATGGCAGAGTCTCCCCGACAGCGACGACGCGTGACGGGGCGTTGTTCAGAGAGAGCATCTCAGGTGCAGGATCGAGCGCGACAACGTCTCGATCTCCGAAGATCTCGTTTGCTGCTCCGGTCCCGGCGCCGAGGTCGAGGAGGCGCCCCTCCGGCAACCGGGAGACGACTGTGGTGCGCCACTTCTGATCCTGGCCGAGCGAGAGAATCCAGTTCAATCGGTCGTACCTGTCCGCTATGTCAGAGAAAACCCCGCCGTTGCTCATCTCGCGTCGAGGGTATCGAAGCCGGTGTATGGAACGAGCGCTTCGGGAACACGGATCGTCCCGTCCTCCTGCTGATGGTTCTCCATCAACGCGATGAGCGTTCGGCCCATCGCGATCGCCGTTCCGTTGAGCGTATGCACGAACCGATTCTCTCCACGATCGTCCTTGAACCTGATCCGCAGCCGACGGGCCTGGAAGTCGGTCGTGTTCGAAGTCGAAGTGATCTCGCGGTACCGACCCTGCCCGGGAAACCAAGCCTCGATGTCGTACTTCTTTGCAGCAGAAGATCCCAGATCTCCCGCAGCAACGTTCATGACGCGATACGGGATCTCGAGCGCCCTCACGAGCTCCTCCTCACGCTCGAGAAGAAAGTCGTGTTCATCGCGGGACGCATCTGGATGCACGAAAGAGAACATCTCGGTCTTGTCGAACTGATGGACACGAAACATCCCCCGAGTGTCCTTGCCGTACGTCCCCGCCTCAACACGGAAACAGGTCGAAAACCCGACGTATCTCAGCGGGAGAGATTCCTCATCAAAAATCTCGTCTCCATGCATAGCAGCGAGCGGTACCTCCGACGTACCAACGAGATAGAGATCGTCCTGTTCAACCGAATACACCTGCGCTCGATCTCCGGGGAAGAACCCTGTCCCGTACAGCGCACTCTCTCTGACAAGTACGGGAGGAAGAATGGGCGTGAAGCCGTGGCCCGACAGCATGTCCATTGTCCAACGAGTCAGCGCCATCTCATAAAGCGCGAGCTTCCCCTTGATCATCCCGAATCGGCTTCCGGACATCTTCGTAGCCCGTTCGATATCGACGATGCCGAGCGGCACCCCGAGGTCGACGTGGTCCTTCGGCTCAAAACTGAACACAGTCGGATCCAGGTATCTGCTGATCTCTACAGCATCGTCTTCCTCGAATCCGTCAGCCGCTGTGGGATCCGTCATGTTCGGCAGAGTGGTCCACAGTGCATTGAACTTCTCGTCGAGATCATCCGCCGAACCAAGTAACGCCTTGTAACGCGTTGCGAACTGTCCAGCCTCCTGAATCGCAGCTTCTCTCTCTTTACCTTGGAGTGCGGCAATCGACTTGCCGATCGTGTTCTGCTTGTTCCTGACCTCTTCGGACTCGGACCTCGCCAGTCGCCGAGCACGGTCAATTTCATCGAGAGCATCAAGGTCTATCTCGAATCCGCGGCGAGCAACGGACGCAGCAAGCTCATCCCTGCGTTCTCTCAGATATGCGATGTCAATCATGTTGCGAGGTTACCGCCCGAGCGCGCGATCGATCGCTGCCCGCTCCTCAGGGGAGAGTGCCTCCACGCCGTCGCCCCCGCGGACTTCCTTGGTGAAGAACACAGTCTCCTCCCTGGTGGAGAGCAACGTGATAATCACGCCATCCGCGCGCTGGTTCAGAAGCGCCACTGATCGCGATTGATTCCCCGTGATGTTGCCGAACGCGTTGTACGCGACGACGCCTACGTAGCTGATCGCAAAGGGCAATCGGCGTTCGATCTCTTCCACGCGTTGCGAGACGGCCTCGATGGAGGCGTCGTTCGCTTTGGAGCGTTCGTCGATGGCCCGCAACAACGCTACGACGTTGCCGTCCTCAGGTACTGCGTCGACCTTACGGCGAACAGCCTGGATCTGGACCGTCTGCCAGACAGCCAATACAACTGCGAGGATCACTGCGATTACGAGTGCCGTGTTCACGATTCCCCTCTCCAGATGAACGTCATGTCCCACACGTTGTTATCAGGATCGATGTCGTCAACGATTGTGACCGTCACCTTGGCTTGGTACAAACCGCCTGGAGTTACACCGACATCCACAAACGTCACAGTCGTCGACATGCCAGCCGCAAGGTCGGTCACTTGCTGGGACACCGTGAAGGTCGTATCTGTATCGACATTGAAAATTTCGAGCTTCACGTCGACAGTCGATTCGTCCAAGTTCCCAAAGTTTGTGATCACCGCTTGCACATCGAGGGCTGAAGCGAACGGCACGACCGGGAGTCCCACGCTCTCACCTACAGCCTGCGGATCGGTCATGGCGGTCACCCCAACGTCGCGTCGCGGACTCAGGTCGTAGGACGTCTGGATGCGCAGGACGAGGGTCTGGGCGTCGTACAGCAGATCCTGGGCCTCGGGATTGATGTAGACGACAGGAGTGAACGCCGGCACTTCCACGTCCTCCGGAACGATTTCGAGTGTGCCCAAGAAGAGCGAGAACGCACTGTCTCCGACGCGGAGGAGGTCCAACGCCTCCCGGAGCTGCTTTGTTGCGCCCTTGACCAGGTCGCCGTCCATGATCGCCATGATCGTCGTGTTCACCCCCGCGGCGCCGTCCTTCCACGACGATGAAGCAGTAGCCATCGTGCCGTACGAGGTACCGATGGAAGAAGGTACCTCGACGTCGAGCAGAGAGTCGGCTTCTGCCGAAGTATCTGCGACGTTCTGGAGCCTGCGGGCTAGATCCTGCCTCTCGATCGCGCCGATCGAAGCGAGCGCAGATTCGAGTTCAGCCGCCGCTCGGCGATGGAGGTCGGAAGACTCGTCCGCCGCCGCGAAGAACTCTACCGCCCCACGTTGTTCGGTCTCGCGAGACACCAAATAAGCGATCGTTCCAACGATCGCGACGAGAGACACGACGATCATCAGCCAGCGCCGTCTTCGAAAACGACGGTCTGACCGGTAGGCCCGATACGCCATAGTGCGCGAGGAGGGACTTGAACCCTCACGAGTGTTACCTCACAGGAACCTGAATCCTGCGCGTCTGCCAATTCCGCCACTCGCGCCCGGGAACGGAAGGTTACATCAGAAAGGCCACAGGTGACAGGTGGGTTTGCGAGCCGGTAGGCGCCTCGTACACTCTCCA
>JASJYA010000115.1 GCA_030125685.1 Actinomycetota bacterium
AGGTCACAGGCAACAGGTGCCAGCCAGCATGTGCCGGCCTGTGACCTGTGACCTGTTGCCTGTCGTCTGAACTAGTTACGTAGCGCGGTGACAGCGCTCTCGAGACGAGCCCCGAAGTCGGCGTCGGCCTGTCGGAAGTGATTGATCGATCGGGCAACGATCCCGTCACCCGTTTCGGTCTTCTGGACGCCTGAGAGCGATCCCGCGATCGACGCGACGATTCGATCCTTCGCGTCGCTCGACATCAGCCGGTACAGCGCTCCTGCCTGGCTGAAGTCTTCGGTGTCGCGATCCTCCGACTCATACGCGCCGCTCGATCCTGAGGATTCGAGTGGGCTGTACATAGGCGCATCCGTCTGTGTCGGGCCACCGAAGCTGTTGGGCTCATAATTCTTGTCGCCTCTTCCGTTGGCGTCGAATCTCATGAGTCCGTCGCGTCCGTAGTTGTCGGCCTCCACTGCATGTGGTTGATTTACCGGGAGCTGCGTGTGATTGATTCCGAGCCGGTACCGGTGTGCGTGTGCATCGACTTCGCAAACGAACCACCGAGCCGCGACTCGACGCTGTTCCATAAGGTTCCCGGTTGCGATTGAGCGATGACCATCGATGATTTTGCCGCGAGTCCGCAGTCAACACAGACACCGATGGACCTCAAGCAGCAGGGAGAAGAGGTGAGCTGGGAGATCCGTCTCCGAGATTCGGGTCTGCGGGCGACACGCCCGCGAGTCCTCGTCCTCGAAACGCTGCGAAGAGCGGGCGGGCACCGTTCGGCAGAAGAGGTTCGTGTGTTTCTCGAGCAGTCGAACACCCCGCTTACCCGAGGAACCGTGTACAAGATTCTCGGTGATCTTGTCGCCGTCGACCTCGTGATGTGGGCAGACCGCGGTCCCGGCGCCGCCCTCTACGAGATCGCCGACGAATGGCATCACCATTTCGTGTGTCGTTCATGTGACGCCGTCATCGACATCCCCTGCTACGTCGGGTCCAAACCGTGCCTCGAAACCGAACTCGCAGGAGCGGACATAGACGAGGCTCAGGTGATCATCAGAGGCCGATGCCCTGCGTGCGTAGCCCGGGACAGCGGATAGAACAGAGAACAGGAGTCAGAATCCGGCGATCTGTTATCTGTCAATAGCCGTCGGATCCGAAGCGCAGGTTGGTGGCGTAGGCGTCTTCGCCCTCGCCGTTGAGATCGAAGCGGACCCTCTGGCCCTGTCTCAGGAACCTGAACATCGATCCTTCGAGGCTCCCGGGCTTGAGCAGCACTTCGGAGCGATCGTCCTCGCGTATGATGGACCCGATACCGGTGGTGGGGTCGAATGCCTTGACGACGCCCTGCATCAGGCCTTCTCGACCTTACCCGCCTTGATGCACGACGTACAAACCTTTGCCCGACGGGAGTTGGTGCCGTGCTTGACGCGGATCTTCTGGATGTTCGGGCGCCAGGTCTTGGACGATCGCTTGTGCGAGAAGCTGACTTGTTTGCCTGTCCACGGCTCCTTGCCGCAGATTTCACATCTGTATGCCATGTGGGGGAGTCCTCCTGAGGTGCGCAGGAACGATAGCAGTCCAGCACTTGTAGCTGACACCTGATGCCAGATGCCAGACACCAGACTCCAGAAGATGGACGCCTGACGCCTGACTGCTGACGGCTGGTTGTGGCAATGCGTCTCAATGTCTACCAACATTGCGCCATGACTAGCGCTGTACCCGAGGAACGAACGCTCGCTTACCTTGCCGGAATCTCAGTGGACAGGGTGAAGGACATTGGGACGGTGAGGATGCGAGACCTCGCAGAGGCGGGTATCTCGTCGGTCGCGGATCTCCTGCTGAATGTGCCTCTGCGGTATCTGGACCGAAGCCGACTCGTCGATATCGCCACAGCGCCCATTGGTGAAGAAGTGTCGGTCGCAGGCGTCGTTGAGTCATTCTCGAAGCGACGGATATCGCGTGGCCGCACAATCGTGCAAGCAACGTTGTCTGACGGCACTGCTCGGGTGCGTGCGGTGTGGTTCAACCCGTATATCAAGCTCACGAAGGGTGAGGAGGTCGTGTTCTCAGGCAAGGTCGAAACGTTCAAGAGCTCGCTTCAGATGAAGAGTCCCGACGTAGATCGTCTCAGCGCACATGAGGGTCTCCGGACCGGCAGGGTCGTCCCGGTATACGGGAGACTCGGCGGCATACGCTCAGGCGCCGTTCGTGCTGCAATGGCCAACGCGGTTCGTCGGTCGATGCCGATCTCTGATGTGCTCCCTGAAGACATACTTGATCGCTTCGATCTCGTTGACCGGTCGTTCGCCATATCGAGCATGCACTTTCCTGAATCCTTCCACGACGTGGCGTCAGCGAAGCGGCGGCTGATCTTCGACGAGTTCCTGCGCATTCAGATGGCTCTCAAAGTCCGGGCATACGAGGAGTACGACTCCCAGGTAGGCGTCCCGAACTCGGTGAAGGGAGAGCTGTACCACCGCTTCATCGACTCGCTGCCCTATCAGCTCACGAACGCGCAGGCAAGAGTTCTCGACGGTATCCTCGATGACATGGAGGCCCAGACTCCGATGCACCGTCTCCTCCAGGGAGAGGTCGGTTCGGGGAAGACCGTCGTCGTGATCTCAGCGCTTCTCACGTCTGTCGAGAGCGGACACCAGGGCGCTGTCATGGCGCCTACCGAGGTGCTCGCAACCCAGCATTACCTCGGCACAGCCATGGCGCTAGAGGACGCGGGCATGGCGCCCCCGGTCCACGACGGCGCGGGCGCAGGGACAGTCTCTCTCTTTGCCGGGGAGACCCTCGCCACCCGTCCTGTCCGCATCGGCTTGTTCACAGGGAGTCGCGTCACGGCCAACTTCGTCTCTACAGACGTGTCGCGTGCCCAGGGTATCGAGTGGCTGAGTGACGGTACGATCGACATAGCGTTTGGAACGCAGGCGTTGATCCAGGGCGATGTCGCTTTCCATTCGCTCGGTATCGCGGTTGTCGACGAACAGCACCGCTTTGGCGTCGAGCAGCGTGTGGTGATGCGCGATAAGAACCAGGGCGAGGGTGTGCCCGACCTGCTTCTCATGACAGCGACTCCGATCCCGAGAACCCTCGCGATGACTCTGTACGGCGACCTGAAAGTGTCGGTGATCGACGAGTTACCGCCTGGTCGCACCGCCATTGCAACCGTCGCTCTGCCGGACGCGGCGGATGCAACGATTGATCGGCGCATCCAAGAGACCGTGGCTGCGGGGCGACAGGTGTTCGTCGTGTGCCCGCTGGTCGAAGACTCAGACAAGATCGAGGCGAGGTCGGTGACCTCTGAGTTCGCGCGGGTTCGAGCGAGCCTTCCTGACATTCGCTCTGCGTTGCTCCACGGCCAGATGCGGGCTGACGAGAAGGCGGGCGTCATGCACCGGTTTCGAGCAGGAGAGATCGATGTCCTCATTGCGACCACCGTGGTCGAAGTCGGTATTGACGTGCCGAACGCGACGCTTATGGTGATTCGTACTGCGGACAGGTTTGGCCTGAGTCAACTCCACCAGTTGCGCGGCCGCGTCGGGCGCGGGGAGCATCCCGGGAGCTGCCTCGTTTCGGCTGATCCGTCGACGCCGGACGGTGAGCGAAGGATCGAGGCCATGGTCGCTTCGACCGATGGATTCGAGCTATCTGAGATCGATCTTGAGATCCGTGGCCAGGGAACTGTGTTCGGCGGCGCACAGTCCGGCGCCGCCGATCTTCGCCTTGGAGACATACTCAGAGATCACGAACTTCTCGATGCTGCGAGCACGGTGGCTACCGAGGCTGTGGAAGAAGACCCGGAGAGCGCCTTCGTGACAGGAGTGATGCACGAAGTAGAGATGCTTCTGGGAGATTCGGCGGAGTGGCTCACGAGGAGCTGATATGAGGATCATCGCAGGAGCAGCCAAGGGCAGACGACTCAAGACGCCGAAAGCAGGCACGCGACCGATGACCGGGCGTGCACGAGAGTCTCTCTTCTCCATTCTCGGTGGGCGCCTCGCCGAAGCGAGGATCCTTGATCTCTACGCAGGTTCCGGTTCGCTCGGTCTCGAGGCTCTGAGCAGGGGAGCGTCTGGGGTCGTCTTTGTAGAGAAGGATCGCGCTGCATCGGTGGTGCTGTCGGAGAACGTCGAGCGTGTGGGGCTCGGCGGACGTGTGCGAACCTCCGACGTCCGGTCATTTCTCAGGTCGGAATACGCGCAGTACGATGTGGTGTTTCTGGATCCGCCGTACCGAGACGACGATGCAGAGGTGTTCTCGGTTTTGGAGCTTGTCGACGGCGTGCTCGCCCCGGGCGGCATCGTCGTGTTGCACAGACAGGAGCGCAACGTCGTGGATCCGCCGGAATTCCTCCGAAGCGTGGACGAGCGACGGTACGGTGATGCTGTTGTAACGATGATGGAGAGGGAGAACGAGTGATTACAGCGATCGTTCCCGGGAGCTTTGATCCTCCCACCAAGGGGCATCTCGACGTTGTCGAACGGTGCGCGGCGCTCTTCGATGAGGTCGTCATCGGAGTTGTGCACAACCCTTCGAAAACGCCGTTGTTCACCGCAGCGGAGCGTGTCGATCTGCTCGAAGCGTGCGCTGTTCAATGGCCGAACGTCCGGGCTGTCTCCTTTGAGGGTCTCCTCGTTGATTTCGCGAAGGAGATCGGTGCTTCCACGGTGGTGAAGGGACTGAGGGCGGTCACCGATTTTGAGTTTGAGATCCAGATGTCCCAGATGAACCGGTACCTCTCGGGCGACATCGTCACGCTGTTCGTTGCGACGAAACCGGAATACGGATATTTATCCTCCTCTCTTGTCAAAGAGGTGGCGCGTCTCGGCGGATCGATCGAAGGACTAGTTCCTGATCCGGTGGCCGCGGCGCTCAAGGAGCGTTTGAAATGATCGATCAACCCGAACACACTACCCCGTCGCCTCCGGTGCCAGGGCGCCTGGCCGAGCTGCTCGAAGAGTTGATAACTGAGATAGAAAATGCAAGGGCGGTGCCGCTCTCGAGCAACGTGATGATCAGCCAGGAGGACATGTTAGATCGGCTCCATGAAGCCGCGGAGGAGCTCCCGGAGGAGCTGCGATCTGCGCGTTGGATGGTGCGCGAGCGCGAGTCCTATATCGCACGGACGAATGAGCGCGCTCAGGAGCTCGTGAACAAGGCGAAAACGGAGTCTGAGCTGCTTGTGTCTGAGAACTACATTCTCCAAGAGGCGGTCGAGGAGGCGAATACTCTCACTCGGAACGCCGAGAGCGAGGCGCGCCGGATCAGGCTCGAAGCGGAGGACTACGCGGAGAGGCATCTGGCAGAGGCCGAGACCGTGCTCGGGGAGCTCTACCGATATGTCACCGAAGCGCGGGCAGAGCTGCACCAGGCGCTCCCGAAAGCCCCGGATCCGCCGATAAGCCAGTAAACAGACCGCTTCGCTCCTAGACACGAGACCGCTTCGCTCCTAGACACGAGACACCAC
>JASJYA010000116.1 GCA_030125685.1 Actinomycetota bacterium
GCAACCAGAATGTCAGTATCGACGATGTCGCCTGCCTCGACCCAGGGGCAGTACCAGACGCTTGGACTCGCGACGGCGCGGTCAGGATCCGTGACGTCCTCCGTAGCGAAGGTAGGGCCCTGATCCGGTGGTGGACCGACCTGGACCAAACCGAGGGCTGCCGCAGCGCCTGCGAGAAGGAGCAGAAGTGCGCGTCTCATGGTCGGCGCCTTCCCCATCCCGAGAACCCGCCGAGCAACACGATCGCAACCACGACGAACACGGCTTGGGTTCTGCGGGCGTCATCAGGGCTGTAGACCGCGGTACCGAGTTCTGCAGAGATCTCGTTCAGGGATTCAACGGTCAGCCTCGGCCCCGGACCCCATCCGTCGTCCGGGTTCTCGGCAAGGAACACACGCCTGCCTGGTTCGGGATCTCCCCGGTATGTCCATCCAATCCGAGGCCAAGTGTTCGCCGATGAAGTGAGTGCTCTCGCCACCGGCTGTATGTCTGTGACCCATACGGCATTCTCCACCGCCGCTCTCAGCGGAAGGAGGTCGAGCTGTCCGGCGAAGACGTCCCGCCACGCGACCGAAGCCGGGTCCGTGTCGGACCCTCGACTGTCCCCCATCACCACGATCCAGCGGACGCCGAAGAGCGCTAACTCACCGCCGGCTCGCTTCGTCTCACCCGAAATGACCTTCGCGAGCGTTTCGTCGAGAGCAGCGTCGAACTCCAGGGGGGCGCTGAGGCGTGCTTCGCCCAGATCAGGCGCCGGCGCAGACACAACCCGGTAGGCGCCTCCTTCGATAGTCCGCGAATCCCCCGGAAGAAGTTCGGGCGGCCCGACAACGAGAATCCTCGACGTCTCCGCACGACCCTCCGTTGCAAGCGTGAACTCGAAAGCGGATCCGAAGCGATCGCCGGGGAGGCCTATCCGCCCACCGAGCACGATTGTCGTGGACGCCACGACGAGAAACACGATGCCCACGGCGCCTGTACCCATGAGGAATCGCCGCCAACCGCCGCCTTGAGTGTCGGCGACCGAATGCGCGACAACGCCGACCGCAACCGCCGCACCGAGGCTGAGCACCGCGAGCGCGACAGACTCGAATTCAGTACCGAGTCCGAATACCCCGGACCGCGATCCGAGTAGCCCGACACCGGCGAGGAGCGCGGCCCATCCCGCGACGATGCCGAGCGGGCGCCTGGAGGCGGCCACAGCAGCGACGATAACGACTGCGCCCGCGACGGCGACGATTTCAGAGATGTTCCAATACGCGTATCCCGCCCTCGCGATCCGCTCGATATCCGCGCTCCAGATCCACGGGCTGAGCAGCATCGCTCCACCGGCGGTTCCCGCTAGGGAGAGGATCAAGGCGCGCCAACCGTCGGCGTCTGTGAATCGGAAAAGGGCATACATCGCGATCGCAGGCACAGGGACCAGCAGAAGGAGTGGGGAGAGGGCGCCGAGAAGCCCGAACGTGAGGATCACCGCCGCGACTCGCGAGCCGAACGCCCAGAGCTCGTCACCGACCGGTTTCAGCACGAGGCGGAACGCCCACGGCAGCACACCGAGGGCGAGCAGCGTCCCGATGTGGGTGTTGCCTGCAATGCCCTGGGACGCAGGCCCGGCCATGTACACGATGCCGGCAATCAGCCCCGGCGCAGCCGAGACGGACCACGTCCGCAAGAGGCGCATCATGCCCCATATGCCTGCAAGCATCGCGCCCGCGCCGAGCATGTACTCAGGGAACGTGGCGGCGTTGAACGTAACGAGCTTCGCAACACCTACGATCGCGAGCAATGGTCTGAGCGACTCGGGGCTGCCGAGACCGGCCGGGTTCCAACCGCCCGCATAGGCATCAAGAACGTCACCGCCGCTGGCCGGGAAACTGAGCGTGTACCCGACCGAGGGAAACCCGTCAGACCACAGGTTACGGGCGGAAATCAACACGAAGAGCACGGCGAGGGCGCCAACGACGAACGCGGGCTGGCGCATCTCTGCGCCGATCGAAGCAACGCTGATCCGATCGTCGCCAGGGAGCCTGGAACGCAGACCACGCATAGACGCGCTCCACAGCCGTGAGATCTTGACACTGCCGCGGCGCTGGAACCGAAACAGCTCCGCATCCCCGACGACCCGTCCCGAGCGCGCATGGCGCCGGGCGCGGGCGGTTCCGGGCAGATGAGCAGCGTTCCATCCCCAAGACTTGACGAAGTCAGATCCACGCCACTTCCCAAGGAAGAGCGACACAACCACCTCGACGAACCCGATCAGGAAGTCGAGGGGCATCACCCACACCAGGGTCAGCGGGCCGTAGGCCTTGATCATCGCACGGATGCGACCTGCCTCCTCGCGCCAACGTACCTCATCGCGGTCTTCACCGTCGTACACGACCTCCGACGCAGGGCTCACAGCGACGCGGGCGCCCTTGAGCCGTGCGCGCTGCGCGAGATCGATCGCAGCCGCTCCGGGCGCCATGGCGGCGTCGATGCCGCCGAGTCCGTTGAGCAGATCTCGCCGGACCAGGAGCGCTACGCCCGACACCGCTGCAACGTCCCGTACGACGTCGTACTGGCCCTGGTCTTGCTCGGACCTATCGAGTCCGGTATAGGCGACACCGAAGGCGTCGGTGACGATCCCGACAGAGTGCAAGGTCTTGTCCTTGCCGAGGATCTTTGATCCGATCACTCCAGCGTCGATGCGGTCGGCGTCGCGTACGGCTGCACCGAGCGCGTCCGGTCTCGGCTCCGCTCCCTCGGCCAAGAACCAGAGGTATTCCACGGAAGGCCCGATTGCAGCCACGGCTTCAGCGAGTGTCGCGCTCACGGCCAGAGTCCTGCCCGGTACGGCGGCTCGCACGTTGGTAGCGCTTCCAACAACCGCGACGGCGCCTGCTAACTCGTACACTTGCCCTTCGATAGCGGTGATCGTGGGCTCGAGTTTGCCTGAACCGTTCGTGATAACGACCGTAGCGACGCTTGCCTGGCGTGTTGGCGTCATAATGTTGGCGTCATAGGCATGTGGGGTGCATTCTGGATTCAATCCTGCGTTACAGCAATCACCGCGTGACCCTGCTTGCGGGCGGGGTCGGCGGCGCCAGAATGGCACGGGCACTTCGCCCGGTCCTCGATCCTGGCCATCTCACCGTTGTTGTGAACGTCGGTGACGACACCCAACGATACGGCGTTCACGTGGCTGCCGACCCTGACACGGTCCTGTACACCCTCGCGGGCGTTGTCGGGCCGCAGGGTTGGGGGAGGTCGGGGGACACCCGAGAAGTGATGAAATCCCTCACCGATATGGGCTTCGACACGTCGTTCACCCTCGGGGACAAGGACCTCTCGCTCTGTCTGGCGAGAACCATGATGTTGGGCGAAGGGCGCACCCTCTCGGAGATAACCGCGACGCTCGCCCACAGCCTTGGTGTCGACGACGTCGTCATCCTTCCAGCTTCAGATGACGCGGTTCGCACCTTTGTCGAGGTGGCAGGGGGAGGTTGGCTTGAATTCCAGGAGTACTTCGTCGACCGACACCACACAGACGCTGTGACTGCGCTGGCCTATCACGGCGCGCAGAACGCGGCGCCTGGGCCGGGTGTCGTCGAGGCGATTGAATTGGCCGAAACGCTGATCATTGCACCATCGAACCCACCGCTCTCGATCTGGCCGATTCTCGCAATCGACGCCATAGACCAGGCCGTTCGATCTCACCCGAGACGCGTCGGCGTGAGCCCTCTGTTCGCAGGCGCCGCGCTGAAAGGCCCAGCGAGCGAAGTGATGGCAGGCGTCGGGCTCTCCCCCGGCACCGAGGGCGTGCTTGAGGCGTATCGGGGACTTATCGATCACCTCTTCATCGACCTAGCAGATCAAGAGGACACAGCGCTCGGTGAAGGCTTTGGCGTCGCTATCCACGCGGCCGATACGAGGTTGTCTGGCGCGGATGAGGGCGTCGGGTTCGCTTCCCACCTCCTGGAGGTGACGTCCTCATGACACGGCTCGACATACGACCCGTCCCAGGTATCAGGGAGATCGAGTCCGGGGACGATCTGGCCAGGATGATCGTCGATGCGGTCGCAGCGGACGGCTGGGAGATCGAGGACCGCGACGTGGTCGTCGTGACGCACAAGGTCGTCTCCAAGCAGGAGGGGCGCATTGTCCCGATTCCGACCGAGGCGGCGTACCGCCAACTCGTTGAGAATGAGAGCGTTCGCATCGTTCGCAGGCGCGGCGACCTTGTCATTGCGCAGACCACGCACGGATTCATCTGCGCGAACGCGGCGGTCGATCGCTCGAATATTGCTGAAGGGTTCGCGGTCCTGCTCCCGGTCGACCCCGACCGCAGCGCACACCGCCTCCGCATGCTCATTGAACGCGCCACAGGCGCGTCCATCGGTGTCGTCATCACCGACACCTTCGGGCGGCCGTGGCGGCGGGGACTCGTCGACGTTGCGATCGGCGTGTCGGGGCTTCCCTCGATCCTCGACCTCATCGGTACCTCCGACGCGCACGGGAACGAGCTCAATGTCACGCAGGTCGCTGTTGTCGATGAGATCGCTGCCGCGGCGGACCTCGTCATGGGGAAAGCGAGCCAGATCCCCGTAGCGATCGTACGCGGCCTCAATCTCGAAGGCTCAGGCAGGGCAACCGACCTGATCCGCCCCCCCGATGAGGATCTGTTTCGGTGAGGCAGAGAGAACAGAGAACAGAGCCAGAGCCGTCAGGGATCAGGTGTCAGGGGAGAAATCGGAGTCAACCTATTGCCGTTCCGGACAAAGAAGCCGGTTCGTGATCACCGTGGAGAATATCAGGATCGAGGTCGGAACCGTTTGGCCAGCTGATAGTCCCAATCTCCGGATCCACTGCAATCTTGCTGAACAGATCGTTGTTCGTAGCAAGCTCTCCAAGCGCGGGCCCCCACAGATATGGAAGGAGGTCGACAACGCGCATCGAACCGTCCGAGAACCAAAGCCGGACGGTTCGCTCTGCAATGATTTCGACGTTCGTAATGTCCACCATTTCGAGAACCTTCATGGGAGTGGTTCAGTGGTACCCGGCGGTTCATGCCGTACCGCACGTTCCCAGCATCCTTCCAGTTCGGAGTAGTGCGAGTGCGCCCATTCGCGGAGGAGTCGCTGGGCGCGTCTCGGAAGATCGCCTTCCACCGTCGTAAGGTGGGCTGTTGCGAGTTTGCGACGTTTTCGGGTTCGGCTGACGGCTGAAAGCTGATGGCTGAACCATCAGGCATCGGTCCCTCGAAACCAGTCGACAGTGCTTGAGATCTCTTGGGGAATCGACGTCCACGCCTGTGGCCTACACGCCATACTCCACAGTCGTATTTTTAGGATTTATGCCGACTCACGATCTTCGTAGCTGTATCAATGAAGTCGGCGATCGAGTGTTGATGCGCTCAAGAACTCAAGTTTCGAACAGAACTGCTTACGGCGGGCCTGGGGCGTCGGGTGGTCCTCGG
>JASJYA010000033.1 GCA_030125685.1 Actinomycetota bacterium
ACTACGAGTCACACGCATCCCCCCCTCGCAACGGCTCTCCCGGCACACATGTGGTTGGCGAGGATGTTCCACACTGATCCGTGGGCGAGTTCGTGGCGCATCGAACGCAGCGTCGCCAGGAAGGTGGGGATCGTCGCTGCTACAGACATCGGATTTGGGCGGGCAAGGTCGAGCACGGCCTCGGTAGGCCGAAGTACGAGGATGTCGGTATCCGGCCACTCTCTTCGGATCTTCGCGACCTCTGATGCGAGGGCCGCTCGTCCAACGCGATCGAACACGTCTTCATAGAGTCGTCCAGACGTGCGTGGTTCCGTAGCCGCGAATGGAGCGAGGATCAGCGCGAGGTCGAGTGGCTCTCGATGAGCAAGCAGAAGATCGGCGGAGGTGCCGCTGGCGAGACCACCATCGGCGTACCAGCGGTCTCCGATGTGTACCGGTTCATAGATAAGGGGGACGGCGCTGGAAGCAGCGACCGCCCTAGCAAGAGCGATCTCTGGCGCCGCCTCTGTGCCAAAGGGAACTCGCTCTCTTCTCTCGACGTCGTACGCGACGAGAACTGTCGGCTTATCCGGCCACGTCTCAGAGAGCGGGCCGACGGCGTCGGTTACCCACTGCGAGAGGCCGTCTGTGCTGTACACCCCGGGGCTTGCGAGCGCGACGTGGAGGCTGGGTCGACGAATCGCCGGAAGGAGTCCTCTTCGGAGCCATCTGAGCGCTCCACGGGGTGCGGCGCGTGGGTAAACGTAACCGTTGAGCCATGTGTGGATTTCTTCGCGAGTCTGGCCTGTGCCTGCGAACGTATCGAGGTGGAGAGCGTTACCGCGAGCGAGAGCGCCAACGAAGGCGCCCGATGAGGTTCCGACAAGAACCTCAGCATCGTCGGCGTTCCAGCCGGTCGCCATTTCGATGGCCAGCAGCGTTCCGAAATGGAATGCTGCGCCTGTGATGCCGCCACCACCGAGGACAAGTCCAATCGTGCTCACGGACGAGAGCATAGAGGAAGTCGTGAACGGCCAACGGTGAACGGTCTACCGTTCTTCCATGCGCGATCCACGAATTGAACGCTTTCTTGCGGACCTAGTGGCCTCAGACGGGTCAGTGCCGCTGAGCGACGCCAAGATCGGCGGACTCGGTCAGCGCGATCGTGTCGTCGTGATCGAGGAGGGCGATGAGATTGTGGCGATCGGTGTCACCGCCGTGCACCGCCACGGTGACGGTACGCAACATTGGGCTGTTGAGACCGCCGTTGTGCCCGGTCTGAGATTTGCCGCCTTTGAGGATCGATTGGTTGGAGAGGCGCTCAGCCTCGTCCCGCGGGGGGAAGCGCATTCGGTCTGGTCGCGTCGTCGATCACTCGACGCTGCTCTCGAGAGAGCAGGGTTCGCAGCGGCCAGAGAACTCGCCCATTACGTTGTGGGTCTTCCTCTTTCGTTCCCACGAGCCCGGATCCGGGTGAGGCCGTATCAGCCGGGGGACGCCCAGGCGCTGTTAGAAGTCAACCGGGACGCGTTCGCCGGCCACAGGGAGGCGGAGTCGCTCGACGCCGACGAACTCGCTCGTCTGATGGGAGAGGAGTGGTTCGATCCGGCTGGGCTACTCATCGCCGAGGAGGGGGGAGACATGGTGGCCTTCTGCTGGACACGCGTCGACGAAAACGGTGACGGAGAAATCTACAGAATCGCAGTGTCGTTGATGTGGCAGGGGAGAGGCTTGGGTCGCTCACTCGTGCTCGCTGGATTCGAATACTTGTCCCAGCATCCAGACGTGCTCCGTGGAACCCTCTGGGTCGACCTGGCTAACGCTCCAGGCGTATCGCTCTACGAGAGCCTTGGCATGACGCAGGACTCGGTCAACCGCGAATTCCTCAAGCTGACACCTGACACCTGAAAGCTGAGCGGTGCTCTTTACCCGAAGCGCTGACCGCAGGAGGCGCAGTGATCGTCGATTTCGCGAGTCTGTGCCTGGCACCACGGGCACGGCAGATCGGATGAGTCTTCGATAGCCGCGAAGTGCGGCAGGGAACTCATTCCCATCGTGTTGAATCCCCGTCCCCCGATCGCAATTGCCGCCACGGTTACGAAGACTGCTGCGAGAGCCATCTCCAACATCACGCTCCCTCCATCGGATACCTCACTTTAGGAGGAGAGCGCGAAAAAACTCGGTATTTACCGGAGAGATCAATCGACGGGAGCCGCGCGGCCTGTGTTCTGTGTTCTGTGCTCTTGCCTCAGTTCATTGCTCCGAGGACGGCCCTGTTGAACTCGTGTACGAGACCCGCAGGAGCGTCCGACGGCCTCGTAGCCATGGTGCGCTCGGTGTGACGTACGAGTGTCTGGGCAGCGTGGTACACGATCCACCGGTCGAGGACAACACCGTCGATCGATCTCCCGTATCCGTCGAGGAGAGCTTCAGCCGCGATCGGCCCGGCGTGCATGCCAAGAGACCAGACTGCTCGGGTGAGATCCCACTCGGGGGGCGCCAGGGTCGCCCACTCCCAGTTGATCAACGTGACGCTGCCTCCATCATTCACAATGAAATTCCGTGGTGTTGCGTCGGTGTGGGTAACGACAGGCTTACTAGCGAAGGGCGGATTCACAGCCTGTGCCGCTTCGATGAGATCCTGAGATACGCCAAGGCGCGCTCTATACCTTGTGAGGCGCCTGAGCGTTGACTGAAAGTCCACCGCCACCCACGCTTGGTCCATACCGCGCTCGAGATTGGAGATCAGAGCCTTCTCCGTCGCGTGGAGTTCCTTGAGGATCCTGCCCGCCGTGCGAGCAAGCCCAGGATTCTCTGGAAGGGATTCAAGGTTCCACCGTCCCGCGTCCTTGAAGAGAGTCCACTGCATGCCGTCCGTTAATCCAGAGTCGAGGATCTCTGAAGTGTTGTCCAGCGACGTCAGTGCGTTCAACGCGTGTCGCTCTCTTCGCTGGCGAGCAGCAGATCCGTACACCTTGAGGATCACACTGTCAGGCTCCCGCCAAATTCGGTACACCTCGTTTGCGCTGATGCCGGGCGTAGCGCTTGTCAGTTCCTGAATTGTCGCGCCGGCAGCGAGTTTTCGAGCAAGCGTTCGTGGATACAGTTGGATCCTCCCTCGTGTGGGGCATTCTTGCAGGTCGAGACGGACTCGACGTGCAACGAGGTACTCTTACCGCTTCATCAAAGAGGACTTATTGGAATGCCGCTAACGATCACGCTTCCGGATGGCTCCGAACGCGAATACCAGGACGGTGTCACGGGCTACGAAATCGCGTCTGACATCGGTTCACGCCTCGCGAAGGCTGCGGTGGCAATAACAGTGAACGGAGACATGTACGACCTCCATAGGCCGCTGGCCGAAGACGCGGCAGTGTCTATCGTCACGGAGAACACGGAAGCCGGCCGCCACGTCATAAGGCATTCGGCCGCCCACATCATGGCCCAGGCGGTCCTTGAACTGTTTCCAGGAGCGAAGTTCGCTGTCGGACCAGCGATCGAGGACGGGTTCTACTACGACTTTCAGGTTGACGAGCCCTTCACCCCGGACGACCTGAGCCGCATTGAGGCGAAGATGGGGGAGATCGTCGCCGCCGACCAGTCATTCGACCGTGGAGAGCTGAGTATCGATGAAGCGCTCGAAACGTTCGCCGATCAGCCATTCAAGCGAGAGATCATCCAAGGTGTCGATGCGGGCGAAGGGGTCGGCGGCGAGACTGTCAGTATTTACCGTAACGGCCAATTCGTCGACCTGTGCCGCGGACCTCATCTGCCTTCCACCGGAGGCCTCAAGGCCTTCCGAGTCATGAAGTCGGCGGGGGCGTACTGGCGTGGTGATGAGAATCGAGCGCAGCTCCAGAGGGTCTACGGGACCGGTTGGGAGTCGAAAAAGGCTCTCGATGCATACATCGTGCGCCTCGAAGAGGCTGCGAAGCGAGATCATCGCAAGCTCGGCGCCGAACTCGACCTGTTCTCGTTTCCCTCCGAGCTTGGCAGCGGTTTGGCGGTGTGGCATCCGAAGGGCGGCATACTCCGCAACACTATCGAAGACTATTCGCGGAGGACCCACGCCGCCTTCGGATACGAATACGTGCTGACGCCGCACGTGGCAAAAGCCTCCTTGTGGGAGACATCCGGCCATTTGCGCTTCTATCGCGATGGCATGTATCCGCCCATGGAACTCGACGGCGGAGAGAACAGCCCGGGCCAAAAATATTTTGTCAAGCCGATGAACTGCCCGTTCCACATCCTCATATACAAGTCGAGGAGCCGGTCGTATCGGGAACTTCCCCTCCGGCTGTTTGAGCTCGGCGCCGTGTATCGATACGAACGATCAGGCGTGCTCCACGGACTGATGAGGGCGAGAGGATTCACCCAGGACGACAGCCACATCTTCACGATGGAATCACAGCTACGGGGGGAACTCCGGAGCCTGCTTGACTTTGTGCTGATGGTGCTGCGTGACTTCGGCTTTGAGGACTTCGAAGCGGACCTCTCAACGAGACCGGAGAAAGGGATCGGTGACCCTGACCTGTGGATCAAGGCCGAGGAGTACCTTGCAGCGGCTCTTGAACACTCTGATCTCCCGTATCAGCTCGCGCCGGGGGAGGGCGCCTTCTATGGACCGAAGATCGACATTCACATCAGGGACGCGATAGGGCGTCGTTGGCAGCTCTCGACCATCCAGCTTGACTTCGCGCAACCGGAGAACTTCGAACTTGAATACACATCTCGCGAGAACACGAAGGAACGTCCGGTGATGATTCACCGAGCGCTCTTCGGCTCCGTCGAGAGGTTCATCGGCATCCTCATCGAGCATTACGCGGGCGCCCTTCCTGGGTGGCTCTCGCCTGTTCAGGTCACCGTGGTGCCTGTCGCGGATCGCCACAACGAGTATGCCCGAGCGGTCGCTGACACTCTCAGCGCCGCCAATATCCGTGTAACCGTCGATGCAGCGGACGAGACGGTCGGTGAGAAGATCAGATCGGCGATCACTCAGAAGCACCCCGTCATCCTCGTCGTTGGCGACAACGACGTTGACAACGACACCGTCGGCATCCGAATCCGGGGGGATGACACCGAGGAACGCGGCGTCGCCGTCGATGAAGCGGCAAGGAGAATTGGGGTTCTCGTGGCGCCGCCGCGTTGACGACTGACTGTCGCCGAAGCGCCTGTAGCCTCCCGTCGCGACGCGTCTGTAGTCGATTTGCTGTACTTGGAGGGACTCTGTGAAAACGCTCGTTAACGGTCTCGCGGCCGTGGTTCGGAAGACGCCGTGGCTCGTAATCGTGACCGCCATTGCTGTCACAGTTGTTCTTGGTTCATTCGCCTCCGACTTCCAGCCAGCCGAAGACCAGAACGAGTCTTTCGCTCCGGACGCGCCTGAACTCAGTGCCTCGGCGTACATTGCTGGGACCTTCGGGGCCACGTCGCGGATGCAGGTGTTGACATCGAGTGCTACCGGGGACGTCATCACACTCGCCGGTTTAGAAGCGGTGACGGCAATGGAGGAGTCGGTTCGAGGAAGTGATGCTTCCCAGTACATCCTGGACCAGCCCGGTTCGCCCGGAATCCTGAGCTATCTGACTCCGGTTCTGTCAGCAATCGAAGCAGGCGCCCCGGTTCCTGTAACCGACGACGATGTCAAGGCGCTGTACATAGCCGGGATGGAGGGGATACCGGAAGACTTTCGTTCCTTCATGACCGCGCTCGTGTCTGACGACGCTGACCTCGAGAACGCGACTGCAGAATTCGGACTCAGCATCGTTACCTATGCAACGACGGAGGACTTTGAGGAGCTCTCTCACCGAGCCGAGTCGATTGCTGCTGCTGTGGAGTCCACCCCGACGCCATCGGACATCACGCTGGAACCCTTCAGCCTCACGCTGATCTTCGGGTCGATGGGCGACTTTCAGATGGAGGTAGCGCGTCTCCTCGCTGCGGCTGCGCTGATTATTCTCCTTGTGCTCGCTGTGGTGTTCGTCGTGCAGCCTGAAAGCAGGAAAGATCGAGGCCTCAATGCGGTGGGTCTGCTCTTGATGGCGACTGGCTCGAGCATCGTCGCGGCGCCCGGCCTTGCACTCATCTTCCCCGATGTGTTTCCCGCTTCATGGGGCGAGGCGCAACTCCGCACAGTTCTCATGATCGGTCTGCTGTTCTACTTTGCAGCATTCCTGCTGTGGACGGTCGGAAGTCGGAGGCTTCGGAGGACGACGGCGGACACTCTGTTGACGTTCCTCACCATCGGCTTCGCGATTCAGTGGATGAACGGCTACGGTCGCCTGCGATTCGAAGACGCCAGTCAGATGGCCCAGATCCTTCCGATCCTGCTGATCGGGCTCGGTGTCGACTATTCGATTCACATGACGGCTCGATACCGCAAAGAACTACACGAAGGCGCCTCGGTAGATATTGCGGTTCGCACTGCGATACGAACGGTCGGCATTGCGCTAGTGCTCGCAACCCTCACGACCGCGGTTGGTTTCCTGACCAACGTGTTCAATGATCTCCCAGCTCTGGCGGAATTTGGCGAGCTTGCCGCGGTGGGTATCGGGTCTTCATTCCTGCTCATGCTCACATTCGTGCCATCGGTTCGACAACTCCTAGACCGGCGAGCTGAGAAGCATGGTCGGCTTGATACAGGAGGGCTCGAGGCGGGCGAGTCGCGCCTACTCCCGAAGCTCATCGGGAGGACGTCGGTTCTCCCGCGTAGGTTCGCTGCTTTCACGGTGATCGTCGCCCTCGTGCTCGGAGGATTCGGCGCATTCGGTATGACGAGACTGTCAACGGAATTCTCCTTCCTCGACTTTGTCCCCACTACCTCGCCTCTGCGAGCTACGGCGCTCACTCTGAGCGAACGGTTCGACTTCCCCGAATCCACATCGGTACTTGTGAGAGGCGAAGTCGCGACCGGATCCGCATGGAACGCCCTGTTCGCTTCAGACCTCGCCGCGGCCAATGTCGATGAGGTGCAGTTCATCGTCACGGCGTCCGGTGTCAGGTTTCCGGTAGGGCGATCGCTGACATCTGTCGTGCTCCAATGGATCAAGCCGACATCGGAGATGTACGAGCCCGAACTGGCTGACGTCGCAACTGAGGTTGGGTTCACACCGATGTTCACCGTACCCAGCGACGCGGACTTGACTCCGCTGTACGACGCAGCGTTCGCCAAGGATCCGATCACGATGGCGGCGGTGCTCGGATCCTCGGATGGAAGCTACGAATCTGCTCTCTACAATTTCGATACGACGGCGGGGGAGACGGCTGCAGGCAAACTCGCGGAAGGACTCAACGCTGCATTTGCCCCGACAAACGCCGCCGGACTCGAAGCGATCACGACGTCGTCCTTCATCATCAGCGACCTCGTCATCAAGACGCTCAGAGACTCCCAGGTCTCGTCGCTCCTGCTCACCCTTGGAGCGGCCCTTCTGCTCCTAGTGCTCAACTTCTGGTTCGAGTCGAGACGTCCGATGCTCGGTGTGATCACGACTCTTCCTGTGGCGATCGTCGTCGTGTGGGTTTTCGGACTCATGGCGCTCTTTGGTATTCCCTTCGGTCCTGTGACGGCGACGATCTCGGCGCTAGGTATCGGCATCGGCATTCCCTACATGATCCACGTCACCCATCGTTACCTCGAAGAGAGGGTCGACACAGAGTCTTCAGACGAGGCGATTACAGAGACCCTCACGCACACGGGTGGAGCCCTCGCCGGATCTGCGCTCACGACGATTGCAGGATTCGGCATTCTGGTCACATCGACGGCGATCCCGTTCCGACAGTTCGGATTCGTGATCGCATATACCATCCTCCTCGCGCTGATCGCAGCCGTCCTTGTGCTGCCTTCGATGCTTGTACTCTGGGATCGCTGGCATCGAGATCGCGGCGAAACTGTGCTTGACCGTGAGGTGTTTGAGGCTGCTGTCGGCGCCGCGGACTGAACGGCGAATGAAGGATCCAGATGCAGGGCGCCCCGACTTGAACTCTGAACAGCTAATTCCGTATCGGTCGCTTGACACGGCGAATCGCCGGGCCGCGGCAGGTGTGTACCTTGTGGCGGCAGCAGGCGCCGCGGCCATCGTCGTCGCGAGCGGAGTCGAGTTCATGTGGATCACGGCTGTCGCCCCGCTCATCGGGGTCGCCATATACCAGTTCATCGCGGGTCGGCCCATGCAGGTCACAGACATGCAGGCGATCGAAATCGCATCCGATACGGCGCCGTTCGAAGTCGGGCACGGGAGCGCGACGCTCGGCTTCACCGGTGTCGCCGCAAGGCCGATCTGGCAGGTTCTCGTATTCGAGGCCGGTCCTGCGCCTGAACACCAGGCGCTGGTGACGGTCGACGCACTTTCCGGAGACGTCACTGGAACCTACTCGGAGGAAGTCGAGATCCCGTAGAACGTAGAGGGGAACGTACTACTGCGCTCGCAGCGCTCTCAGCGCTGGTCGAGGGGGACGTACGCCCTCGCAGGCTCACCGATGTAGATTTGGCGGGGACGCATGATCCGGGTGTCGGGATCGGTGTTCATCTCCATCCAGTGAGCGATCCATCCGGGCAGTCGCCCGATAGTGAACAAGACCGTGAACATGCGTTGCGGAAATCCGAGAGCGCGGAAGATGACCCCGGAGTAGAAGTCCACGTTCGGGAAGAGCTTGCGCTCGACGAAGTAGTCATCTTCGAGAGCTGCCGCCTCAAGATCTCGGGCAATATCGAGGAGAGGGTCCGAACCTGCGGTTGCCGCCAGTACGTCTTCGGCGTACGACGCGAGGATCTTCGCCCTCGGATCGTAGTTGGTGTACACCCTATGGCCGAAGCCCATGAGCCTGAACTCGTCGTTCTTGTCCTTTGCCCGCTCAAGCGTGGACGCAATGGTGGCGTCAGGGTCGTCATGGATCGCCTGGAGCATTTCGATTACCGCCTGGTTGGCGCCTCCGTGGAGAGGACCCCACAGAGCGCCCATGCCGGCAGCGACACTCGTGAACATGTTCGCCCTTGAAGACCCGACGGAGCGAACGGTCGCCGTTGAGCAGTTCATTTCATGATCGGCGTGCAGGATCAGGAGCACGTTGAGGGCTTTTACGATCGCCGGGTCGATCCGCTTCTCCTGAGTCGGGCGGGAGAACATCATGTGGAGGAAGCTCTCAACGTACGAGTATTCGTCGTTTGGGTACATGTAGGGCTCGCCGATCGACTTCTTGTACGCCCACGCGGCGATCGTCGGGAGTTTCGCGATGAGGGTGCGGGCGCCGGCGTCGATCTCCTTTTTGCGGGTCGGTCGCCTGTACACGTCGTAAAAGGTCGAGATAGCGTTCGTCGCTGAAGAGAGGACGGCCATCGGGTGTGCCCTGCGCGGGAATGCGTCGAAGAAGGAACGCATCTCTTCGTTGAGCATCATGTGGTGTGAGATGTCATTCTCCCACTCGGAGAGCTCGACGGCGTTCGGCAGGGCACCGTACAACAGGAGGTACGCGAGTTCAAGAAAGGAGGAGTTCTTCGCGATTTCTTCGATGCTGTAGCCACGGTGGCGCAACTCGCCCGCGGCGCCGTCGACGTACGTAATCGACGATTTCGCGATGGCGGTGTTCGCGAATCCTGGATCGAAGGTGATGACTCTGGATTCGGCTCGAAGCTTCCGGATGTCGAGCCCTGGGAGGCCGACGGTCGATTCGAGCAGGTCGACGTCGTACGGACCATTCGGGAGTTCTAGCCGTGCAGTGTCTTCACTCATTCGGTCTCACCCTTTCGTGTCTGAGATTGTGGCGCATGCGTCCTTGGTTCGATCCGAGCGCACCCGGCACGCCAGGATTCTAGTCTCCGATGGAACCATCGAAACTTGTGGTACCTTTCCGCGTCGAAGGAGTTACTCATTGCTTGATCTCAAAGGGCGCAAGAGAGCCGCTCCCGTCTTGGAACCGATAGCCGCCGGCCTTGCAAAGATCGGCGTAGTTCCAGTGGTTGTGACGATCGGCGGCCTTGTTGTGACGATCGGGGGCGCGGTGCTTATCGCGTACGGCTACCTGTTCGCCGGTGGCCTGATCGCAGGCGCCGGGGTCACCTTGGACGCCCTGGACGGTCCACTGGCTAGAAAGCTGGGGACGGACTCTGATCGGGGGGCGTTCAGCGACACGATGTCTGACCGACTCGGAGAAATCGCGATCTGGACCGGCGTGATGGTGTTCGTGGCTGATGAACCGCTGCTCTTTGGCCTGAGCGTCGCCGCTCTTGTCTTGTCCCTGCTCGTCCCGTATGTGCGCGCTGCGGCTGAAGTCGTCGGCGTCGAAGGGCGGGGCGGATGGATGGGGAGAGCTGAGCGAATGATCCTGATCCTCTTCGGACTCATGGCCGTTGGGTTGATGGCGCGTGGATCGGGACTCGAGATTCTGGAAGCGATTCTCTGGGTGTTCGTTGTTCTCACAGGGTTGACGCTCGCTCAGCGAGTGCGCAAGACTTGGCAGCAGCTCGACGCGTGAAGGACTGGGTTGCTTACATCCCCTTCAGGATCGCAGCGTTGCTGTTCGGCATGTTGCCAGAGGTGGCGATTCGAAAGCTAGGTGTGTGGGCGGGCAGGGTTGCGTCTGGGAGGAACAAGGCGAATCGTTCACTTCTTGCAAGTCATATGCGGCGGGTGGTCGGCCCGGGAGCAAGCGACCCTGTGATCTTCGAAGCCGTCGATGGCATGTACCGATCCTATGGAAGGTACTGGGCTGAGACGCTCTGGTTCAGGCCGAGGCGGAGACGATCCATCATGAGAAGCGTTGAGCGCGTCAATTTTGATCCCGTGTACGCGGCCCGAGATGCGGGTCGGGGTATTGTCTTCGCCCTTCCCCACATCGGGAATTGGGAGGTTGCCGGGCTGATCGCAGAAGACATAGGCCTTAACCTGATGGCGGTCGCGGAGGATCTCCCGAATCGGAAAATTACGGACTGGTTCCTCGATGTGCGAGCCAAGTTTGGCATTGACATCGTTCTCACATCGGATCCCAACCGGCGGTCGAAAATGATTCGTCACCTCGAGGGAGGTGGCGCGCTTGCTCTCCTTGCTGACCGCGACGTGACCGGGCGGGGGATCTCCGTCGACTTCTTCGGAGAGGAGACCACACTGCCCGCCGGCCCAGCGGCCCTTGCCGAGCTCACCGGGTCGGTGTTGCTCCCTGTGGTTGTGTACTTCAAGGAGGGCGGGGGACACATCCTAGAAGTGGGCGATCCGATCATCATTCCCGAAGCGGAGACCCGTGCGGAGAGGGTCAACATTGGTACCCGACAGGTCGCAGAAACGCTCGAAAGGATGATTAGGAGACAACCATCACAGTGGCACCTGTTCCAGCCGAACTGGCCGTCGGACCGCGAGAACGACGCCAAAGAACACAACAATCGGAACCGCGCATGAAGGTCGCCGTCGTCAGCCCGTATGATCTCGGCCTGGCCGGCGGCGTCCAGGATCAAGCAATGAGGCTGACGCGATGGCTCGCGCAGCTTGGTCACGAGTCCGTACTCATCGGTCCCGGGATTGAAGGGCCCCAGGGCGCGAAGCTGCTCGGCGCCACGATCCGGATTCCGGCGAACCGGTCCTCAATGCCGATCACTCTCGACCCAAGGGTGGTCAGGGCTGTCAGGGAGGGCGTCGAAGGTTGTGATGTGGTCCACGTTCATGAGCCGTTGATGCCGATCGTCTCAGCCGCTGCGACGCTGATCGGCGACATCCCAACGGTCGGCACGTTCCATGCAGATCCCTCCGGGTTCATACGGCTCGGCTATCGAGCCGGATCGCTGCTGTGGAGACAGATTATTAGGAGGCTGGATGTCGTCACGACGGTGAGCCACGTCTCGGGTTCCGCGGTCGCGCCGTTCGTGAAGGCGCGCGTCATCGCGAACGGCATCGACGTGAACGACTACGGCCACGAGGAGAAGATCGTGAACCGTGTGACGTTCCTGGGACGCGACGATACGCGCAAGGGTCTGCAGGTACTCCTCGACGCCTGGCCAGCGGTAGTAGCTCAGGTTCCCGACGCCGAGCTCCGCGTAATCGGTGCAGAACGAGAAGACGAGATCCCTGGAGTGAGCTATCTCGGTCGCGTCAACGAACGCACCAAGATCTCTGAGCTGTCTCAGTCCGATCTGTACTGCGCTCCCAATCTCGGAGGCGAGTCTTTCGGTATCGTGGTCGCTGAAGGGATGGCTTCGCGTTGTGCGGTTGTTGCGTCCGCGATTCCCGCGTTCACGAGCGTTCTCGGTGGCGCCGGATCTTTCGTGGCCCCGGGTGACTCGGAGGCTCTGGGCGCTCGGATCGTCGGGTTGCTTACCGACCGAGAAAAGCTCGAGTCTATGCAGCGGGCCGGCGCTGAAGCCGTTCTTCGTTTCGATGGGCCATTGATCGCTGCGCAGTACGTTCAGGCGTACGAGGACGCGATTATGAGACATCGGTCCTGAACGGACGCCCACCTCATGTAGAATTAGAATCCGCGACGAGGGAACACGACATGGCCAACACAGCTCCAGACATCGGGACCGACAAAGTCAAGCGTGGGCTTGCCGACATGCTCAAGGGCGGCGTCATCATGGATGTCGTGTCCGCGGAACAGGCCAAGATCGCCGAGGCCGCAGGAGCGTGTGCTGTGATGGCGCTCGAACGTGTTCCTGCAGATATCCGTGCGCATGGGGGAGTGGCCCGAATGGCAGACCCCGCCCGCGTCGAAGAAATCATTGCGGACGTCTCCATCCCCGTGATGGCGAAGTCGCGCATCGGCCATTTTGTCGAGGCGCAGGTGCTTCAGTCGTTGGGTGTCGACTACATCGACGAGTCTGAGGTGCTGACGCCGGTCGACACGAATCACATCGACAAACACGAGTTCACCGTGCCTTTCGTGTGCGGGGCGAAGGATCTCGGGGAGGCTCTCCGTCGAATAGGGGAGGGTGCTGCGATGATCCGAACGAAGGGCGAGCCTGGCACAGGAGACGTCGTCGAAGCCGTGCGGCACATGCGCAAGATGAACGCGCAGATTGCTTGGCTGACAACTGTCGGGCCGAATGAGATGATGAACGCCGCAAAGGAGCTGGGGGCGCCGTTCGACCTCGTCAAGGAGATCGCCGCGACAGGCAAGCTTCCGGTCGTGAACTTCGCTGCCGGCGGAATCGCCACGCCTGCGGACGCTGCGTTGATGATGCAGCTTGGATGTGACGGCGTCTTTGTCGGCTCAGGGGTGTTCAAGTCGGACAACCCGGACGTGCGGGCACGGGCGATCGTCGAGGCTACGACCTTCTACAAGGATCCTGAGAAGATCGGCAGGGTGTCGCGGAACCTCGGTGAAGCGATGGTCGGCATCAACATGGATGAGCTTCCGACGGCCGAGATGATGCAGAACCGCGGCTCATGACCGTCGGCGTCCTCGCGCTCCAGGGGGACTTCCGAGAACACATCGCAATGCTGATCGAGATTGGTGTCAATGCCGTTGAGGTTCGTACGCCTGAGGAACTTGATGTGGTAGACGCTTTGGTGATCCCCGGAGGCGAGTCAACGACCATCGGCAGACTCGCCACGATCTATGGCCTGATTGAGCCGATTCGAGTGCGCTGCGACTCGGGTATGCCGGTGCTCGGAACATGTGCAGGCATGATCTTTCTCGCATCCTCGACTACCGAAGGGGAGCAACCACAACTCGGCGTGCTCGACGCCCGCGTGCGCCGTAACGCATTCGGTCGCCAGGTCGACTCCTTCGAAGCCGATATCGAGGTTTCGGGGTTCGATTCGCCGATGCACGCTGTCTTCATTCGGGCTCCGTGGATGGAGAAGATCGGCTCGGACGTTGAGGTGCTTGCAGAGGTGACCGATCGTCAAGGAGACACGCACCCCGTGTTGGTTCGCCAGGGTCGTATCCTTGCAACGTCGTTCCATCCCGAGCTCGTAGGCGACACGCGGCTCCACGAAATGCTGGTTGCGCTCATCGATGAGGCGTGAGGATCTGTAAGGAGACCCGGTAGTGGCAGGACATTCTAAATGGGCGAACATCAAGCACCGCAAGGGTCGTCAGGACGCGAAGCGCGGCAAGCTCTTCGCGAAGCTCATCAAGGGAATTGAGTCTGCGGCCCGCACCGGTGGTCCCGATCTTGAGGCGAACCCCACGCTCGTAACCGCGGTCCAGAAGGCGAAGGACAACTCGGTCCCGAAGGAGAACATCGAGCGAGCGGTGGCTCGAGGAGCGGGTGACGTCGATGGTGTCGACTACATCGAAGTGTTCTACGAGGGGTATGCACCTGGGGGGGTGGCGCTGTACGTCCAGATCCTCACCGACAACCGGAATCGGGCGGCCTCAGCCGTGCGGTCAACGTTCACGAAGAATGGGGGAAGTCTCGGCGAACCAGGTTCGGTCGCCTATCTCTTCGAACAGAAGGGCTACCTACTCGCAACCGGGGAGGAGGACACCGTGATGATGGCGGCGCTCGATGGCGGCGCAGAGGACATCACCGCGGAGGGGGACCAGTGGGAGGTTATCTGTGCTCCAAGTGACCTGTCGCGGGTTCGATCCAAACTTGAGGACGCCGGCGTACAGATCGACTCGGGCGACATCACGTATCTGCCCTCGACCTCGATCCCCGTGGACGTCGCGTCTGCGCCGAAGGTGCTCCGCCTCGTCGACGCACTCGAGGATCTCGACGACGTCCAAGCCGTCTTCGCGAACTTCGACATCCCCGACGAAGTCCTCGCCGGATTGGAGTAGGCGGTTGCCGGCCGGCAGCTATCAGCCGGCGACGTGCCGGACTACAGATCAGTCTGTCGCTGGATCTCCCGATACCGGTCCCGCAGCTCGATGAGCGATGCCCGCTTCTCGGAGTGAAGCAACGACGGATCCCCGAGACGGTGGGTGCGGTAGTAGTCATCGGCGGGCAACCCGGCTGCCTTTCGCAGCGTCGTAGCGCGCTGCGAGACGGACGATTGAGCGATGTCGAACCAGCCCGTCAGGTCTTTCACCAACATCCTCGTGCGGAAGAGATCGTTGGCTGTGCCGATTGTCCAGAGAAGGGCTGCAGCTGCGTAGTCGCTGCGGGCCTTGCGCCGAAAGACCTCGGAGTCACCGCGGGCAGCCTGTGCGAGGAGGCGCCTCGCGATGGTGCGGTACTCGACATCGAGCGTCTCGTTGCAGCAGCGATCCGTGAGATCCAGGATATCGCCTACCCGGGCGTGAACATCGTCGGGGATGTCGGCCCAGTCGAATGCTTCGTCAGGAATCGGGTTTGCGTCGAGAGATTCGAGTGCGCCCTCGCCCCCTACCTGCACGGCGAGACTCTCGAGCATGATCTCCTCGTAGGTTCTGTCGTCATATCCGACATCGTCGTGAAATCCCCGCATCGCTTGGACGATCCCGAGTGGTGTAGCGGGGGAGGCGATCGCACGCCGGTACTCCGGCTCCCAGCGATCCACCCCTTCGATTGTCTCGACGGTGAGAGATGGCGTGATTGATCTCTCGTGATGGGCGTAGCGGATTAAGGCCCGCAATACGGCAGGCATCTGCTGCATGTACTGCCGGTCGGACATCACCTGGCGTGGGAACCAATCGGTCAGGAGAATCTCGACCGCAACCGTGCTCCATCTCAGTGGGTCGCCCGGCCCGTAGTCGCAAGCGAACCAGATGAGGTTTGCAACGATGTCGTCGGTGTCGTTGTGCTCGCGGAGATCCACCGCGAAGGGTGAGGCGACGAAGGCTGCGGCCAATTCGTCTCGCTGCTGATCGGTCCACTCGGGACGGGCGTAGCCGCGGCCCCCGTCCGGAAGCTGACGAATTACCCACTCCACGAGGCTGCGGCAACTCGGCCACGTTTCAGTGGTGAGCGGAGGGAAGGTGCGCTCGCCTTTTGTGATTGCTTGGATAACCCGGGCTTTTGCATCGGCTGGATCGATAGAGGCGAAGGTCGTGTCGGTGTCAGTCCGATCATCCAACAACTTCTGGAAGTGTGCTGGGCCCTCGGCGGCCGGGAAAGCGTCCTTGACGAGCGTTCCGAGGTTGTGGTCGATGTACACCAGCACCGTCATCTCCCGTCCCGATGGCCACGCGACTGACACCATCACATTGTCCCCATCACCGAGGACGTGACGCAGTTCGTTGACCTCTGTCACTTCGATATCTTCGATCTCTCGGACCCAGCGGGGGAGTGAAGTGCGGCGCCGAGAGAGTTCTGCGTGGACTTCAGCGGCGAGGGCCACATCGTTGGTCATCGGCAGTAGGGCGTAGAGCAGTGCTGTGGTCTCCAACCGGTCGATTCCGAGGAACGACTCGAACAGGTTCTCCAGCGACGGCCCGGCGGAACTGTCGCGGCCCCACTCGTCGAGCGGGCGCGGTGTAGCGATCTCCAGGAATTGGCTCGCTCCCATAAGGAGGTCGACGGGCCCTTCGCGCAGCATCGAACGAACGTTGGCAAGCAGGTCTGGTTCGCGTTCTTCGCCGCGCCGGTGTCTGCGGTGGCGTCTCGGAGTGTCCCTCACACCCGCAGGGTAGCGTGCGGCAGATCCCGTGAGCGAGTCGGCCCCAATGCGCAATTCCTTGAGATCGATCGCCGGCGAACAGGTTTGGTCGACAGGAAGGATCTACCTGTCGAGTGACGTGGTCCGGATTTCTTGGCAGTACGCTGACGACGGTGAGGCGATAATCCTGATCATGGTCGCAAGCATCGAGACTCCGTAACGGCGCCTCACCGTCCTGAACGATTACGAACCCTCTGCCAGCGCGTTGAACCGACGGATCTTCTCTGACGCCCAACAGCGATGGTCACAATCTTGTCATCCAGCGAGCGAGGAGCGGAGCCAGACGCGCGAGTTCGCTGTTATCCGGCTCTTCGGAAATGAGCGCTATGCCGACGTCGGCATTCAGCTATCAGCTGGCGAAGTGCCGCTTATCCTGAAGCTGCGAGGTCGGTGAAGAGGGCGCCGACTCACGGCGTCGGGATGAACTCGTCTTCGAACTCTTCGATTGACAGTCTGGTGAGTTTCCCCATGAGGTCACCGGCCACATCAACGTCGTTACCGAAACCCTGCTTGAACTCCGCGACCGTCTCCCCGCTCACCCGGTCCTTGACCCTGATTCTCTGTCCGCCTGGGATGAAGCCGGTGCCCTGGGAAACGACACCGGCGGCAAGGGATCCGAGTCGGCGCAGCCACCGCTTGGGCACCGGGGCGCTTTTCACGACGATCTCGTATTTCTCACCGGCCCTGCCGGCGGACGCGGTGTTGTTGTTCGGGACTTCGTCATACGCCACGATGATCTCCCTCCCGCTCCGATTTCCGCATGTTGCGGTCCTTCTCAGATACGCCCTTCTCGAATAGGAGAGCACCGGTCTGTCTATCTGTGCAGTGTTCAGGGTGGGGTTCCCCCATTGGCCGCCATGAGC